>JBDSDO010000001.1:0-10333 GCA_039920505.1 Terrimesophilobacter sp.
GTGACCGGCCAGACGCTCGGGTTCGGGGCGCGCAGACTCCTCGAGGACGATCAGGGTCCGAAGTACCTCAACACCCCCGAGACGGCGGTGTACCACAAGTCCCAGGTGCTCTACGGGCTCGACCTGGCCAAGCGCGACATCTCCCGCGGCCGGCGGGTCGTCGTCGTCGAGGGCTACACCGACGTGATGGCGTGCCACCTCGCCGGGGTGACCACCGCCGTCGCTACCTGCGGCACCGCGTTCGGCGTCGACCACATCAAGGTCATCCGGCGGGTGCTCGGCGACGTCGCGAACGCGGACTCCACTGGAGTCGGCGAAGTCGTGTTCACCTTCGATCCGGATGCCGCGGGGCAGAAGGCGGCCAGCCGCGCCTTCGCCGAGGAACAGCGCTTCGCCGCTCAGACCTTCGTGGCCATCGGCCCGGACGGGCTCGACCCGTGCGATCTGCGGCTGCACAACGGCGATGACGCGGTGCGACGGATGGTCGAGGCGAAGAAACCGATGTTCGAGTTCATGATCCGCCGGATGCTCGCCGGCCACAACCTGGAAACCGTCGAGGGTCGCGTCGCGGCGTTGAGGGCCGCCGCGCCGGTGGTGCTGGGCATTCGGGACAGCGCGCTGCACGCCGGGTACACCCGCGACTTGGCCGGCTGGCTCGGCGTCGACCCGCGCGAGGTGCAGGGCGCGGTGAACGCGGCTCGCACCAAGGCGAACGCCCTGGCGGCGCATCCGGAACGAGCCGCATCCGTCCGCCCCGGAGGACCAGAGTCGGCACCGGATGCCGCGCAGGTGGGACCGACCCTGCGGCAATTGCCGGCAGATCCGGCCACTCGTCTGGAGCGGGACGCACTGATGGCGATTCTGCAACACCCCGAGGAGATCGGCCACGACCTCGTGCAGCGCGCCAGTCAGGTGGCGATGGCGAACGCGTCGCTGGCCGTGGTGCGCGACGCCGTTGCGGCCAGCTTGGGGTCGATCAGCTTGGGGTCGATCGGTTCGGAGCCGATCGACCCGAAGGGCTGGCTGGATCGCATCATCGCCGAGGTCCCTGAACCGTTTTCGGCGCTCGTCAAGGAACTGGGGATGGCACCGATTCCCGAACAGTCCGGGCGTGAGCTGACCGCATACTGCACCGGCGTCACGGTGTCCCTAATCGAACGCGATCTGCTGCGGCTCAAGGCCGAACTGCTCGGGCGGCTACAACGTACCGACGCCCAGTCGGAGCAGGAAAAGTACCGTGAGGTGCAACGCTCATTGGTGAGCGTGGAGAGCCAGCGTCGCGCACTGAGAGCGGACTGAACGCACGGATCTTGCGCCGGATGTTGCGGGTTAGTAAAGATTGCCCATTCGTTCCGTGCCGATTAGCTGAAATCGTAGGTTTTGTGTTACCAAGGGACATACAGCTCTGCACCGCGGCCGGATTGCGCCCGCGGTGCACTCTATGCACTAAGAGAGGAAGACGGATATGACATCCGGATCCAAGGCGAGCAGACGACTGCTCGCCGCGCTCGGCACTTCCGCCGTGTTCGCCATGGTGGTCACCGGCTGCGCGGCCGGCGGCAACGCAGACAGCAACAAGCCCGGCGCCAATACCTCCAGCGGGAGCCTCATCGTCGGCACGACCGACAAGGTCACCACCCTCGACCCCGCGGGGTCCTACGACAACGGCTCGTTCTTCGTCATGAACAATGTATTCCCGTTCCTGATGAACTCCACCCCTGGCAGCGCCGAAGTGAAGCCCGACATCGCGGAGTCTGCGAAGTTCACCACGCCCACCGAGTACACGGTCGTGCTGAAGAAAGGCCTGAAGTTCGCCAACGGCCACGACCTGACCTCCTCCGACGTCAAGTTCTCCTTCGACCGGCAGCTGAAGATCGCCGCCGACAACGGCCCGTCGACCCTGCTCTACAACCTGGACAGCACCGAGGCGAAGGATGCCACCACCGTCGTTTTCCATCTCAAGGCGGCCAACGATCAGATCTGGCCCCAAATCCTGTCTAGCCCAGCCGGCCCGATCGTCGACGAGGAGGTCTTCTCTCCCACCGCGGTGACCACCGATGACGCGATCGTCAAGGCCAAGGCGTTCGCCGGACCGTATGAGATCGCCAGCTACAAGTTCAACGAACTCGTGCAGTTCAAGGCATACGACGGGTACAAGGGTTTGCTCGGCACGCCGAAGACCGCGACGATCAACCTCAAGTACTTCGCGGACCAGTCGAACATGAAGCTCGAGGTACAGCAGGGCGGCATTGACGTTGCCACTCGCAGCCTCTCCGCGACAGACGTCGACAGCCTGAGCAAGGAGAAGAGCGTCAAGGTCTACACCGGACCCGGCGGCGAAATCCGCTACATCGTCTTCAACTTCAACACGATGCCGTTCGGCGCCACGACCGCTGAGGCCAACCCGGCCAAGGCTCTCGCGGTACGCCAGGCCATGGCTGACCTCATCGACCGCGACGCGATCGCCAAGCAGGTCTACAAGGGCACCTACCTGCCGCTGTACTCCTACGTTCCCGCCGGCCTGCCCGGCGCCGCCGAACCGCTGAAGTCGATGTACGGCAACGGCAGCGGAGCGCCAGACGCCGCCAAGGCTGCGTCCGTGCTGAAGGATGCCGGAGTCACCACTCCCGTCGTCTTGAAGCTGCAGTACAACCCGGACCACTACGGTGCCAGCTCGGGTGACGAGTACGCGCAGATCAAGAGCCAGCTCGAGAAGAGCGGGCTGTTCACTGTGAACCTGCAGTCGACAGAATGGGTGCAGTACTCGAAGGATCGTTCCGCCGACGTGTACCCGCTGTACCAGCTCGGCTGGTTCCCGGATTACTCGGATGCCGACAACTACATGTCGCCGTTCTTCCAGAAGGAAAACTTCCTGAAGAACCACTTCGATAACCCGGAGATCGACGCACTGATCAAGCAGCAGGCGGTCGAGACCGACCAGGGCAAGCGCCTGGCTGAGATCAAGAAGGTGCAGGAGAAGGTGGCGGCTCAGCTGTCCACACTGCCGATGTTGCAGGGCGCCCAGGTTGCGGTGGCCGGCACGGATGTGAAGGGTGTCGGCGACACGCTCGACGCGTCCTTCAAATTCCGCTTCGGAGTGCTCAGCAAGTAGTACGAAGCGCGGCAAAGGCTACAATCGCTGTGGCCGTTGCAACGAGGGGGCGGTCCGCCAATGCGGGTCGCCCCCTTTCTTTGACGCAACCGAAAAGATAGGCAATAAATGACCACAACTGTGGACCCGGATACCGTCCCGGTGGCGCCGGTGGGAAAACAGCAAAAGGCGTCGGTTGGCGAAAGTCGTCTCGGCCGCTACATCGTGGTGCGGTTGCTGTTGATCGTTCCCACCGTGTTCATCTTGGTCTCGATGGTGTTCCTGCTGATGCGCACCATCGGCGATCCGATCACGGCGGCGCTCGGCGGCCGGCTCAGTGCCGATCAGATCCAGGAACGCATCCACGCGGCCGGCTACGACAGGCCCGTGCTCGTGCAGTACATCGAGTACCTGGGGCAGGTCTTCACCGGAAACTTCGGCTCAACCCTCAGCGACAACCGACCAGTCACCGAAATCCTGCTCACCTACGGCGGGGCAACCCTCGAGCTGGCGTTCTACGCGCTCATCGTCGCGTTCATCGTCGGCATCCCGTTTGGAATGCTCGCGGCCTACCTGCGGGACCGCTGGCCAGACGCGGCGCTGCGCGTCTTCGCCATCCTCTCGTACGCCACCCCGGTGTTTTTCGCCGGTCTGCTGCTCAAACTCGTGTTCGCCGTGTGGCTGGACTGGCTCCCGGTCGCTGGTCGAGCATCCACCCGCACTGAACTCGACCTCCAACTTCTGCCCCATCCGACGGGTATTCACCTGATCGATGCGATCGCCTCCGGCAACGTCAACAACGTGACGGATGTGCTCGCCCACGCGGTGCTTCCCGCGATAGCGCTCGGGTTGCTCACCGCCGGCGTGTTCCTGCGCCTGGTGCGTTTGAACATGATCGGCACCCTGACGATGGACTATGTGGATGCCGCGCGCTCCCGCGGAGTCGGAGAGTTGCGTCTGGTGCGCAAGCACGCCTACAAGCCCGCGCTTGTTCCCATCATCACCGTGATCGGCCTGCAGGTGGCCCTGCTGCTCGGCGGCGCCGTGCTCACCGAGACCGTGTTTGAGTGGAAGGGGCTCGGCTTCGTGCTGGTTCAATATCTCACCGCTCGAGACTTCGTCGCGGTGCAGGGCATCGTGGTGCTTCTCGCGGTGATCGTCGCGGTGACCAACTTCATCGTGGACATCGTCGCCGCGCTCATTGACCCGAGAGTGAGGTACTGACATGGCGACCGATGCACCCAAGCGCAGCCTGTGGTCCCGTCTGCCCGTCGTTCATCAACTTAAACAAAGTGTCGGTTGGCAACGCGGGATGCTCGTGGCCGGACTGGTCATTTGCGCGATCTTCCTACTCACCGCCGCGTTCGCTCCGCTTCTGGCGCCGTACGGTTTCTCCGACCTCAGCGACGAAAGTGGCGTGCAGTTTGGCGCACAGGTTCCACCGGGTCCCGGGCATCCGCTCGGTACCACGGTGGGCGGTTACGACGTGCTCTCCCGCGTCATTTGGGGTTCGCAGACGGCTGTCCTGGTGATCGTCGTTGCGGTCGTGCTGTCAATTTTCGCCGGAGTGTTCCTCGGACTGGTATCCGGCTATCTGGGCGGGTGGCTGGACCGGGTGCTCGTGGTCGTGGCGGATGCTGTCTACGCGTTCCCGTCGCTGCTGCTGGCGATCGTGATGTCGATTGTGATCTCGGGCGGCCGGTCGAACTTGATCGGCGGCATCCTGGCCGCGGCGATCTCCATCACCGTGGTGTTCATCCCGCAGTATTTCCGGGTGACCCGATCCGAGGTGGTCAGGATCAAGTCGGAGGCGTTCGTGGAGTCGGCGAAGGTGATCGGCACCAGCACCGGACGGATCATGTTCCGGCACGTACTGCGGAACTCCACCAGGACCCTCCCGCTGATCTTCACCCTTAACGCGTCGGAGGCCATCCTCACCCTCGCCGGCCTCGGCTTCCTCGGTTTCGGCATCGAGCCGACCTCGGCCGCCGAGTGGGGCTTCGACCTCAATAAGTCGATTTCGGATGTGACCAGCGGCATCTGGTGGACCTCCGTGTTCCCGGGACTGGCCATCGTGCTCGTCGTGCTGGGTATGACGCTGGTCGGCGAGAGCCTCAACGACTTGGCCGACCCGCGCTTGCGGGAGCGGAAGGCGGTGGCTGCAGATCCGGAGAGTGCAATGGATCCGGAAGTCGCAGGTGCGGCGGTAGTCCCCGGTGGTGTACCCACCTCCGGGCCGGCGGGAGTGTTCGGGCTGAACGCGGACGGGGCAGCACATGAGTAACGTCGTCGAGATCACTGGCCTGAACATTTCCTTCGCCACGGACGCTGGTGCCGTCAACGCGGTCGACGGAGTCAGTCTCACTGTTGCCCGCGGCGAGGTGCTCGCGATCGTGGGGGAGAGCGGCAGCGGCAAGACAGTCACCGCGAAGGCGATCCTCGGGCTGCTGCCCGAAACGGCGACCGAGCACGGCGCCATCATCCTCACGAGCAAGGACGGCCGCACGTCGGTCGACGTCGTCCCGCTGTCGACGGCGCAACTGCGCCAGGTGCGCGGTTCCGATGTCGCCATGGTCTTTCAGGAACCCTCCACGGCACTGAACCCGGTATTCACTGTCGGCTGGCAGATCATCGAAGGGTTGCGCGCCCATGGCCACTACACCAGGCGGGAGGCACGGGCGAAGGCCATCGACATCCTCGGCAAGGTGGGCATTCCCGACCCGAAGACGCGGGTCGACTATTACCCGCACCAGTTGTCCGGCGGTCAGAAGCAACGCGTCGTCATCGCCATGGCCCTGGTGCTCGACCCTGGACTCATCGTCGCCGACGAGCCGACGACGGCGCTGGATGTCACGGTTCAGGCCGAAATCCTCGACCTGTTGCGAGCCTGCCGCGACGAATTCGGCGCAGCGATCGTGCTTATTACCCACAATATGGGCGTTGTCGCCGATCTTGCCGACCGGGTTGCGGTGATGTACCAGGGCAAACTCGTCGAAGAGGCGGATGCCATCACGCTGTTCTCGGCGCCGAAGGACCCCTACACTCGGCGGCTGCTGGATGCCGTGCCGCACGTCGGCCAGGGCACCGTGCAAACCTCCGAGCGGGCGGCGCAACGTGAGGCGACGTGGGCAGACACCGTGCCAGTGGTGACCGCCACCGACCTGAGCATCGAATACCCCGGGCGGCTCGGCCGGGGCGGATTCTTGGCAGTGGATCGGGTGAGCTTCACCATCCGGCCAGGCGAGGTGCTCGGTCTGGTCGGGGAGAGCGGATCCGGCAAAACCACCATTGGGCGCGCCATCGCCGGACTCACCCGGGTGACCGGCGGGTCGCTGAAGGTGCTCGATCTGGAGATGAACGGCATTCGGGAGCGGAAGTTCCGCAGGGTGCGCAGCGACATCGGGTTCGTCTTCCAGGACCCGGCGTCAAGTTTCAACCCGCTGCTGACCATTGCCGAGTGCGTCGCAGAACCCCTCCTCGTGCACGGCCGTGCCGAGAACGTTGCGGACGCCCGGGACCGGGTGGGCGAACTGCTTGAAGCAGTGCAACTGCCGCGCAGCTTCGGCGACAGGTATCCACACGAACTCAGCGGCGGCCAGCGGCAAAGGGCCAGCCTCGCCCGCGCGATCGCGCTTGAACCGAAGCTGCTGATTGCCGACGAACCCACCTCCGCACTGGATGTCTCGGTGCAGGCGAAGGTGCTTGAGCTGTTCGCGGACCTGCAGCGGGAATTCGGATTCGCTGCCCTGTTCATCAGCCACGATTTGGCGGTCGTCGACATCCTGGCCGACCGAATCGCAGTGCTGTACCACGGCAAACTTGTGGAAGAGGGCACGGGCGCCGAGGTGCTGGTGGCGCCGAAGCATCCGTACACCAAGCGCCTACTGGCATCGCTGCCGGTGCCGGATCCGGTCGCGCAGGCGGCCCGCCGCGAGGAGCTGCACCGACTTCAGGAGCTGGAGCCGTAATGCACGCCGCGCCCGGGCGTGGCTCGGCGGTGTCCGCACGGGACCTGTCGATTCGCTATCGGACGCGCAACGCACGCTCGCACGTTCTTGCCGTCGATGGCGTCACGCTCGACGTTGCCCCGGGTCAGGCGCTGGCGCTGATGGGCGACTCCGGTGCGGGCAAGTCCACCCTGGCTGCCGCTGTGGCCCTGTCGGCCGGGCACGGCGAGCTGAACATCGGTTATCCGGAGATTTGCGGCGGCACCCTGGCAGTACTCGGTGCCGGCGTGCGGCGGATGGGACCGCATCGGCGAAAGGTGCTGACCAGACGCATCGGCTATCTACCGCAGGACGGCGCCGATCGCCTCAAACCGTACCTTACGGTGGGCGAGAACGTAGCCGAGCCGATCTTCGATCGCGATCGCCGGTTCAGTCAGCATGACGCGGCCGGGATCGTGGCGACCATGGTTGACGCGGTGCATCTGCCGTTGGCCTCGATCGCTTCCATGCCGCACGAGTTGAGTCGCGGGCACCGGCAGCGGGTCGCGCTGGCCCGGGCGTTGATCCTGCAACCCGACCTGCTTGTCGCGGACGGGCCCACGAGTGGCATGGACCTGACCGTGCGCGTTGCCGTGATGGACACGCTACGACGACTGCAGGAGGAATGGGGGTCTTCCGCCCTCATTGTGAGCAATGACCCGAACATCACCCGGGTGACGACGCGCGTGGCCGTCATGCGGCGAGGGATAATCATAGGAATCGGGTCGGTCGACGAACTGCGCGCCGGACCCTGTGCCCCGTACCTGCCGGAGCTGGCGTAGCCGCGAACGGCAGGGCGGATGAAGGAGCCGAAAGTGACCACAACCGAATCCACCACTGCGCAGCAACGCTCTGCTCAACAACGCTCTGCTCAACAACACCGGGCCGTACTCGGCCGTCCCAGCGAGGAACTTCCTGCGGAGCGTCGGCCACATCCCGGCCCCATCGCGGTGCTGCCGAGGCCCAAAGACGTGTTCGTGGATGCCGTGATTGCCGGCGGCGGGGAGGTTGGCGAGCTGTCGAGTCAGACCCGCGGCGTGGTGTGGCTCTCGTCCCAGCGTGCGAGCGAGCTGTCTGAGCTGCTCGAGCAGAACCCGCAGGTGGAATGGGTGCAGTTGCCGTGGTCGGGCATTGACGCCTTCGCACCTGTGCTGAAGCCGTTTGCCGGCACGGCGCGGCCGCTGTGGACCAGCGCCAAGGGTGCCTATTCTCAGCCGGTCGCGGAACACGCGCTGACCCTGACGCTCGCGTTGCTTCGGGTGATCCCGACCCGGGTGCGAGCGCGTAGCTGGTCCCGCGTCGCCGAGGGGGTCTCCCTGTTCGGCCTGAACGTGGTCATCATCGGCGCCGGCGGAATTGCCGTCGAATTGATCCGGCTTCTCGCGCCGTTCGGCACACACATCACCGTCGTGCGGCGCAGCGCCGAGGAGCTCGCCGGTGCCGAGCGCACCCTGACGGTCGATCGGCTGGATGAGGTGCTCCCGGAGGCGGACGTTGTCGTCGTCGCTGCAGCATCCACCTCCGAGACGCGGCATCTCATTGGGGCCGCGCAGCTCGAGTCGATGAAGCCGACGGCGGTGCTGGTGAACATCGCCCGCGGCGCACTGATCGACACGGATGCGTTGGTCGCCGGCCTTGCCACCGGCACGATTGCCGGCGCGGGGTTGGATGTGACTGACCCGGAGCCGTTGCCGGACGGGCATCCGCTCTGGGACGAACCGAGGGTCATCATCACCCCGCACAGCGCGGACACCCCGTACATGACCGCGCCGTTGCTGGCTGAGCGCATCCGCACCAACGTGCGCGCCATGCTGGGTGACGGGCGCTTCGAAGGAGTCGTCGACCCGGCGAAGGGTTACTGATGGTGCGCCCGTCGTTGTTGTGGGCTGGCTGCTACACCGGTTCGCAGGGCGCGGGGCAGGGGATCGGTGCGCTGCGGCCGCGCGCTGACGGCAGCCTGCAGTACCTGGGACTGGCGGCGACTGCCTCGTCCCCGTCGTTCGTCGCGAACGGTGCGGGCGGACGCGCCGTGTATGCGGTCGACGAGGCGAACGCGCGGGTCGAGGCGTTCTCCCGGGCCGGTGGGTTCGAGGCCGGTGGGTTCGAGTTGGTTCCGCTCGGCGGGCAGAACACCAGCGGTCCGGCGCCGTGTCACCTCGCCGTGGCCGAGCGCTGGCTGTACGTCGCCAACTACGGTAGCGGCGTGGTCGATGTTTTCCCGCTGAATGCAGATGGAACCATCGGCACGGTGGCGCAGTCCCTGAGCGCCAGCGGCCGGGGGCCGAAGCCGGAGCAGGACGGCCCGCACGCGCACTCCACGTTCCTCGGTCCGAGCGTGCCCGGTGCCAGTGTTCTCACCGCGGATCTCGGTCTCGACCAAGTTCATTTCCATCACCGGCACGACGGGTTGTTGACCCGGACCGGATCGCTCGACCTGCCGCCGGGCACGGGTCCGCGCGACTTCGCGGCGCCGGCTGGCGGTGACGGTTCGCTGGTGTACGTCATCGGCGAGCTGGCGGCATCCGTGTTCGCACTGAAGGTGCGCGTCGATGGTGTGTCGATTGTGGCCTCCGGGCAGGCTGTCGCGGAGCCGGTAGAGGGTGACCACGGTGCGGGGCTTCAGCTCAGCGACGATGGCCGATTCCTGTACTCGGGGCTTCGCGGCTCCAACCGGATCGTCGTCATTCGCACCAGCGATCTGTCGCCAGTGGCCGACGTCTCCTGCGGTGGGGACTGGCCGCGGAACCTCACGCTGGTGGGCGACATGCTGTATGTGGCGAACCAGCGCTCCAGCACCGTGACAAGTTTCCGGATCGATGGCGATGGCATCCCAAGACCGGTGCGGGAGCCGGAGCCGGTGCCGTCGCCGACGTTTCTGTGTCCAGTGGCGTGACTGCCGGTGATGCACTGCCCTGCCAAGTCATGAGATAATGATGTGACGAAAAAGGGTTTGCTAGAGTAGCAAACTGTGCCAGTAATCCTCGATAGCTCAATTGGCAGAGCAGCCGGCTGTTAACCTGCAGGTTCCAAGTTCGAGTCTTGGTCGGGGAGCGTCTAACCCCCTGAATTCCACGGAATTCAGGGGGTTATTTTGTTCCCTCGCACGCTCAAACTGCCCGATGCGTCCATAAACGCGTCCAAAAACGACGGAAATACGCCGTTCCCGCCAGCCGTGCCTCGACGGGCACTGCCGAGTACGGGCCGCTACGGGTCTCTCCGCGGTCACGGCGCGCACCTCGTCGGCATGGACGAGAAC
>JBDSDO010000002.1:0-15748 GCA_039920505.1 Terrimesophilobacter sp.
GGGTCACAATCACCCCGGGCGGAAGGGGCGCGCTGGACACGTCGCCCACGACGACGACCCGGCGCACCGACACGGGATGCACCGTCGCAGGGTATCCCGTCATCGTGGGCGCCGAACGCGCGGGCCCGGTCATCGGCTGGGCGGTCACGGCGGCAAGAGTCTGCTCGAGCAGAGTGCGGTTTTTCACGCGGAGCTGAGCCTTCGGCACGCCATCCAGGCGGGACGACCGACCTCCGGCCAGAATGAGCACATCGACGAGCACTCTCTCACTCTACTGACCAACCCTCTGCTTAAGCGGCCTGGTCGCGCCGCACAGGTCGCACTAGGCTCGGCATCATGAGCACTCGTATCCATGGTGATAAGCAGGATCGGGCTGAGCGCCGATGACTGACCGGCCGGACCGCCCCGGCATGTCAGACGGCCGTGACACACCCGTCTCGCGTCTCGGCGACGGCACCATTGTTGTCGGTGTGGACGGGTCGGATCCCTCGATCGAGGCGTTGCGTCAGGCCGCCACGATGGGAGGCGCCCTGGGAGCAACGGTGACGGCGGTAGCCTGCTGGCGGTACCCGCCGGCATACGACACGTTCATTGCCCTGGAGTGGTCACCGGAGAAAGACGCCGCGCAGGTGCTCGAGGAATCGCTGACCCGCGCATATGGCGACACCCGCCCCGCCGGGCTGCGGACGGTGGTGCGGCAGGGGCAACCGGCATCCGTTCTCATCGACGAAAGCACCACTGCCGACATGCTCGTCGTTGGCAGCCGTGGCCTCGGCGGCTTCACCGGCCTGCTGCTCGGGTCGGTGAGCGCGGCGTGCGCTACACACGCGCACTGCCCGGTACTCGTCGTGCGGCACATCCCGACCGGTGACTAGCGGAGGAGATTTTGCACGCGCTCGACGTGTGTGCCCGGGTTGTGGTCGTTGGCGGACTATTAGTCGAGCAGGCTGCGGAGCACGTACTGAAGGATGCCACCGTGGCGGAAGTAAGCTGCCTCCGCCGGGGTGTCGATGCGTACTACCGCAGTGAACTCGCGCGAGTCGCCAGCATCCGTGTGCACGGTGACCGTTACCTCGTGGGGGATGTCTTCGGAACCGGCCAGACCGGTGACCGAGAAGGTCTCTTCGCCGGTAAGACCCAGGCTTTCGGCGGTGTCACCGGGCTGGAACTGCAACGGCAACACACCCATGCCGATGAGGTTCGAGCGGTGGATCCGTTCGTAGGATGCCGCCAGCACGACCTTCACACCGAGCAGCAGGGTGCCCTTGGCAGCCCAGTCCCTGGATGAACCCGAACCATATTCGCTACCGGCGATCACGAGGAGCGGAACACCGTCAGCGATATAGCGGGTCGACGCGTCGAAGATGCTCATCTGCTCGCCGTCGGGCAGGTGCCTCGTGAACCCGCCCGTGACATCCGGCACCAACTGGTTGCGCAGTCGGATGTTGGCGAACGTTCCTCGGATCATCACCTCGTGGTTGCCGCGCCTCGAGCCGTACGAGTTGAAGTCTCCTGGTTTGACCCCGTGTTGCTGCAGGTAGCGACCGGCTGGTGAGTCGTGCTTGATCTGCCCGGCAGGCGAGATGTGGTCCGTCGTGACCGAGTCGCCGAGCAGGGCGAGCACCCGGGCATCCGAGATGTCCTGCAACGGTTCCGGCTCGCGCGGCATCCCCTCGAAGTACGGAGGCTGGCGAACGTAGGTGGAGGTATCGTCCCACGCGAACATGTTGGCAGAGGGGATGTCCAGGCCCTGCCAGTTGGCATCGCCGTCGAAGACGTTTGCGTAACCTTTGGAGAACATGTCGGCTTCGAGCACGTCGTCGACGACATCCTGTACCTCTTTATTGCTCGGCCAAATGTCGCGCAGATAGACCGGTTCGCCATTACTGCCGGTGCCGAGCGCATCGGCCATGAGGTCGGTGTTCATGGTGCCGGCCAGGGCATAAGCGATGACCAGCGGGGGGGAGGCCAGAAAGTTCATCTGGGTTTGAGCGTGAATGCGGCCCTCGAAATTGCGGTTGCCCGAAAGCACGGCGCTCACGTTGAGGTCGTGGTCGGCGACAGCGGTACCAACCTGGGGGATGAGCGGGCCGGAGTTACCGATGCAGGTGGTGCAGCCGTAGCCCACCAGGTTGAAACCGAGCTGGTCGAGATACGGGGTGAGCCCGGCCTTGTCGTAGTAGTCGGTGACCACCCGCGAGCCGGGGGCGAGGGATGTCTTGACCCACGGCTGCGGGCTGATCCCGAGCTCGACCGCTTTTTTGGCCATCAGCCCTGCGCCGATCATCACGGACGGGTTCGACGTGTTGGTGCACGAGGTGATCGCCGCGATCACGACGTGACCATTGTCAACGCTCGTGGTGCGCCCGTCGGGGAACGTCACTGTGGCGGGGTTGGAGGGCCACACTTGATCCGGCTCCGGCTCGGAGCGGTCGACCGGATGTTCGCTCGGTCCGACCTTGCCGAAGGCGATCGGATCGCTCGCGGGGAAGGACTCGGAGGAAGCCTCGTCGAGGCCGGTGAGTTCCTCCGGCGCCTTGGAGCCCTCGTTGAGGATGGCGCCGACCACGCTGCGCGCATGGGAGAGCGGGATTCGGTCTTGCGGGCGCTTGGGGCCTGCGATCGACGGTTCGACAGTGCCAAGATCGAACTCGATGATTTTCGAGTACTCCGGCTCGTGGTCCGGATCGTGCCACAGTCCTTGTTCCTTGGCGTACGCCTCGACGAGACGGATGCGCTCCTCCGGGCGGCCAGTGAGCCGCAGATAGTCCAGCGTCACATCGTCGATCGGGAAGATGGCGCAGGTGGAACCGTACTCCGGGCTCATGTTGCCGAGGGTGGCGCGGTTGGCGAGTGGAACGTTGCTCACACCCGGTCCGAAGAATTCGACGAACTTGCCGACGACGCCGGTCTGCCGCAGCAACTGGGCGACTGTCAGCACCAGGTCAGTGGCTGTAGCGCCTTCCGGCAGGGATCCCGTGAGCTTGAAACCGAGCACCGGCGGTACCAGCATGCTCATGGGTTGACCCAGCATGGCAGCTTCGGCCTCGATACCTCCGACACCCCAGCCCAGCACGCCGAGTCCATTGACCATCGGGGTGTGCGAGTCTGTGCCGACCAGAGTGTCAGGGTAGGCCTGGGTGACGCCGTTTCGCTCGCGCGTGAAGACGACGCGGGAGAGGTATTCGAGGTTGACCTGGTGGCAGATACCGGTATCCGGCGGAACGACGAGGAAGTCGTCGAAGGCCTGTTGTGCCCAGCGCAACAGCTGGTAGCGCTCCTTGTTACGGGAGAACTCCAAGCCGGCATTGATCTTGAAGGCGTCGGAACCACCGAAGGAGTCGGCGATCACGGAATGGTCGATAACGAGCTCAGAGGGGATCAGCGGGTTGATCTTTTGCGGATCACCATCGAAGGCCGCCATCGCATCCCGCATCGCGACGAGGTCGACGACACACGGCACGCCCGTGAAGTCCTGCAGCAGCACCCGCGCCGGAGTGTATTGGATCTCGGCTCCATGGTCGGCGGTAGGATCCCATCCGGCAACGGCACGCACCTGGTCGGCGGTGACCAGCACCCCGTCTTCGTTCCGGAGCAGATTCTCCAGCAACACCTTGAGGCTGTACGGCAGACGCTCCGACCCCGGCACTTTGTCCAACCGGAATATCTCGTAAGACTTGGTCCCTACCGTGAGGGTGTCGCGCGCCCCGAAGCTGTTTGTTGCACTTTTCGTCATCGTTGACCTCCACTGGAGCGGGAGCGCCCGAGAGCGCTGTGTTCCCCCTATCGTGCGCCAGGCGACATCCGCGTGTCAACGAAACGAGGTGGCCGGCACCCGGGTTGGAGGATTAGCGCCGAGCGGCCTAGCCTTTCTCAATGGGCACCACACAGATTTTCACACGCGGCACCTGCGATCGGTGCCAGCATGAATGACTCGGCGGACCTCGATCAGGCGGGCGGCTCGGCATTCGAGAGCGCGTTCGGGGAGGATGTCGTGCTCGCCGCGCCGCGGTTCGCCCGGGTCCCCGCCGAATTGGCGCGCTCCTGGCTGCTTGTGCCCGCCACACACCCCGACCAGTTCGATCAGGCGGAAGCCTCTGCCGCGGATGCCGTGGTGCTCGATATCGAAGATGCCGTCGACCCGAGCAGGAAGTCCGAAGCGCGGGCGGATGTTGTGGATTGGCTGCGCTCCGGCGGCCACGCCTGGGTGCGCGTCAACGATGCGACCTCCGGATTCTGGCCCGACGACCTTGACGCTGTCGCCGGATGCCCAGGGTTGTTGGGTGTCATGCTCGCGAAGACCGAGGGCCCGGAACAGGTCAGCGACACTTACGAACGACTGGCTGCGCGCAAACCGGTGGTTGCCCTCATCGAGTCGGCGTTGGGCGTGGAGGAAGCGACAGCCATCGCCCGGGCAACCGGTGCCTTCAGGCTCGCCTTCGGCAGCGGCGATTTTCGCCGGGATACCGGCATGAGTGCCGACAAAGAGGCGATGGCCTACCCCCGTGCGAGATTGGTGGTGGCCAGTCGTGCCGGAAAGTTGCCTGGCCCCATCGACGGTCCGACGGTCGGCGACAACCATCCGATTCTGCGGGAGCAGTCCGCCGTCACCGTGCTGATGGGGATGACAGGCAAGATCTGCCTCTCGGCGGCGCAAACACCCATCGTCAACGAGGTGATCAGCCCGACCCCGACCGATGTGGCGTGGGCGCAGAAGTTCCTGGCGGATTTCGAGGCTGGCGGCCGAGTCATTCGAGACGGCAGCGACAAACCCCGCCTCGGGCGCGCGCAGAAGATCATTGAGCTTGCGACGGCGTTCGGCGTCCCCGCTTCAGTTGCGTATTGACCTCACCGATTGCGGAACTTCTTTTGGCGTTTCCCCATTACTTCAGCAAAATCGCTTAGACTTTATCGTAAGGTAATAGTTGGATTTCGCTTTGCGGAAGTTGGTCGATGGTGATTGAAGTGCGTGACGTCGCAGAAGGTGCGGACGTCCTGCTCAGCGGCTTGGCGGTGCAGCAGGGGAGGATTCCGGCGCAACTGGCTCGTTCTTGGCTTCTGGTTCCCGCTACGCGCAGCGAGGTATTTGATGACGCGGTCGCGTCGGCGGCGGATGCGGTGGTGCTGGACATTGAGGACGCCGTGGACCCGAGCCGTAAGGTCCAAGCGCGGGCAGACGTCGTGGACTGGATGGGCGCCGGAGGACAGGCGTGGGTACGGGTTAACGATGTGACTTCTGGGTTTTGGTCGGACGATCTGGACGCGCTGGCCGATTCGCCGGGACTGCTCGGTGTGGTGTTGGCCAAGACGGAAGGTGCCGAGCAGGTCAGTGACACCTACGACCGGCTCTCGCGCCGCAAACCGGTGGTGGCATTGATCGAGTCGGCGTTGGGCATGGAGGAAGCAACAGCGATCGCGCGCGCGCCTGGTGCCTTCCGGCTTGCGTTCGGTAGCGGCGACTTCCGCCGGGACACCGGCATGAGCGCCGATAGGGAGGCGATGGCCTACCCGCGCGCTCGATTGGTCGTCGCCAGTCGTGCCGGAAAGTTGCCTGGCCCCATCGACGGCCCGACGGTCGGCGGCAACCATCCGATTCTGCGGGAACAGTCGGCTATTACAGTGCTGATGGGGATGACAGGCAAGATCTGCCTGTCGGCGGCGCAAACACCCAGCGTCAACGAGGTGATCAGTCCGACCTCGACCGACGTGGCATGGGCGGAGAAATTCCTGGCGGACTTTGAGGCCGGCGGATGCGTGATCCGAGACGGCAGCGATAAGCCCCGGCTTGGCCGCGCCCATAAGATCATCGAATTGGCCACCGCATTCCGCGTGCCCTCGTCAAGGGCCTAGCGGCAACGACCCACTGCGCGCTCAGTCACCGCGCCGGAGCAGACGGCCGGTGGGGGTTTGCCCGTCGATTTCCCGTCCGCGCAGGAAGGTGCGTTTCACGACGCCGGAAAGTGTCTTGCCGGCATATGCGCTGATCGGGTTCTTGTGGTGCAGCTTCGTCACATCCACCACGAACGCGTCGTCGGGAGCGAAGACGGACACGTCAGCGTCATAACCGAGGGCCAGCCTTCCCTTGTGGGTCAACCGCACCAGTTCGGCTGGCCTGGTCGCCATCCAACCGACAACCTGTTCCAAACTGATGTCTCGGGTTCTGGCTTCCGTCCAGATCAGCGACAGGCCTAGCTGCAGCGACGAGATGCCGCCCCAGGCCACGGCGAAGTCCCCGTTCTCAAGATCCTTGAGATCCAGCGTGCTGGGCGAATGGTCTGAAACGATGCAGTCGATGGTGCCGTCCAGAAGGCCTTGCCACAACTTTTCGCGATTGCCGACCTCGCGGATGGGCGGACAGCACTTGAAGGCGGTCGCGCCGTCCGGAATCTCTTCCGCAGTCAGCGTGAGGTAGTGCGGGCAGGTTTCTACCGTCAGATGCAGGCCGTCCCGCTTGGCCGTGGCGATCATCGGCAGCGCATCGGACGACGACAAGTGCAGGATGTGGGCGCGTGCGCCGGTCCAGCGTGCCCGTTCGATGACTTCGCTGATGGCGATGTTTTCGGCACCACGTGGCCGGGACGCGAGAAAATTGCCATACACCGCCCCACCCAGTGCCGGGGCGCGATCGATGGCGCGAGAGTCCTCGGCGTGCACGATCATGACGGCGTCGAAGTCTTTCAGGGTCGCCATGTCCGCTTCGAGCTCGTCCGGGTCCAGCGGCGGGAATTCGTCAACTCCGGAGTGCAGCAGGAAGCACTTGAATCCGAACACCCCCCTGTCGTGCAGCGGCCGCAAATCTTTGTTGTTCCCGGGGATCGCGCCGCCCCAGAAGCCCACATCGACGAATGCCTGATCTCTCGCGACCGCTTGCTTGATGTCGAGGGCGTCGACCGTGCAGGTGGGCGGGATGCAATTGAGCGGCATGTCGATGATGGTCGTCACGCCGCCGGCTGCTGCGGCGCGGGTAGCCGAGGCGAATCCCTCCCAGTCCGTGCGGCCGGGTTCGTTGACGTGGACGTGCGTGTCGACCAGGCCGGGCAGCAGCACTTCGTCATCGGCCAATTCGATGACCTGTGCCCCGGAGAGGTTGTTGCCGTACGGCTCGATCGCGACTATCGTGCCGTTGGTGATTCCCACCTCGCGGGCGACCTCGCCAGCGGTGGTCATGATCCGACGTCCACGGAATACGAGATCGAACGTTCTCGGTGCCGGGAAAGTCGTGGAGCCGGAATCGGCCGACTCCTCCGCTGCGTTAGCCGCCGTCATGTTGCTCATCTTCCTTCCGGTGCCGCATTCGGCACATCGAGACTGTCAGCGTGAAGCAGTGGCCATCCTGCGATCGGCTTGACGCGCGGGGCGGCGTAGGTACGCACCTTCGAGGTCGTCAGCCCGAGCCTGACCAGCGATTCTGCAATGGTGACCGCAGCGCTGACGCCATCGACGACCGGAACGCCGGTTCGAGCCCGGATGCGATCGTCCAGACCGGCCATCCCACCACAGCCCAGGCAAATCACCTCTGCTTTGTCCTCGCGCACGGCAATCTCGGCCTGCTCGACGATCGCCTCGATTGCCCGCTGCGGCTCGGACTCGAGTTCCAGCACCGCCAGCCCACTGGCCCGAACCGACGCGCACCGGTCAGCCAGCCCGGCGAGCTTCAATCGGTCTTCGATCAACGGCACCGTTCGGTCCAGCGTGGTCACCACGGAGTATTTGTGCCCGAGGAACATCGCGGTCGCCGCCGCCGCCTCCGTGATGTCGACCACTGGCACATTGAGCAGCTCTTGAAGTCCTTCCCGGCCGTGCTCGCCATAGCCGGCTTGGATGACCGCATCGTACGGTTCAGGGTAGGCGAGCACACAGTCCATCACCGCGATCGCGGCCAGGTAGCTCTCGAAGTTGCCTTCCACCGACACCGCGCCGATTCGGGGGGTCAGCCCGACGATTTCAGTGCCGGCCGCCGCGATCGATTCGGCTTGAGCCACAATGGCCAGCGTCATCGACTGTGTCGTATTCACGTTGACGACGAGTATGCGCACTTCAACCTCTCTCGATCCGGGCGCCGCAGCGGTTCAATCAAGCTCCAGCACACGCGGGTCATCACTGGTATTCTCTCGCGTCGGCCGCAGCGGCACGTTCCCGTTGGCCAGCCAGTAGTAGATCGCTGCGGCGATGGGTGCGCCGATGAACCAGCCGAACGGTGCGATGACCGAGAACGCCGGGATCAGCGCGATCGCCAGCGCGATCGCTGCTGAGGGGATGAAAGCCTTCACGGCCAGGCCGCTGATGCCCTTGTTGTAGAAGTAGATCGATGACGAGTTGGGAATGTACAAGTCGCGGGTGCTGAACACCTGTCGGCGCACAAGGAAGTAGTCGACCGCCAGAATGCCGAAGAACGGGCCGAGCAGCGCACCGAGCGCACCGAGGAAGTAGGCGATGACCACCGGTGAGGAATACAGATTCCACGGCATGACGACCACCGACGCGATGGCCGTGATGATGCCGCCGCGCTTGAATGAGATTCGGCGCGGGTTGATGTTGGAGATGTCGAACGAGGCCGACACGAAGTTCGCGACGATATTGACGCCGATCGTGGCGAAGACGAACACCGCCGAGCCGACCAAGAAGATCACATCGTTGTCGACCTTCTTCAGTAGCTCGGCCGGGTCCAGCACCGCCGCGCCGTATACCTTGACCGAGGCAGCGGAGGTGATCACCGAGGTGATGGCGAACGCCGTCCAGTTCACCGGAAGTCCCCACGCGTTGCCGCGCACGATCGACTTGCGGGTCGGCGCATAGCGGGCGAAGTCGGAGAAGTTGAGCATCAACGTTGCCAGCGTGCCGACCGTCAGGCCGACCGCGACGGCGATCTGGTAGATCCGCTCGCCACCGGAGAACTCGACCCCGCCGCCGCCGGTGGTCAGCGAGATGTCCCATTTCGCCTGCCACAGCATCCAGACGGCGAAAGCGATCATGAAAGCCCAGATCAGCGGGCCCGACCAGCCCTGGAAGTGCCGCACCGCGTTCATTCCGCGCCAGACGATCGCCAGCTGGATCCCCGAAAGCAGCAGGAACGCGATCCAGCCCACGATGTCCAGACCCAGTACATTGGTTTCCGTCAGCGGCATCATCCCTGGGATGAACCGCAACAGCAGCACCTTCAGCGCGATCGAGGCGAGGTAGGTCTGGATGCCGTACCAGGCGATCGCCACGACACCCCGGACCAGTGCCGGAATGTTGGCGCCCCAAATGCCCCATGCCATGCGGCTTATCACCGGATATGGCGTGCCCGTCGCGTGTCCCATGAAGCCGGACATGCAACAGCCGAAGAAGATGATGAGGGTGCCGATGAGGATGCCGAGGGTGATGTCGATAGGGCTGAGGCCGATGATGAACAACCCGGCAGCAAAGGTGTAGTTGCCCACGTTGTGGGCGTCATTCATCCATAGCGAGAACAGCATGTAACTGTTCCACTTGCGTTCATTGGGCTTAGCCGGAGCAAGATCTTCGTTGAACAGGCGGCCCGTGGGATCTTGCGCGGCAAGTTCCTCGTTCGTCGGATCGGTCATCGTATCTCCTGGTGTCATGGTCGAAAAGGATCTTGCGTGGGGACTGCGAAGGAGCAGCGCAAAGGTCAACTATGAAAGACAAATTTCGCATCGTAGAATGCCATCGATAATAGAACCGCGCGGTCGTCGTCGTCAAGAGTGGGCGAGCGAAGTGGAACCGGGACCCTGTGATGTGCACCAACAGGTCGGCCCGGCGTCCGTCAGATCGGGCTCCCCGTCGCGATGCCACCCCGTCACCTCGACCAACTGAGTCAGGATCCGGAACTTACCCGCCCGGTCAGCGCTCCGATAAGCGAGCGCCTTCTACTTCGTCACAGCCTGCCGCTGCGTCATCGTCAGCTCCATAGAAACGGGCGTATCCCATCCACAGCCGATTCTTGAACCACGCCGAGTCAGAGGATTTCACATCAGGCAACGAATAGGGTCTCGCGGAGGTTTTCTATGAGTCAATGCGGGGGTTGACAACTCGCTAGCTCCCGGTCCAAACTGATCCCCAATAATCCGGTATTTGCAATATTAGTCCCGCATTGTAAAAGCTAAAACCCTCAGAGTGGAAGGTAACTGACATGTCGACGGTCCCCGCGGGTGTGAGTCCGCGACTTTATAACGAAGACCTCGCCCCGGCAGAGCATCGGAAGTGGGGCACATACTCGCTTTTCGCTATGTGGATGTCTGACATCCACTCTCTCGGCGGTTACACCTTCGCGGCTGGCTTGTTCGCGCTCGGTCTTGGCGCCTGGCAGGTGTTCCTTGCCTTAGTCGTGGGGATTTTTGTCGTCTACTTCCTGGTGAACCTCTCCGGCTACGCTGGGCAGAAAACGGGTGTGCCATTCCCGGTCATCTCCCGCATTTCTTTCGGTACCTTCGGCGCTAATTTACCCGCGCTGATCCGCGCGATTGTGGCTATTGCCTGGTACGGCATTCAGACCTGGCTCGCGTCGCGCGCCGTGATCGTGCTCCTCTTACAGATCTGGCCCGGCTTGAAGGGCTTGACGACTAATGACTTCCTCGGTGAGTCGACGCTGGGATGGTTGGCTTTTCTGCTGGTGTGGGCCCTGCAGTTGCTTTTGCTGCGCAACGGGATGGAAACGATCCGGAAATACCAGGAGTGGGCGGGCCCTGCTATCTGGGTCGTTTTGGTGATACTCGTGTTCTACATTCTGATCGAGGCCGGCTGGAACATCTCTTTCGCACTGCCCGGCGGCGAAGCACCATGGGGGATATGGCAGGCGTTTTTCGCCGGCGTTTCTCTGACCGTCGCGTACTTCTCAACCCTGATGCTCAACTTCTGTGACTTCTCTCGGTTCGCCCCGTCCCGCAAAGCGGTCCGCCGCGGGAACCTGTGGGGACTACCTGTGAACTTCATCGCGTTCTCCGTGGTCTCGGTGGTCCTGACGGCAGGAACTTTACAGGTCTACGGAGAATACATTTATGATCCGGTGGATATCGTCGGTCGGATCGGTAGTGTCTGGGTGCTTTTGCTCGGGGCGGTGACATTCGTCGTCGCCACGCTCGGCATCAACGTTGTCGCAAACTTCGTTTCACCCGCGTATGACCTGGCCAATGTGTACCCGAAGAAGATCAACTTCAAGACCGGCGGTCTGATCAGCGCGATCGTCGCGGTCCTGATCACCCCGTGGAATCTCTATGACAGCCCCGTAGCCATTAACCTCTTCCTCGGTGGTCTCGGAGCACTCTTAGGGCCGCTGTTCGGCATCATCATGATCGATTACTATGTGCTGCGAAAGCAACACGTCGAGGTATTGGGCCTGTTCCGTGAGGACGGCCACTACACGTATTCCCGCGGCTGGAACCCTAAGGCGCTGGTCTCCTTCTTCATTGCGGCCATCATCTCGCTGGTCCTTGCCCTAGTCCCCGGCTTCGGCGCGCTCGCACCATTCTCGTGGCCCATCGGGGCGGTCATCGGTGCCGGCATCCACTACTTCCTCTCGCGCAACGACACGTCATTGCGAGACGCTGTAAACGCGGCGATCGCTAGTGAGAGGGAAAACGAGGAACCGGTCACCGTCAAGGAGTAGAACTCAAGATCTTGGAAGGGTTTAGGTGAGTCTTGTGGGAGTTAGATTTGTTGACCTGAGCGTGCCTCTGCACAATTTTTCCACCGAATACAATTCACCGGAGATCACGTATTGGGATCACGAGGATTTTGCTCGAAGCACATGCACCAAGTGGGGCCTCGACCCCGCCGAGCTGCCCGAGCCGTATACCGGCACCGCGTCTGAGCGGCTGACACTCGCATCGCACGCGGGGACCCACCTTGATGCGCCGTGGCATTTTGGGCCTCTGACGGCAGGGATGCCCGCCAAGACAATCGATGATGTGCCGCTTGAATGGTGTTATGGCGACGGGGTCGTGCTCGACTTCGTCGGGGTGAAGGACGACGGAGAAGTCATTGGCGTTGCCGATCTTCAAGATGCCTTGGCCCGTCTCGCGTATCAGTTGAAGCCGTTGGACATTGTCATGCTGCGTACCGGCGCAGGTGACCATTGGGGCAAGCCGGACTACAACGAGCGCGGTTCAGGGCTGAACGGTGAAGCCGTGATCTGGTTGGTCCAACAGGGCATCAAGATGATCACAACGGACGCGTTTTCTCTGGATATTCCGATCCCTCGAATGGTAGACAAACTCCGAGCGGGAGACAAAGACTCGTACTTTCCAGTACACCGTGTCGGCCGAGAGGTCGAGTACGTTCATGCAGAGAAAGTCGTCAATCTTCATCTGTTGCCCACCACCGGATTCAAGGTCGCGCTCTTCCCCGTGAAAATTCGAAAGGGAAGCGGTGCCTGGTGCCGGGCCGTGGCAATAATCGACGACTGACACGCGAGCCGCCCGAAGGTGTGCCGATGGAGAGATCTGGATCTGGATGCCGCACCTGGTCCGCTGGGTACCTTCTCGGGACACCCTTGCGAAATCGCTAGGGGTCCACGAACCGCGTGATTTCCCATGCGCCATCCGTGTCGCGCATGGAGTCCACCGGGACATCCTCGCGAGGACCTAGGGGCGGGTCTTCGTCCATCCGAGCAAGACCGCGCGCGACGAATCGGGCGGGCGCAAAATGTCATCGAGGTTCGAGTCAGCACGGTCGGCAACCGATCCGAGAAGACGAGCAGACCCGGTACCCTGATGTTGTTGACAATGATGCTTTGGTTTGGGGCGCCAGTGCTTTTGTTCGAGTACTTATGGTGAAGAAAGAATATGACGACATCGGGAAGTTTGTATTCGAACGGTCAACCGCTTCGAGAAATCGTAGCTCAGGAAATTCGCTCACGTATTATCACCGGTGTGTATCTATCAGGAACTCGCCTCGTCGAGCGGGATCTTGCCACCGAATTCGATGTATCGCGGTCGCCCGTTCGCGAGGCCATTCGAATCCTCAATCAGGAAGGTTTTGTTGAGACACTGTCGACTCGCGGCATTGTGGTTAAGAAGCTCAGCCAGCGTGAGGTTGAAGAATTGTTTGACATACGTGAAGCGTTGGAAGGACTTGCCTCACGACTCGCGGCTGAACGGGTAGCAGAGGGAGCCGCGAGCAACCTTAGCCGGTTTGTCCGGGCATCACGGGAAGCGGTAACTTCGAAGGACCTCGACACCGCGCATGATGCGAATTCGGCATTTCATGACGAAATTATTTCGTTGTCGGGGAATAGAAATCTGCAGCTTGTTCTGACTCCGCTGATTGGCCGACTGCACTGGATCTTTCGGCAGGTTTCAGACTTCGATCAAGTTTACTTGGAACATGGCATTCTCTCTGCCGCTATTGAATCGGGCGATCCGAGGAAGGCCGCTGCCGAGGCACAAAAACATGTCCTCTCCTACCGGGCGCGCACGATGGAATATCTTTTTGGCTAAATTCGCACGATTCGGGACAACCCAAGCGTCTGTTGGCAGCTTCATTTCTCAGTGATCTGCCGCTATTTGTTTCGTGCGATCGCGCCGGTATGCGGTTCCGTGCCTTGAGGTTTGTATGAGGCTGAACCTACGCAAGAAATCTGTCTGTTGACGGGAATGCTCAAGCGCTGCTACTGTCTGATTTGGGATCCCAAAAGTTCTGCATTCATGAGCTTTCGGCGATGGGCTAGGTCCATTGCCGGAAGCACACTATCGCCGCTAGCCGTCTCTAGGCGAAGAAGTCCCTGAGCGATTAGCCCCGTTGACAAGGAAGTCTCTGATGTCCATTAATGCGCCCGATACATCCGTTCCGCCCCTTTCTCCAGCCCAATTCGACGCGAAGCCATCAAAAGTTCGCTGGAAGCTCTTCATCTTTCTACTGGTCCTCGTCACGGTCAATTACGTCGACCGCGGCTCGATTTCGGTGGCGATGCCGCTGATTGGGAAAGAATTCAATCTTTCACATGAGGCGATCGGCTTACTAATGTCCGCGTTCTTTTGGGCATATGCCGTGATGCAGGTACCGGCTGGTTACTTGATCGATCGCTTTGGACCAAGAAAATTGATTACTGCTTCCGCATTCGGTTGGGGCATCGCGACGGCTGTATCAGGACTGGCATGGAGCTTCTCGAGTCTATTTGTCGCTCGTTCGGCAATTGGAGTTTCGGAAGCCGCCATTATGCCGGCCGGTGGAAAACTGAACGCTACATGGATGCCAGCCCGGGAGCGCGGGCGTGGGGCAACCATCTTAGACTCTGGTGCACCGCTGGGGGCCGGAATCGGCGGATTGGTCATTGCTGGCCTCATTGTCATGACGGGCAGCTGGCGAATCGCGTTCATCGTAGCGGGAATCGCTACTGCAGCACTCGGATTTGTTGCATGGCGCTTCATCCGTGACAACCCCCGCGAGCACCATGCGGTAAACCAGGCCGAGATTGATTTCGTGGAGCACGCCCACGCTGAAGAGGATGCTGAAGCGGCAGCGACAGGATCGTTGGGGCGCCGGGGCCTGCTTCCCTATCTTAAGTACCGGTCCTTCTGGGCGATGTGCTTCGGCTGGCTGGGCTTCAACGGCGTGTTTTACGGCCTGCTCACCTGGGGTCCCCTTTACCTTTCCGAGGCCAAGGGGTTTGACCTTGCAGGAGTCGGCTGGGGTACGTTTGTGATCTTTGCCGCCGGATTTGTCGGCGAATTGCTGGGTGGTCGATTGGCCGACAGGTGGAGGTCACGCGGCGCTTCCGCGAACCTCGTCATGCGGACACTGCTTGGTGTATCTAGCTTGATTGTCGTCGGCGGGCTAGTCGCGGTGACTATCGTCGGTGACCCCATCACTGCCGTTGTCCTTTTATCTGCGGTGTTGTTTTTCCTGCGCTGGGTGGGGTTGTTCTGGAGCATTCCTGCTCTGCTCGGCGGCCGAAAGAACGCGGGAGTTTTGGGTGGCGCTATGAATCTGAGCGGAAATGTCAGCGGATTCGTCACGCCGATTGCCATTGGACTCATCGTCGGAGCCACCGGAGGTTACACCTGGGCCCTGCTCTACTTCGTTGGAGCCGCGGTTCTCATGCTGGCTTCGGTGCTGGTGTTGGATTACAGCAGGCGCTTGCCCGTTTGACCCCAGTCCTGTGGGCGGCTGTTCAGTTTGTGCCGTCCACAGGCGCCGGTCTGCCCGTTCCTTATCAGTGAAGTCTCGCCACGAAAGCACTACGACCATGAAGCTCCTTGTCATCAACCCGAACACCAGCGAGGATGTCTCCCGACTCATCCACGACGAAGCCAGCCGCGCCGCAGGTGTCGGGACCGAACTCATCATGCGCACCGCGCCGTTCGGTGTGCAGTACATCGAGACTCGCGTGGAATCACTTTTCGCCGGAAGTGCAGTTGCTCAGGTTATCGCGGAGGAGCATCAAGAAGTCGACGGCGTCGTCGTCGCTGCGTTTGGTGATCCCGGTATGCCGGCCCTGAAAGAATTCGTGAATATTCCTGTTGTCGGCATCACGGAAGCTGCGCTCTACACAGCGGCGTTGCAAGGCTCCAGATTTTCGATCGTCGCCATTTCACACCGGATTACAGCGTGGTATCGGGAGTGTGTGGATCGGAATGGGCTCGTCTCGCGTTTGGCGTCCATTCGATCTCTTAAAGACCCGCTGAACGACATTGGTTCAGTGCAGGAAGATTTCGAAGCTCAACTCCTGCAACTTGCCCGACAGGTTGTAGATGAAGATGGTGCAGACGTTGTGATCCTGGCGGGTGCGCCGCTAGCGGAATTGGCACGT
>JBDSDO010000003.1:0-39604 GCA_039920505.1 Terrimesophilobacter sp.
CACGACGCGCGGCACTCTGCCCAGGGCGAACACCGCCAAACGAGTGCGTTACCTCCTATAGATTCATTTGCGTAAGCGACAACTGAAATGGAGCGCGACACATGGCCCAACCGGCATTGGTCAGCAGTATCTTCGACCAACTCCTCAAGGACCGCATCATCTGGCTGGGCTCAGAGGTGCGCGACGACAACGCCAACGAGATCTGCGCGAAGATCCTCCTCTTGGCCGCGGAGGACTCTGATCGCGATATCTACCTGTACATCAACTCGCCCGGCGGATCGATCACCGCGGGGATGGCCATCTACGACACGATGAAGTTCGTTCCCAACGACATCGTCACGGTGGGTATTGGCATGGCGGCTTCGATGGGGCAGTTCCTGTTGTCGTCCGGCACCAAGAACAAGCGATACATCACGCCGAACGCGCGGGTGCTGCTGCACCAGCCGTCCGGCGGATTCGGCTGAACGTCGGCCGACATTCAGACCCAGGCGAAGCTCATCCTGGACATGAAGAAGCGGATGGCGGAACTGACTGCCGAGCAGACCGGCAAGACCGTCGAGCAGATCATCAAAGACGGCGATCGCGACAACTGGTTCACCGCTCAGGAAGCGCTGGAGTACGGTTTCGTCGACCATCTCCGCGAGTTCGCCACGGATGTCATCGGTGGCGGCGGAACCGACGACGACACGGCGAAGAAATAGAGACAGGCACACACCATGGAATTCACCACACCCCAAGCGTCGATGTTCACCGGGCAGCCGTCAGGCCTGGCCGCGCCATCGGCTGAGTCCCGGTACATCCTGCCGAGCTTCGAAGAGCGCACCGCCTACGGCTACAAGCGCCAGGACCCGTACGCCAAGCTGTTCGAGGACCGAATCGTCTTTCTCGGCGTGCAGATCGACGATGCGTCGGCGGATGACGTCATGGCGCAGTTGCTCGTGCTGGAGAGCCAGGACCCGGACCGCGACATCGTCATGTACATCAACTCGCCCGGTGGCTCCTTCACTGCGATGACGGCGATCTATGACACGATGCAGTACATCCGGCCACAGATCCAGACCGTGTGCCTCGGTCAAGCAGCGTCCGCGGCCGCAGTGCTGCTCGCCGCCGGTTCGCCGGGCAAGCGGCTTGCGCTACCGAACGCGCGCATCCTGATCCACCAGCCCGCCACGGGCGACTCCGGACGCGGGCAGGCATCGGACATCGAGATCCAGGCGCGCGAAATCCTGCGGATGCGCACCTGGCTCGAGGAGACGATCTCGCACCACTCAAACCGTTCGCCGGAGCAGGTCAACAAGGACATCGACAGGGACAACATCCTGAACGCCGCCGAGGCGCTCGAGTACGGCCTGATCGACCAGGTGCTGACCAGTCGGAAGAACCTGCCGGCCCTCGTCAAGTAGGAGCCGGTACGCGGCACTCGCTTACTCCGCCGGTCGGCTCCCCTTTTTCTTGCCACGGGTGACGACGAGCAGGGTGACGACGCCCGCGAGCCCCACGAGCACTATCGCACCACCGATCCAGAGCACGTCATTCAGCGGTACTTCGCTGTTCCGTGCGTCTGGTGGCCCGGAGAGGTCGGGTGCGGCGGAGGCGCTACCGGACTGCGTGCCGTGGCAGTCCGGTGGCGTCGCCGACCCCGTGCTGACTGGAGCGGATGGGCTCGCCGAGGCATCGGGACTGGCGGAAGCACTCTGGCTGGCCGTGGTATCCGTGGCCGGCTGCCAGGTGAACTTTTGGGTACCCGATAGGCCGTGGCCGTCGGTAGAGATGAGCTGCCAGCGGATCGTATAGGTGCCGGGACCGCCCACTGCAGCGTTGGTGAGTATCGATGGCCCCTTGACCTCGACACAGCCGTCACCGTAGTAGAGCCCGTCGGGTCCGCGCACCTCCATGGCGAATCCGCGGCCGTTCCCACCGAGATTGAGGAGAACATCGTTCGTGGTGATCGAGAATTCCTTGGGCAACGTTGTCACTACGGCGCCGTTTTCCGGGACGGAGGAGATCTCGTAGTTGTGGGCCAGTGCCGGGGCTGCGAGCCCCAGCACCGACCCAGCAACCACCAGCGCGCCGAAGAGCGCCATGCGGTGTCGCCGAGATGAAGTGGTCATCGTTAGACCGACGCCTTGCGTCGCGTCCCGGCAATCGCGATCACGATACCAACGGCGCCCAACAGGAGCCCGCCGACACCGAGCCCGCGCGCGACGGCGTCACCCGTGGAGGCAGTGGGAGTTCCACCGGCCGTCGCTCCGGCGCTTGAGGTGCCGGTGCTCGAGGTGTCTGTGCCCGCCGAGACGGCGAGGCCAGTGGAACCCGCGGCAGGGGGCGCGTCGTTGATGTAGAGCACCGGCGCGGGATGTTCTGCGCCCTTGGCCGTGTCCACCCACTTCGTGACCGTGCCATCCGTGTACGTCTGGAGCGTGGGGAAGTCGACCGATCCGGCATCCGGAACTCGCCCGAGCGACAACTGGAAGACCTGCAACTGACCTGAGACGATCTCGTGTCCAGGCTGGGCGGTCCAGACCACACTGGTGACGGCATCCGTCACCTCGTTGCCATCCATCGTGACCGGCTTGGGAAGGGTCGTGCTGACCAATTGCGCGTCCCACCCGGCGACGGGCACGTAACTGACGCTCGTGAATGGGGTGTCCGCTGGCAATGACAGCTCGATCTTGTTCGTCTTGGCCGTCGCGGACTCATTGGGCACCTTCACGTCGATCAGGGCGTATGAACCGGCAGTCGCGATATTCGGCGCGACGGTCACATGTGCGCTCGCCGAAAGCGGCAAGGCGAGAGCGAGAAGGATCCCCCCTCCGATGGCGACGGATACTTTCGTTACAGACTTGGTAGGCATTGTTTCCTTGAGGCTTGTCCGCGCACCGAGTTTGTTCAAGTACCGGGGGCGCGATAAAAAATGATGGATTCAGGGGCGCCGACGCGTGTGTGGTCGGCTGCCGTCCGTACTACTGGTGTGGAATCAGGCGAGCGAGCGCGCTGCGGGAGGCCCGCGGTACCGCATCACCGACAGCAGCACTCCGAGATCGCTCGGAATGAAGGTCGTGCGTGCTGTAACGCGCACGAGGGGTGCGGCGCACACGGTGACATCCGGGGCGGCGGCGAAGAGCACTCTGATGAGCATCCTCGTCGTGTCGACGAGACCCCAATAGGCGCGTTCTCCGTAGCGCAGAATTGCGAGAGTGAGAAGCCCGGCACCCACGTGGGCAATCACCATGAGCGGTGCGGAGTGCCAAGCGGCGTGGGAGGCGTGCGTCGCGGCAAGGAGGGCGACGGATGTCTGGGCAGCGTCGTGCACGTGACCCAGCGCAACGGAGGCGGGGAACGGTCCGCTCATCGACGAGAAGATCCCGTGGAAGATCAGCTGGCTGAATGCGACCGAAGCGGACATCCGCCACAGCGACAGACGCTTGCCCGCCAGCCCGACGCACGCAATCCCCGCGAATGCAAGTGACAACACGATGGCGAGCACGCTCGGACTCGTCCCGACGGCGAGCGAGTGCGAGAGCGCCGCGACAACCGTCGAAAAGACCGCAATGACCCAGCCGCGGACGAACCTCGCCCACCGTGTGCCCATTGGTTTCCCGCCTCCAGCGTTGTCTTCGCCAAGTCTAGGTCGAGACGATTCGGCGCGCCGTGTCTCAATTCGACCGCGTGCATCGCAGTGTCACCGCATCAGGTTAGGCTCGACACTACAAAGTTGTGCGGAACGACCAACCCAGGAGGAGGCAGAGGATGGCTCGTATTGGTGAGAGCGCCGATCTGCTCAAATGCTCTTTCTGTGGCAAAAGTCAAAAGCAAGTGCAGCAGCTCATCGCCGGCCCCGGCGTCTACATCTGCGATGAGTGCGTCGAGTTGTGCAACGAGATCATCGAAGAGCGATTGGCAGAAGCTGGGGAAGAAATTTCCGGCGAATTCGAACTGCCCAAGCCCAAGGAGATCTTCGCCTTCCTTGAGGAATACGTGATCGGGCAGGAACCCGCCAAGCGGGCCCTGTCGGTGGCGGTCTACAACCACTACAAGCGGATCCGTGCCCGCAACACGATCACCTCAGCGGATGCCGTGATCGACGACGTCGAAATCGCCAAGTCCAACATTCTTCTCATCGGACCGACCGGATGCGGCAAGACCTATCTCGCGCAAACTCTCGCCAAGCGGCTCAACGTGCCCTTCGCCGTCGCGGATGCCACGGCGCTCACCGAAGCGGGCTACGTCGGCGAGGACGTTGAAAATATTCTGTTGAAGCTCATCCAGGCCGCCGATTTCGATGTGAAAAAAGCCGAGACCGGCATCATCTACATCGATGAGATCGACAAGATCGCGCGCAAGGCGGAGAACCCTTCGATCACTCGCGATGTGTCCGGTGAGGGCGTGCAGCAGGCGTTGCTGAAGATCCTCGAGGGCACCGTTGCGTCAGTGCCGCCGCAGGGTGGGCGCAAGCATCCGCATCAAGAGTTCATCCAGATCGACACGACGAACGTGCTGTTCATCGTCGCAGGCGCGTTCGCCGGGCTAGAGGAGATCATCTCGCAGCGTGCCGGCAAGAAGGGCATCGGCTTCGGTGCCCCGTTGCACAGCAAGGGCGACGATATCAACCTGTTCGGGGAGGTGCTGCCGGAAGACCTGCACAAGTTCGGGCTGATTCCCGAGTTCATCGGCCGGCTGCCGGTGGTGGCGACGGTGACGCCGCTCGACCAGGTCGCGCTCATGGACATCCTTACTAAGCCGAAGAACGCCCTGGTGCGCCAATATCAGCGCATGTTCGATATCGACGGTGTCGCGCTGGAGTTCGACAACGACGCGCTGGAGTCCATCGCCGACCTCGCGGTGTTGCGGCAGACTGGCGCGCGCGGGCTGCGAGCGATCATGGAGGAGGTACTCGGACCGATTATGTTCGAGGTGCCGTCCACCAAGGATGTCGCTCGCGTCATCGTGACGAAGAAGGCAGTGCTGGAAAACGCGGCACCGACGATCGTGCCGCGCAAGCAGGTCCGTCATGAAAAGTCCGCCTAAGCGATTGGGCTTCCTCGGGGAACGGTTGGGCGCCGTTCGACGTGTCGCGGTCATCTGCATCATTGTCTCGTTGTCTGTGACGGCTCTGGTCGGCATCGCGACGCTACTCGGCGGTGACTTCGGCGATGTGCAGGGACGGATCATGATGACGACTCTCGTCATTGGAGCCTTCAGTGTGCTGGCGCTGGCCGATCTGGCTGTAGCGGGACGCCGTTTTTAATGGTGCGGCTACATCGGCATTCTCGCGGCCGCGGTCGGCCTCGTGATGGGACTGTACTTGGTCTGGACCGATGCGGAAACCGACGCCGTCTTCTGGAAGACGTTGGGCATCGCCGTGGTGTTGGCGGCCAGCCTCGCGCACGCGAACTTGTTACTGCTTCTGGGCGAGCGGCGTCGGTCGGTGGTGCGCACGAGTCTGTGGATCACTGTCGGTTTGATTGCCGTGCTTGCCGGGATGATCATCGCGCAGATAGTCACCGACGGTGACATCGGCAATGACACCTACATGAGAATCCTGGGTACCGTCGCGATTCTCGACGTGCTCGGCACGATCGTCGTCCCCGTCGTCAGCCGATTCCTGCGCGACGGGAGCAGCCCGACACGACATCAGGGGCTGATAATTGCGCTTCCGGCGGAGCTGAGTGCACGACTGAGTACTCTCGCCGCCGAACGTGCCATGCCGGCGGATGCGTTCGTTGTCAAGATCCTCGAAGACCTGGCCGGCTCTGGCCGCAGCTGATACCAAACTGGTATCATTTCTGCATGGCTATGACGTTACGATTGCCTTCCGAACTCGATGCTCAGCTGCAAAGGCTGGCCGATTCGAGGCATATGTCCAAACACGCGCTTGTGCTGCACGCGGTCGAAACGCTCGTCGGGGCGAATACAGCGAACGATCGGATCATGGCCAGCGTTGAGCGCACGCTGGACCGCGACGCGGAGCTTCTGTCGCGACTCGAAGACGCGTGACTTTCTACCTCGAGCCTGACCAGGCGCTTCGGGTGGTCACGCACATGGGGTTGCATGTGCGCGATGAGGGCTTGCTCTTCTCTGCGCTTGCTCGTCCGGTTGCGAGCGCATTCGGACAGGATGCGTACCCGAGTCTCGAACTCAAGGCGGGTGCGCTGATGAGTTCTGTCGCACGTAATCACGCGCTGTTCGATGGCAACAAGAGAATGTCGTGGGTGCTCACGGTCGCATTCCTGAATCTCAACGACACGGACCTCGCGATGACCCAAGATGAGAAGTTCAACCTCGTCCTCGCCGTCTCTCAAGGGGAACTCGGACTTGAGGAGATTGCACGGGTTGTCGCAGCACACCTGGTTGCTGAGTCCGTCAGCTGATGTTCGTTCGGCGTCAGGGAGCGAGGTCGAGCCCGCGACGCTTCAACAGCGGCTCGATCACCGCATCCCGGCCCCGGAATTCGCGGTACGCCTGCAGCGGGTCCATCGACCCGCCGACGCCCAGCAGCAGGGAACGGAATCGGTCGCCATTGGCGCGGGTGAGTCCGCCATTCTCCTTGAACCACTCCACGGTGTCGGCATCCAGCACCTCGCTCCAAATGTAGGAGTAGTAGCCGGCATCGTAACCACCGGAGAACGCGTGTGCGAAGTAGGTGCTCGAGTAGCGGGAGGGCACCGTTGGGTTGTCCAGACCGACCGCGGCCAACGCATCCGCTTCGAAGGCGGCCACGTCGGTGACGGATGAGTCGGCGCCGATCGCGTGCCAGGCCTGATCGAGCAACGCGGCGGCGAGGTATTCGCTGGTCTCAAAGCCCTTGTTGAACTGCTCGGACGAGTGCAGCTTGTCGACGAGTTCCTGCGGCATGGGTTTGCCGGTGGAGTGGTGCACGGCGTAGTTGGCCAGCACCTCGGGCCAGAGCATCCACATCTCGTTGACCTGGCTCGGGAACTCGACGAAGTCGCGGAACACGTCGGTGCCGGCGAACTTCGGATAGGTGACGCGGGCGAACAGGCCGTGCAGAGCGTGCCCGAACTCGTGGAACAGCGTGGACACCTCGTCGTAAGTAAGCAGCGTTGGTTCTCCTGGCGCGGGCTTGGGCACGTTGTGATTGTTCACCACGGCCACCGGATGCCCAAGCAGGGTCGACTGGGAGATCAGTGGGTTCATCCAGGCGCCGCCGCGCTTGGAATCGCGCGTGTAGAGGTCGTACACGAACAAGCCCACCGGAAAGCCGTCCTCGTCGTCGACTTGGAACACCCGCGCGTCGGGATGGTAGGCAACAAGGTCGTCGCGTTCGGTGAAAGTGATGCCGTACAGCGCGGTTGCGGCGAAGAATACTCCGTCGTGTAGCACACGTTCGGCCTCGAAGTATGGGCGCATCGCGGCGGTGTCGACGTCGAACTTCGCCGACCGTACCCTCTCGGTGTAGTACGCCCAGTCCCACGCCGCGACCTCGAACTCGTCGCCGATCTGTTGCTGCAGTTCGGCCTGTTCGACACGGGCGTTGTGGGCGGCGGCGGGGGCGAGCCCGCCGAGCATGTCGGCGACGGCTTCCGGGGTCTTGGCCGTCTCGTCAGCGGTAACGAAGGCTGCGTGGCTGGCGAAACCGAGCAGTTCCGCTCGCTGCGCCCGCAGTCGGGTGATCTCCAGCACCAGCTCGCGGTTGTCGTGCGCGCCTCCGCGGCTGCCGCGCGAACGGGAGGCGGCCATGACGCGCTCGCGCACGGTGCGGTCAGTGAGGCTGGCGAGATACGGATGCCCGGTGGGCAACACCAGGGTGATGAGGTATTTTCCGTCCAGACCGCGGTCACTCCCGGCCTGTGCCGCGGCGGAGATTTCGCCCTCCGTCAGTCCGTTCAGGTCGGCGACGTCGTCGATTACGACCGCGAGGTCGTTCGTGTCGGCGAGCAGGTTCTTCTCGAATCGGGTGGCGAGAGTCGACAGCTGCTGGTTGTACGCCTTCAGCTGCTCCTTCTGTGCGGTGTCGAGGCCCGCGCCGGCGAGCGTGTATTCGGTGTAGTACCGCTCGATCAGGTAAACGGTCTCGGCATCCGCGTCCAACTCGTCGCGGTGCTCATAGAGGGCGCAGATGCGTTCATACAGCTCCGGGTTCAATTCGATGGCGTCCGCGTGGGCGGCGAGGAGCGGGGCGATCTCCTCCTCGAGGGCGTTGGTGAAGTCGCTGCTGTCTGAGGAGGTCTTGTTGAAGAAGACGGAGGCTACCCGGGCCAGTGTCTGGCCGCTGCGCTCCAGGGGTACCAGGGTGTTCTCGATCGTCGGCGCATCCGGGTTCCGGACAATCGCGTCGACTTCGGCGAGTTGCTCGGCGATTCCCCGCTCGAATGCGGGGCGATAGTGCTCGTCCCGGATGTCCGCGAAGGGAGGCAATTCGAACGGCAGAGTGCTGGGCGCGAAAAAAGGATTCGTCATGCGGTCCATGCTAGTTTGGGCCGCCGACGGGGCCGCGGCTTAGGCTGTGGGCATGGTCGAACATCCGGGAGAGCATTACACCCACGGGCACCACGAGAGCGTGTTGCGTTCGCACAGTTGGCGCACCGTGGACAACTCCGCTGCCTACCTGGTTCCGCACCTGGAAAGCGGAGCCAGCATGCTCGACGTGGGGTGCGGGCCAGGCACGATCACCGTGGACTTCGCGAAGAGGCTGGCCCCGGGTGTCGTGATCGGAGTGGATGCGGCACCGGAGATCATCGACAAGGCGCGCACCTTCGCCCGTGATGCCGGCGTCGAGAATGTGGAGTTCGCCGTCGGCGACGCCTATGCGCTGGATTACCCGGACGACGAATTCGACATCGTGCACACCCACCAGATGCTGCAGCATGTCGCCGACCCCGTCGCCGTATTGCGGGAAATGCGTCGGGTGGTACGGCACGAGGGTGTCGTGGCGGCGCGCGAGGTGGACTACGACGGGATCATCTGGTACCCAGACCTTCCTGGGCTGACCAAATGGCGCGAGTTGTATTCCCGCGTGCACCGCTCCAACGGCGGTGAACCCAATGCCGGGAGGCACCTCAACGCGTGGGCGATCCAGGCGGGCTTCTCGGATGTGGTGAGCACGGCATCCGTATGGTGCTTCAGCTCGGACGCCGATCGGCAGTGGTGGGGGACCATGTGGGAGGACCGGGTGCTGCAGTCGGCCTTCGCGGCGGATGCGCTGGGCAAGGGAATCGCGACGCGAGACGATCTGGAGGAGGTCGCCGCAGCCTGGCGGCAGTGGACTGCGGATCCTGCCGGCTGGCTGGCGATGACGCACGGGGAAATCCTGGGTCGCGGCTGACCGCTGTGGTGGGCGCGTGATCAGGGACCGACAGACTCATCAGCGGATAAGGATCGTCTGACTCTTCTGGTTTTGCAGCGTGGCACTTGCGCGCTAGCCGTAGTTATGTTCGACTTAGGTTATGCGATGGAGCGGCCAGCAGATCAGCGAGGAACAATCCAACGCGCTGCACGGACTGGCGCGGCTCAACAATCTGGTGCGTACGGTGCGCACACCTGAATTTGACGGCGTCACCTTCTATGAGGTGCTCGCCAAGTCCGCACTGAACAAGATCCCCGGCAAAAGCCCGATGCCGTTCGGCTGGACAATCAACCCGATGCGCGGATGTCTGCACCGCTGCACCTACTGCTTCGCGCGAACCACTCACACCTACTTGGACTTCGACGCCGGCCACGACTTCGACACGCAGATCGTGGTGAAAGTCAACGTTGCCGAGGTGCTCGCTCGCGAGGTGGCGAAGCCGACGTGGGGAAGGCATCCGGTCGCCTTGGGCACCAACACCGACCCGTACCAGCGTGCCGAGGGACGCTACCGGCTCATGCCAGGCATCATCGCGGCGTTGGCCGACTCCGGCACGCCGTTCTCCATCCTTACCAAGGGCACGTTGCTGCGCCGGGATCTGCCGCTGCTGGCGGAGGCGAGCCAGCATGTGCCGGTGGACCTGGCGATGTCGATTGCGGTGTACGACGACGAACTGCAGCAGTCCGTTGAGCCCGGCACCCCGACAGCGACAGCGCGGCTGGCGACGGTGACCGCGGTGCGCGAGCACGGATTGACTTGTTCGGTGTTCATGATGCCGATCTTGCCGTTCCTCACCGACACCTGGGAGCATCTGGACGAGGGTTTGCGGCGCGCTAAGGCGGCTGGTGCCAGTTCCGTTCTCTACACGGCGCTCTACCTGAAACCGGGGGTGAAGGACTGGTTCATGCTGTGGCTCGCGCGGGATCATCCGGAACTCGTCGACAGGTACAACCAGCTGTACACCAGTGCCTACGCGCCGGTCGGGTACCGCAAGTGGCTGGCTGCACGAATCAAGCCGCTGATTCGCAAGCATGGTCTGGAGCGGGGCCGGGAAGATCCACTCACCGGGGGAGTGCGCTCCAGCGCGCTGCGGTCGCTCATCTCCGAGGAGTTGCCGCCCGGGATGGCCTCGCGCGCGATGCCGGACTCGCAGCCGACCCTGTTCTGACCTGGTCGGTCAGTGTTCTTGATCGTCGTTGACGATCGATGCGGTGTCGCTCGCGCTGTTGTAACCGATCACCGTGCCATCATCGAGTTCGACGACGGGCTTGCCCTCGAGCCAGGTAAGCGTCCAGTACCAGCCGGCGGTGTCGACGCCAGCGAGTTCGGTCTCGACGTCGGCGATCGCGTGGGTCACGGCATCCGGAAGTCGCGGCGCGGTGGCGCCGACGAGCCAGCGGGTTCCGAGTCGCACTAGGCGGGCTGCTCAGCGAGCACTATGCCGGTCACCGTGACGCTGTCCGCTTCCACGAAGTTCACCGACTCGATTCGGCCGACTGCCTTCAGGTCGTCAAGTCCGCCGCGCAACACGGCGGGACCGGCGATCGTAGCGGAGGTGACTCCAGTCTTTTGTGATGCCTTCGCGTCGGTCTTGGCCCTGCGGATGCCGATGAGCGCCTCGCCGACGAGGCCGAGCAGTCCCGTGGGCTGTGCAGCTATCGGCGCCGTGGGCCACGCGGCGGTGTGCACCGAGACCTCGCGCGTGGAACTGTCGTGCGCCTTGTCGCTATGAGTCCACGACCAGACCTCTTCGGTGGCGAAGGGGATGAACGGGGCCAACAGGCGCAGCAGCACGTCCAGCGCTTTACGCAGCGTCAGCACGGCGGAGGCCTGACCTTCGGGGGAGCCGGCGCCGTAGGCTCGCTCCTTGACCAGCTCGAGGTAGTCATCGCAGAAGGTCCAGAAGAACTGCTCCGTCGCCTCCAGAGCGTGGGCGTGGTCGAACTCGTCGAATGCCCGGGTGGCGGTCTCGACGACCTTCCCCAGCTCGGCGAGCAGGTCGATGTCGAGCGGCTGTGTCGGATCCCCGTTTGTCGCTCCATCGGATGCCGGGAACGAGTAGACGAACTTCGCCGCGTTCAGCACCTTGATCGCCAGGCGCCGACCGATCTTCATCTGCTTCGGGTTCTGCGGGTCGAAGGCCGCGTCGGTGCCTAGCCGGCTGGAGGCGGCCCAGTAGCGCACCGCATCCGAACCGTGGGACTCGAGCATCGCCGCGGGGGTGACCACGTTGCCCTTGGACTTGGACATTTTCTTGCGATCCGGGTCGACGATGAAGCCGCTGATGCCGGCGTTGTGCCACGGCACTGTGCTGTGTTCGAGCTGGGCGCGCAGCATCGTGGAGAACATCCAGGTGCGGATGATGTCCTGCCCTTGACTGCGCAGCGAGTAGGGGAAAACGAGGTCGAACAGTTCCGGGTCGCGCTCCCAGCCACCGGCAATCTGCGGGGTGAGCGAGGAGGTGGCCCAGGTGTCCATGATGTCGACCTCGCCGATGAAGCCGCCGGGCATCCCGCGCTGGCTCTCCTCGTAGCCGGGGGCGGTGTCGGAGGCCGGGTCGACCGGCAACGAGTCTTCGGGCGGAACGATCACAGCGCCCTTCCCGCCCTCGGCATCCAGCTGGTACCAGACCGGGATGGGCACACCGAAGAAGCGCTGGCGAGAGATCAGCCAGTCGCCGGTGAGACCGCCCACCCAATTCTCGTAGCGCACCCGCATGAACTCCGGGGTGAAGTTGACTTGCTTCCCTCTCTCAAGCATGGCTTGCTGCAGCTTTTCATCGCGGGCGCCGTTGGTGATGTACCACTGGAGCGTCGAGACGATCTCCAGCGGCTTGTCGCCCTTCTCGAAGAACTTGACCGCGTGGCTGATCGGTTTCGGTTCGCCGATGAGTTCGCCGGACTCGCGCAGCAGCTCGACGATTCTGGCCTTGGCGCTGAAGACTGTCTTGCCGGCGATTTCGGCATAAGCGGCTCTGGCGGTATCCGCGGTGATGACATCCGGGGCGTCGGCGATGATGCGGCCGTCGCGGCCGATGATGGTGCGGTTCGGCAGGTCGAGCTCGCGCCACCAGACCACGTCGGTGACATCACCGAAGGTGCAGATCATGGCGATTCCGCTGCCCTTGTCTTTCTCGGCGAGGTGGTGGGCGAGCACCGGCACCTCGACGCCGAAGATCGGGGTGGTCACCGTCGTGCCGAACAGGGCTTGGTAGCGCTCGTCATCCGGATGCGCGACCAGCGCCACGCAGGCCGGCAGCAGCTCCGGGCGGGTGGTCTCGATGTGCACGTCGGTGCCGTCGGGGCGGTGGAAGGCGACCCGGTGGTAGGCGGAGGTGACCGGTTTGTCTTCGAGTTCGGCCTGGGCGACGGCGGTGCGGAAGGTGACGTCCCACAGGGTGGGTGCCTCGGCCTGGTAGGCCTCGCCGCGGGACAGGTTCCGCAGGAAGGCGCGCTGGGCGGCAGTCTGCGACTTCGGACCAATCGTGCGGTAGGTCTGAGCCCAGTCGACGGACAGGCCGAGCCCCCGCCAAAGGGCCTCGAACTGCTTCTCGTCTTCGGCGGTGAGGGTCTCGCACAGTTCGATGAAGTTGCGCCGGCTGATCGGTTTCTGATCTGCGGCCTTGGAGCTCTTATTGTCGCCACCCTCAAAGGGCGGGATGAAATCACTGATGTAGGGGAGCGTCGGGTCGCAGCGCACGCCGTAATAGTTCTGCACCCGGCGCTCGGTGGGCAGGCCGTTGTCGTCCCAGCCCATCGGGTAGAAGATGCTTTTGCCGCGCATCCGCTGGTAGCGGGCGATCAGGTCCATGTGGGTGTAACTGAAGACGTGGCCGATGTGCAGCGAACCTGATGCCGTAGGTGGCGGAGTATCAATGGAGAAGACCGGGTGGGCGCCCTCCGCGGTGCCTCGCGACGCGAGCGCCGCTTCCCGATCGAACCGGTACGTCCCCTGGGCTTCCCAGGCGTCTCCCCACTTGGCTTCCAGTCCTTCGAGGACGGGTTTTTCAGGGATGGAATTCGCAGCGGCGTCGGCCATGGAAGTACTCCGATTCGATATATGCGGCACCGAGTCAACGAGGAGGTGCCTGAGTGTGAGGTTCTAGGTACTAACCTACCGGCTGCAACTTGCGCAGTCCGCGATACTTTTCCGGGCATCCGATAGTGCCGCGGCGGTATCTTTCGTCCGATCGGATATCGCTCGCTGACTCGGCTGCGCGAGTTTCCCGCGGTTACCCGCGCCGCAGCACCGAGGTCAGCAGCCGCTGCGTGTACGGATGTTCGGGAGCGGCGAAGACCTGCTCCGCCGTGCCGGTTTCCACGATGCGACCCTCGGACATGACCGCGACTCGGTCGCTCACGTGAGCGATCACGCCGAGGTCGTGCGAGATGAACAGGTACGCCAGACCGAGAGCAGACTGCAAGTCGTCGAGCAGGTCGAGCACTTGTGCCTGGATGGAGACGTCCAGCGAAGAAACTGGTTCGTCGCAGATCAGCACCCGTGGGCTCGGTGCGATCGCCCGCGCGATCGATACCCGCTGCCGCTGGCCGCCGGACAGGCTGCGGGTGCGTCGGGTCATCAGGTCGGGGGAGAGGCCCACCGACTCGAGCAGGTCGGCGATGCGATCACGTTGTGGTGCGGGGCGGCTGCTGCGCCCGACCGTGAGCGCATCCGCGATGATCTGCCCCACCGTCCAGCGCGGGTCGAACGAGCCCAGTGGGTCCTGGTAGATCGCGCCGATAAGCGATCGGCGTCGTCGTCGCTGAGACTCCGGTAGCACGCTCCAGGGTTCCCCGAGCAGGCGCACCTCGCCGACATCCGGTCGGGTGAGCCCCAGCGCGATGCGCGCGGTGGTGGTCTTGCCTGACCCGGACTCGCCGACCAGACCAAGAGTGGTGCCGGGTGCGAGCGTGAGGGAGACGCCCTCCACCGCCTGGAAACCGTCGCCGTCGGGAGTGTGGAACCGCTTGGACACATTGATGATCTCCACAGCCGGAATAGCGGGCAACAGCGGCGACGATTCGACCCTGACACCCGCACTGGCAGGCACTGCTGCACTCGCCGACAGCGGCGAAAGGCCCGAGAGCCGTGTCCCGCGCGGATGACCCCACGGAATCGCCAGCAACAGGCGCCTCGTGTACTCGTGCCTCGGCTCCTCGAGCACAGCGTCAGTCGGCCCGGTCTCGACGATCTCGCCGGCGCGCATCACCGCGACCCGGTCGGCGATGCGCTCGACCACCGCGAGGTCGTGGCTGATCAGCAGCACGGCGGTGCCACGAGACCGCAGCGTATCGAGCAGCTCGAGAATTTGCGCCTGGATTGTCACGTCCAACGCAGTGGTGGGTTCGTCCGCGATGAGCAGTGCCGGCGACAGTGCGATTGCCGAGGCGATGAGCGCGCGCTGGCGCAGCCCGCCGGAAAGTTCGCCGGCACGCTGCCCTGCGGTGAGCGGCGGGTTGGGGATGCCCGCGTCGGCGAGCAACTCGAGCACCCGGGCACGCCGGGCGCGAGGGCCGAGGTCGGTGTGCAGTCGCAGCGCGTCGTCGATCTCCCGGCCGACCGTGCGCAGCGGATCGAGGGAGACCAGCGCATCCTGCAGGATGAACCCGATGTGCTTACCCCGGATGCTCCGCCACTGCCTCGCAGAGGCCGATCGCAGGCTGTGGCCGCCCACGGTGATATCCTCGGCGTGCACCTGCGAACCAGGGCCGGTCAGCCCGATCAGCGTACGAGCGGTGACGCTCTTGCCGGAGCCGGACTCACCCACCAACGCCAAACATTCGCCGGCGCTGATGTGAAACGACACGTTCGAGACGACCGCCGGTGTGTCTCGCCCGAATCGCACCGACAGGTTCTCAACACGAAGCAGTAGCGCGGTCACGAGTTGCGCATCCGGTTCTGGAATGCGCGACCGAGCACTGTGGCCGCTGAGGCACTGAGCACGATGAACAGCCCGGGGTAGAACGTCATCCACCAGGCCGAGCTGATGTAGGTGCGGCCGGCGGAGAGCATCGCGCCCCACTCCGCGGTCGGCGGCTGTGCGCCGAGCCCCAGGTAGCTCAGCGACGACGCCCACACCACCGACTGGCCGACCCCCAGGGTGACCAGCACGAACAGGGTGCCGGCGACGTTGGGCAGGATGTGCCGAGTGAGCCGCTGCCACGGTGTGCGCCCCAACACCAGGGCCGCTTCGATGTAGGCGGCGCCGCGCACCGAGAGCACCGAACTGCGGATGATCCGCGCGTATCCCGGCGCCGTCGCCAGCCCGACCGCGATTGTCGAGGTAGTGACTCCCGGTCCGTAGATCACGATGAACAACAGCGCGAGCAGCAGTCCGGGAAAGGCGAACATTACCTCGAGCAGACGGTTGGTGCCGAAGTCCAGCCAGCGCGGGCCGAGCCCGGCGGCGGTACCGAAAACGATGGCCAGCCCGATGCCGATCGCGGTGGCCGCAACACCGATCAGCAAGGACGGCCCGGCGCCGTGCACGACCCGGGTGAACAGATCCCGGCCGGACTCGTCGGTGCCGAACCAGTGCGCGAGCGACGGCCCTTGGAAGCTGTCGAGTGGGTTGATTCCGAGTGGATCGGCCGGCGCGATCAGCCACGGGGTCACTGCGCACAGGATCAGGAACACGATGAGTGCGCCGCTGATCGCCTCCGCGGCGGTCGGCCGGTGCCGGGAAAGCCGGCCCATGACGATCCGGTGTCGGAGAAATCCGCGCGTCATGCTGCCGTCTTCAGCCGAGGGTCGGCGAGGCGATCAAGCGCGTCCGCAGCGACGGTCACCAAACTATATGCCAGTGCGACCACGAGCACGATGCCGCTAACCAGGAGCACGTCCCGGTCCTGCACGGCGCGCAGCAGCGAGCGGCCGAGACCCGGCCGGGCGAACACCGTCTCTACCACCACTGCGCCGCTGACCAGCGACCCGAATGCCCAGCCTGACAGGCTGATCGCCGGGAGTGCTGCGTGTCGCAACGCATGCCGCCACAGGATGCCGCCCTCCGACTCGCCCCGGGCGCGCGCCGACAGCACGTAGGGGGAGTTGAGCGAATCCAGTAGAGATTCGCGCATCACCTGGCCCAGGAATCCGGCCAGCGGAATGGCCAGGGTGGCAACGGGCAGGATGAGTCCGAGCGGACCGGGCACGTTCACCGCGGGCAGCCAACCCAGACTGGAGCTGAACATCAGAATGAGCACCGTGCCGAGCCAAAAATGCGGCACCGCCGCAGCGATGATCTCCAGCGCCGAGCCCATTGCCCAGGCGGCGCGGCCACCGCGAGTGGACCAGGTCGCCAGCGCCAGTGCGAGCAGCCAGGCGGCGACCAGCGACCACACCGCGAGGCTCAACGTATTGCCCAGCTGCTCGCCGATGATGCTCGCAACGCTTTCGTGCAGGGAATAAGACGATCCGAGATCGCCGGTGAACCAGCGGCCCAACTGCCGGACATACTGCACGATCAGCGGCTGGTCCAGGCCGTAGGTGATTCGCACCTGGGCGAGAGCCTGTGCGCTGGCCTGTGAGCCCGGTCCGCCGAGCACCGCTTGAGCGGGGTCGCCCGGGATGAGTCTGATCGAGAAGAAGGTGATCGTGGCCGTGGCCCAGAGCACGAAGACGAGCCCGATCACCCGGGTGGTCAACCACCGGAGCGGCCGGGAGGAGCGCGCGCGCTCCGCCGGCATCGCTCCGGTGGCAAGGGTCACTTATTCAGCCACGCGTCGTAAAAGGTCGGAGTCGACACGCTCGGCAGAGCGCGAAGTCCCACGACGTTTGAGCGCAGCAAATAGTGGTTCTGCTGGTCGTAGAGCGGCAGGATGTAGTAGCCCTCGAGCACGATCTTCTGTGCCTGCTGGTACAGGTCGGCGCGCTCGCCGGCATTCGATACTTGGCTGGCCTTGGTCAAGAGCTCGTCCAGCTTGGGAATGTTCACTTGCGAGTGGTTGGCGAAGTAACCGCTCGGTGCCGGAGTGATTCCGTCGGAGTGGAACAGGATGCGCAGCACGTCGGGACCCACCTTGGTATAGGGCGCGCTCACCGCGTCGTATTGGTTCTGCCCGAGGGCACCGTACCAACTGGACAGGTCCATCTGCTTGAGTTGCACGTCGAAGCCGACCTTCTTAGTGGTCGCCTGGATCTGCTCGAACAATGACTGCTCGGCCGGAATCGACTGGTTCGTGCTCACCGGGAACTGCACGGTGAGTCGCTTGCCGTCCTTGCTGCGGTAGCCGTCGGCGTCCTTCGAGGTCCAGCCGGCGGCGTCCAGCAGCTCATTGGCCTTGGCCGGGTCGACCTTGAACAGGTCGGGCGCGGAGTAGCCGAGCTTCTCGATGCTCGACAGGCCGGAGTACGAACGCTTGGCGGTGCCGAAGAACAGACTGTCGATGCCGGGGTTCACGTCTGCGGCACGGATGAAGGCCTCGCGGACGCGCTTGTCGTCGAACGGTGGTTGTCCGGAGTTCAACTCGATGCGGTTGGAGGCGCCCGGCCTCGGGGCGTTGAGTTCCTTCAACTGAGTGGTCTTCTTCGCGGCCACGATGGTGTCGGGTTGGGCGTTGTCGATCACGTCGACCTCACCGGCCTGCAGAGCGGCATACCGGGAGGCGGAGTCCGGGATGAAGCGCCACACGATCGTGTCGAGATAGGCCGGGCCGGTGTGGGCGGCATCCGCCGGTGGCGAGTTGTAGTTCTTGTTCCGGGTGAGGGTGATCGAGTCTTGCTTTTTCCACTCAGTCACGACGAAAGGGCCAGTGCCCACTGGGGCTGCACAGTTCTCTTCCTGGGTGCGTTGCAGCGCCTTTGCGGATTCGATTGCCACCCACGGTTGGCTGAGCGAGTCGAGCAGCGACGAGTCCGGGGTGCTCAAAATGAGCTGGATGTCGTTGTCGCTGACGACTTTGGTATCGGCGACCTTGGCGAGTGCCAGGTATCCGGTGGAGGAGCCGGTCTTGGGGTCTTGCACGTGGTTGATGTTCGCTTGGATGGCGGCGGCGTCCAGCGGCGTGCCGTCGGTGAACTTCACCCCGTCGCGCAGGGTGAAGTCCCAGGTCAGGCCGTCGTCGCTGGCTTTCCACTTTTCGGCGAGCCAGGGGACGATCTCGCCTTTGGAGTCCTTGGACACCAAGGACTCGAGGTACTGGGTACCCACGAGAGCCTGTGGGTAGTTGCCGCCGACGTGCGGGTCCAGGCAGGTTGGTTCAGCGTCGCCGCTGGCGTAGGTCAGGGTGCCCCCGGCTACCGGCGAACTACTTTCGCTGCTCGGTGCGGCTTGCGGAGAGCATCCGGTGAGCACGAGAGCGAGCAATCCGAGCGTGGCTGTGGACGTGATGGTGGTGCGATGGAACAGGGTGCTGGACATTAATCCTCATGGGTGGCAGTGATGTGGGAGCGGCGAATTACCGGCGTCAAGCAGCGGCGGTGGCGCGTTTCCAACATTACTGTACTCAGACCATCAATACGGCTCTACTTGCGCTTGTTGTCAATCCACTTCACGAGTTTCCACGCGCTTGGGATCAACGCAGTGGCCAGGGCCGCCTTGAGGACTTCCGTGATGGCGAACGGGTACAACCCGCCGGCCAAGGTGTCCTGGAGTCCGAGGTGCAGCGACATGGACAAGCCCATCAGGCCGAAGGCGAAGATCACCACCCCACCGGCCACGAATGACACGGCGGCGCCGAGGTACTTCTTGTCCCAGTTCGACTGAGCCAGCCATCCGGTGAGCGCGGCAGCGAAGATGAAGCCGATGATGTATCCACCCGATGCGCCGAACAGCACGGCGGCACCGGCCGAGGCGCCACCGAAGATGGGCAGCCCGACCAGACCGAGTACCGCGTAGAGCAGCATCGAAAGGGTGCCGCGAGTGGTGCCGAGTGTGCTGCCGACGATCAGTACGACGAACGTCTGCATGGTGAACGGCACCGGATACATCGGGATGATCAACTGCGCTGACAGTGCTGTCAAGGCGGTACCGGACGCGACGAGCGCAAGGTCAGTGACCGCGCTACGGGCGAAGATCCGATCGGCAAGAGTTGGTCGTGCAAGAGTCAGTGCGAGGTTCGACACGCGGCTCTCCTTTCAGCGTTTGGGAGCCATGGATTTGATTGATCCGACTTCATCGTATGAGCGGCTGGAACTGCCGCGCTGGTGGCAACCCACCAAAGTTTCGCCATAACTCTATCGGCCGACCCGCTCGCCGACCGGAGGATACTGAAAAGTACAAGCCTCAGAAAGGGCGTATTTGTGTCGCTGCCTCGAGTTAAGTTAATCAAAAAAGAAGAAGTCGCCGAAAGAACCATGGCGTTCCACTTCGAAAAGCCGGAAGGTTTCGAGTTCAAGGCCGGGCAGTTCGCCGACTACACGATTCTGAACCCGTCCCAGACCGATGACGAGGGCAACATCCGCGGTTTCTCCTTCGCCAGCGCTCCGTTCGAGCATCATCTGGTCTCCGTCACTCGGTTGCGGGACACCGCGTTCAAGCGGGTGTTGAAGGACCTGCCGCTCGGTACCGAGCTTGAACTGGATGCCCCTTACGGCGGCTTCACCCTCCACAACAAGGCGACCCGGCCCGCTGTGTTCCTCACCGGCGGGATCGGCATCACGCCGGTGCGCAGCATCGTCCTCCAGGCCGCGCACGATCACACCGCCCACAAAATCACCGTGCTGTACTCCAATACGCGACCCGAGGATGCGGCCTTCCTCGATGAACTGACGGTCTTTGCCGAGACGAGCGAAAAGCTCACCTTCGTCCCAACGATGACCCAGCCGGAGAAGTCCTTGCGTCAGTGGAGCGGCGAAACCGGACGCATCGATAAGGACATGCTTTCGAAGTATGTCGACGACCTCACTGCGCCGATTTACTACCTGTGCGGCCCGGCCGGGCTCGTGAGCGCGATGCGGTCCGTGCTGAACTCCGCAGGCGTGGACGATGACGACATCCGCACGGAGGAATTCACCGGCTATTGATCCAACTGCCTCTCACGGCGCCGGAGTCGGCGTCGCGGTTGCCGTGGTGGGTGGCGTGGCGCTTGGTGTAACGCTCGGTGGCGAACTCGGTGCCGGACTCGGTGTGTTGGTCGTGGGCGCCGGTGCCGGAGGTGCGCTCGTGGTCGGCGTCGGTGTTTCAGACGGTGTCTGGCTCGGCGTCGTTGGAGTGCTCTCACTGGTGCTGACGCTCGGCGTTGGCGACGGGCTGACACTCAGCATCGGACTCGGAGAGACAACAGAAGCCGGATTGTTGTTGTTGTTGTTGTTGTTCAGCAGCATCACCAAGATCACAATGCCCGCGGCGATCAGCACGGCTCCCACGACCAGGGCTGCGATGAGCGACCGGCTGAGCCGTTCTCCTGGTGGGCCGGATGTCTCCTCGACGTCGGCCGCCGGAGCGGCAATCGGTACGTAGCTGAGGTCCGGTCCGTATTGATCGGTGAGAGCCGGTTCCGGCACGTAGGGTTCAGTGGGTGGAACGTAGGGTTCAGTGGGAGGGTAGTCGGCCTCCGTTCCAGTAGGTTCGGGAGCCACGGGCTCGGTCGGAGCATCTGCTCGATGCGCGCCTCGTTGGACCTCCTCCGGTACTTGCGACAACGGCTTCGTGGGCATATCGTCTGCATCGGATCCGGAGCGCGGTGGTGTCTCGTCAGCCATGATCGCTACCCTTATCTGCCTTGTCCCATAGCATCGCGAAGCTCGTCGTTGGTGAGAATCGGCCGGTCGGGATCGGGTGTGTCGTGTTGGGGCGGGATCCGCAGACATTCCATGTACGGCGTGGGCTTATTGCGGCGATAGTCGAGGAATTCCTTCGCGTAATACGCCCGGGCCTCATCTGGCGTTTTCCGGCCGGTCACGATGTCGTGCATCAAGTTCAGCGCGAGGAAGTTAGCTTGTTCGTCGTGGCAGCGGGCAGACACCTCTCCGGCGGTCCGTTCGGCCACCACACTTCCATCGAAGAGCGCGAGGCCCGTAAATTTTTCTGTGGGCACCCGATAGTCGATCACACTTTCCACCGAATCGGTGTGGGGGGTGGGAAAATCGTGTTGAAAGAACGCCTTCGAGGCGATGACCCGTTTGCAGCCGCTGGTGTCGCGCCAGATGAGCCGGGACGATGTCGCCTCGTCCGGTTCGCCGTGTGCGTCGAGCACCAGCTTGGCTGCTTCTCGAGCCTTTTCCGGCCACGCCTCGATGATCTCCGATGCCGGAGGCATCAGCGTCCCGTCGCGTCGTCGTCCCTGTCGATGGTGCCGCGCCAGGCACCGGTCTCGAATCCATTGGATTCGATGAGCTCCTTGAACTTGCGAAGGCTGGCGGCGATCTGCATGTCGTCGACCTGCAGGGCGGAACCGATGACCTCAACAGCGCCTTCCGGTTCCCAGTCCATGCTCACCGAGATACGGCTCTCGGCAGAACTCAATCTGTGGAAGGTGACAACGCCCGCGTGGGCCTTGCCATCGGTACTCTTCCATGCCACGCGGGTGTCGGGAATCTGCTCTGTGATCTCGGCGTCGAACTCGCGCTTCACTCCGGCGACGGACACCTTCCAGTGAGTCTTCCGGTCGTCCAACTGGACGATTTCGTCGACTCCGGAGAGAAACTGTGGGAACGACTCGAATTGTGTCCACTGGTTGTACGCCGTGCTCACTGGTACTTCGACGTCGATATCTGCGTTGACGGTGCTCATTGTGATGACCTTCTTTCGTCGTTTCAAGCACGTTCGGTTACGTCGACCTCTATACGCCGCTGTCGGATGCTTGAAAAGCAGATTGGGTCAGAATGGCGGTGAATCCCCAGGCGGTGCTGCGCTTTCATCTGGTGCAGCGGGTTGCGATGATGCTGCGTGTTCAGGTGGGGAAGTGCCGATGGTCGGAACCGGCCGCATCGTCATGTTCGGTTCGGTGATGTAGCAGCGCCCCGTTGGGGAGGTCCACATCAGCTGACCGGTGCTGGCGCCCGTGCCGTCGCGAACTTGGGTCAGGGCCCAGCCGCTCTTGTGTTTCACGGTGTGGTGCGATCCGCAGAGGTCTGCCAGGTTGTCGTAGTCGGTCAGCCCGCCGAGGAACCAGTCAAGCGTGTGGTCGATGTCACAGCGACCCGAGGAGCAGTTGCAGCCCGGGAAGCGGCAGGTTCCGTCCCGTAGCTGTAGCCACTTGCGCAGGTCTTCAGGGACACGGTACCTAGTGCGTCCCATCGACAACACCACGCCGGTCTCCGGATGGGTGAGCAATCGGATGAAGCTCGGCGCCCGCCCAGCAAGCTCTCTCGCGGTGTCGACATCGATGGGACCGTAGCCTTCGAGGACCGCCGGCTCATCGCTGCGACCCAAGAGGGTGAGGGCAGGAACCGTCACGAACACGGTCGGCGCGATACCTCGGTACCTCGCGCGAGCACCCAACCCCTCATGTCTGATCTCGCTCACCCCTTCTAGTTCTGGGTTGTTGGCTCCTGGGTTGTTGGCATCTGGGTTGTTGGCTTCCGGGTTCGCGGCTTCGGGGTCCTGGGCTTCGGGATTCTCGGCTTCTGGGTCCTCGGCGCTCTCGAGCACCGCCAACGCCGCAAGTATCTCCGGGTCATCGTCCAGAAGCAGATCGCGGAACACGTCGGCTCGCAACTGGGTCAAGGTGCGCATTTCCGCGGGACACTGCAGGCTGACAGCAATGTTGGTGAGCCGCGTGTAGACCGCGACCGCGTCCGGCGCGCTCATAAGAACGTTGAGCCACGCCATGCCATCCCGGTCTCCCGAGAATTCGACAGCCCGATCATCGCGGGCCTTGGCGTGGCGCTGTGTGATTGACTCTGGATTGAGTCGCTCCCTGATTTCACGTACTTTGCGGTCGAACTTGGATGCCGTCAGCGTTGCAGCGAAACGGAGCGATCGTGTCTCCAGCTCCGCAATGGCTTCGGGCTCCAGCGTTGCGGTCTGACCGACCAAAATCTGCGCATGACGGTACGAGATTGTGCCGTCCGTGAGCGCGACAAGAGTGGCGGGAAGCTCATGAACCAGGGACTCGCTCTCGTGGAGCAGCGCTTCGATGGTGCGTTCTGGCATCCGGAGTGCGGCGCCAAGTTCTGCCCGGAACGCGCGCCGCAGCATTTCTCGGTGCTCCAGCTGGGTGTTCGGATCGACGGCCGCGGCGACTTCGCTGAACATTCTGGCCTGATCAACGAGCTGCGCGCGCATCGCCATCGCCGCGGCAATGACCCGAGTCGCGCCTTCGGTGGCCTCCACCAGACTGGAGAGTGTCTGCATCATGGCCGTCGCGGACGGCATCGGGCCGTTGGGAACGGTGGAGTCCGCTCCATTCGAAGGTCCGAAGTTGTCCATGAACCAACTCAACACCCGACCACTGACATTGCTCGTGCAAGGGCCGGCGAGCGGCTTGCGGCCTGTGGATAACTATCAGATGCGCCCAAGCGCGGCGTGGAATCCGTCGACCACCGGCCCGAGCGCGGTGCGCAGGTAAGACTCGAGCGGGCCGCGGCTGGGCCCTGCCGCTGACCACTCTTGTGCCGCGCCGACGGTCGCCCCGAGGGCCGCGTATGAGGCGGCCCTGGCGAGAGTTGTGTCGAGATTCGGCATCCTGCGGGAAATGAATTCGTGGAGCGCCTTGGCTTGCCTTGTGAATCGCACGAGGGCGGATGCCTGGAGTTCGTGCACGCTTCCGATCAGCTCGTACTGGGTGAGCGCGAACGGCACACGGTCGTGGCCGAATTCGCCGCCGACCTTCAGGATGGCATCCTGAATCGCCTGCATCACGGGCACCGGCTGCGGAGTGTCCCGCAGCGTGTGCGCGAGCTGGCCGATGGTCGCGTCGAGATCGACCCAGAACACATCACTTTTGGCGTTGAAGTAGTTGAAGAAAGTGTTTCGGCTGACCCCCGCACGCTGGGTGATCTGCTCGATTGACGTGCCAGCGTAACTGTTCTCGAGGAACAACTCGAATGCAGCTTCCTGGAGCATGTCGCGGGAGGAGGCGGGCGGCCGCCCCCGGCTTGCGGTCTTCGTCATGATGGAACGATGGTATCCGGCATTCAGGTGCCGAGGGCCAGGCAGACGTTCGCGCTCGCCCTTGCCCGGGTGGCCGCTAGAATAATCTCCATAGGCGTTGATCCGGCCATCACTGGGGAGCCCTCGGAAGAAAAGTACGCGTGCCTGGGCTCTTCGAGAGCCTGAGGAACAGTGGCCAGTAGAACCGAGCGGGTGGGCCCGTCACAGCCGACAACGAGTGGTCCGCCGCCAGGCGGACAAGCGGGGTGGTACCGCGCAATTCGCGAAAGCGGGTGGCGTCCTCAGCAGATGATCGACTGATCTGGAGAGAGATGCACTACCCACGGAACTCCGCAGCCGGCACGCCGGGAATGTCTCCATCGCCTCGCTTCCCCGCGATCGAAGAGGGTATCCTCGCGTTCTGGAAGCGCGACGATACGTTCCAGGCATCCATCGACAACCGGGCCGGATGCCAAGAGTGGGTTTTCTACGACGGCCCACCATTCGCCAACGGCCTGCCACACTACGGGCATCTTCTCACCGGCTATGCCAAAGACGTGTTCCCCCGATACCAGACCATGCGCGGCAAGCAGGTGCAGCGCCGGTTCGGCTGGGATACCCACGGGTTGCCCGCCGAGCTTGAGGCCGAGCGCCAGTTGGGCATCACCGACAAGAGTCAGATCGACGAGATGGGCGTCGCCGCTTTCAACGCGGTCGCCCGGGAATCGGTTCTGGCTTACACGCGCGAATGGCAGGAGTACGTCACCCGTCAGGCACGCTGGGTCGATTTTGAGAACGACTACAAGACCCTCGACATCACCTACATGGAGTCGGTGATCTGGGCGTTCAAGCAGCTCCACGACAAGGGACTTGCCTACGAGGGTTACCGCGTGCTGCCGTACTGCTGGCACGATCAGACGCCGTTGTCCAACCACGAACTACGGATGGACGACGACGTCTACAAGATGCGCCAGGACCAGACGGTCACGGTGACCTTCCCACTGATCGGGGACGCCGCGGATGCCCTCGGCCTGGGCGGCGTGCGCGCCCTGGCGTGGACGACGACACCCTGGACCCTGCCCACCAACCTGGCACTCGCCGTCGGCCCCCGCATTGAATACGCCGTGGTGCCGAGCGGACCGCTGGGAACAGCCGATGGGGCAGTGCACGACGGCGACGCGAACTACCTGCTCGCCTCAGACACGATCGCCGCCCACGCCAAAGACCTTGGCTACCCGAGCGTCGACGACGCACTGCTGGCTGTCACGAAAACCTTCCTTGGAGCCGAACTGGACGGCATCCGCTACCAGCGACTCTGGGATTATTATGCCGACACTGACATGTGGGGCACCGAGAACGCCTGGCAGATTCTGCTCGCGGAATACGTTGAGACAGGTGAGGGCACCGGTATCGTGCACCAAGCCCCGGCCTACGGCGAAGAAGACCAGATCGCCTGCGCCGCAGCAGGCATCCCAGTGGTTCTCTCGGTTGACTCCGGCGGACGCTTCCTTCCGCTGATTGAACCAGTGTCCGGGCTGCAGGTGTTCGACGCCAACAAACTGCTCACCCAACAATTGCGTGCCGAAGGGCGGCTGCTCAGGGTCGCCAGCTATGAGCACAGATACCCGCACTGCTGGCGGTGCCGGAACCCGCTCATCTACAAGGCAGTGTCGAGCTGGTTCATCCGGGTCCCCGAGTTCCGGGACCGGATGAGCGAGCTCAACCAGGAAATCAACTGGGTGCCGGACAACGTCAAGGACGGCCAGTTCGGCAAGTGGCTGGCGAACGCCCGCGACTGGTCGATCTCCCGCAACAGATACTGGGGATCGCCGATCCCGGTGTGGAAGAGCGACGATCCCGACTACCCTCGCATCGACGTGTACGGTTCCCTCGATGAACTCGAGCACGACTTCGGCGTGCGCCCCGCGGACCTGCATCGCCCGTACATCGACGAACTGACCAGGCCCAACCCCGATGATCCGACCGGCAAATCCACCATGCGCCGCATCGACGACGTGCTGGATGTCTGGTTCGACTCAGGTTCGATGCCGTTCGCTCAGGTGCACTACCCGTTCGAGAACCAGGAGTGGTTCGACTCGCACAGTCCGGCAGACTTCGTCGTCGAATACATCGGTCAGACCCGCGGCTGGTTCTACCTGTTGCACGCGCTGTCCACGGCACTGTTCGACCGCCCGGCGTTCACCAACGTCATCAGTCACGGCATCGTTCTCGGCAGCGACGGTCAGAAGATGTCGAAGAGTCTGCGCAACTACCCGGACGTCTCGGAGGTGTTCAACCGGGACGGTGCGGATGCGATGCGTTGGTTCCTCATGTCGTCATCGGTCATCCGGGGCGGCAACCTCGTCGTCACCGAGGAGGGCATCCGCGAGGGCGTGCGACAGTTTCTGCTGCCGCTGTGGAGCACATACTATTTCTTCACGCTGTATGTCAACGCTTCTTCCCTCACCGGCTACGAAGCCACCTGGCGCACCGACTCAGACGACGTCCTGGACCGGTACATCCTGGCGAAGACCCGGCACCTGATCCATGATGTGACCGCCGACCTGGACGCTCTCGATTCACCGATGGCCGCAGCCAAACTCCGAGACTTCGCCGACGTACTCACCAACTGGTATGTGCGACGCAGCCGTGACCGGTTCTGGGTCGGCGACGACACGCGCGCGTTCGACACGCTCTACACGGTGCTCGAAACGGTCACCAGGATAGCCGCGCCGTTCCTGCCTCTAGTGACCGAAGAAGTCTGGAAGGGCCTTACCGGCGGCCGGAGCGTGCACCTGACCGATTGGCCGGATGAGGCGCTCTTCCCCGCTGATGACGCCCTGGTCGAATCGATGGACCGAGTGCGTGAAATTGCCTCGGCGGGCCTCGCGCTTCGTAAATCCACGGGTCTTCGCGTGCGGCTTCCGCTTGCGGAACTCACAGTGGTGAGCGAGCGCACGTCCGGCCTCACCGACTTTTCGGACATCCTGCGCGACGAACTCAACGTCAAGAAGCTCACTGTGCGCGCGCTTAGCCAGGAGACCCTCGCGGAATTCGGTATCACTAAGAAACTTAACGTGAACGCGCGCGTCGTCGGACCGAGGCTCGGCAAGGCGGTACAGCAGATCATCGCTGCTGCCAAGGCCGGCGACTGGGAGCCTGTGACGGACGGTGTTCGGGTTGGCGGATTCCAGCTGGCAGCGGGCGAGTTCGAGCTGGAGCTGCAAGCGGATGCTCGCGGGCACGCGATCACCTTCCTGGCCGGAGGCGGATTCGTCCTGCTGGACACCGCGACCACTCCGGAACTTGAGGCCGAGGGACTCGCGCGAGACCTGGTGCGTGCGATCCAGGATGCGCGTAAGGCGGCAGGCCTGGACGTGAGCGATCGAATCGCGACGTCTGTCGTCGCCGACGTGGACTCCGTGGCGGCGATCAAGGCGCACAGGGCGCTCATTCAGCGTGAGACGCTGAGCACACGGCTCGGCGTTGACACCGCGGAGCCGCTCCCCACCACACCGCCGGCAGCGGTGGGACGCAATGGAACGGCGTGGATTGAGGTACAGAAGGCATGAGCGAAAAGGAAGATCCCGAAATTGGCAACGACGCGCTGTTTCAGGTGCCGGCCGAGCGGGTCTATGAGCAGCTGCTCGCACGAGTGGGCGAGGCTCAACCGCGTCCGCGTCTGGCCCCGACACGCCGCGCCGTGGAACTGCTCGGCGATCCGCAGCGGTCGTATCCGATCATCCACATCACCGGCACGAACGGCAAAACAAGCACGAGCCGAATCGCCGAAAGCATCCTGAGAGCCCACGGACTGCGCACCGGCCTTCTGACGAGCCCGCACCTGGTGCGCATGAACGAGCGCATCGTCATCGACGGCGAGCCGATCTCCAACGAGGCGCTCGTCGCGAACTGGGAGGACATCCAGCCGTACTTGGCGATGGTCGACGCGGAACTGCAGACCGCCGGCGACCTGCCGCTCACATTCTTCGAAGCGCTCACGGTACTCGGCTTCGCCTGCTTCGCCGACGCCCCGGTCGACGTCGCCGTCATCGAGGTGGGCATGGGCGGCGAGTGGGATTCTACGAACGTCGCCGATGGGCAGGTCGCGGTGTTCGCACCGATCGCCCTTGACCACACCTCGCGGCTCGGGAACACCATCGCGGAGATCGCCACTACCAAAGCCGGCATCATCAAGCCGGCCGCTCGCGTGGTCTCGGCGCGGCAGACTCCGGAAGCGCTCGCCAAATTGCAACGGGCCGCCGACCTCACCGAATCGACACTGGCGGTGGAGGGCGCACAATTCTCCCTCGTCTCGAACACCATGGCGGTCGGTGGTCAGGTGGTGTCGGTGCAAGGACTCGCCGGACGCTACGACGACCTCTTCCTTCCGCTGTTCGGCGACCATCAGGCACAGAACGCCACTCTGGCGATCGCTGCCGTGGAGTCCTTCCTCGGTGATGGGAAGCAGCCTCTCGCCCACGAACTCGTCGCAGAAGGCCTCGCGACAGCAACGTCGCCAGGTCGGCTGCAGATCCTCGCCCTGGAGCCGACGGTGCTCGTGGATGCCGCGCACAACCCGCACGGGGCGAAAGCTCTCGCCGCGGCACTGCCGGCATACTTCGCCTTCGACGAGATCACCCTGGTTGTAGGAATCCTGGCCGATAAAGACGTTCGCGGCATCCTGGAAGCCCTCGGTCCGCACGTGGATCGCGTTCACGTCACGAGATCGAGCTCCGAACGTGCCATTCCGGTAGACGACCTCGCGGATCGGGTCGACGACTGGGTGCACGGAAAACCAGAATTGCGGTTCGAGTCCCTCTCCGAGGCCATTGCCGAGGCTAGAGAGTGGGCGAGCCTCGCACCGCGGCGCGCCGTACTCGTCACCGGTTCGATCACCCTGGTCGGCGAGGCGATCGCGCTCGCCGCTGAAGAAGGTTGGGGCCGGTGAGCGCGCCCGCCACCCCACGACCAGGGCGGCCACGGCGGCGACGATCCGCGACGGAATCGCTGCTCTCCATCTCCCTCGGGCTGGAAGCCGCGCTCGTATTCTTCATGACGATGGCCGTCCTGGGGCTGCAGCTGCTGCCCGCCCTCGTCGCTCTTGGCGGTGGAGCGGCGTTCATGGTGATCCTGATTGGCGCGACCCAATGGCTGCGCTACCGCTGGGGCATCTGGCTGGGTTGGGCCCTGCAGCTCGTCGTTCTCGCCACCGGTGTGGTGGTTCCGCTGATGTATGTCGTCGGCGCTGGATTCGTCGCCATCTGGATTTATTGCTTTGTTACCGGCACGCGTCTAGATAGACGCAATGCCACCGTTCACCCTGAGGAGTAGTAGTGAGTTCCACTGTTGAAGAGACCCTTGTTCTGATCAAACCGGACGGCGTGGCCAGAAACCTCACCGGCGAGATTCTGCGTCGCATCGAAGCGAAGGGCTATCAGCTCGTCGACGTCCGGCTGCTCCAAGCCGAGCGCGATCTGCTGGCCGAGCACTATGCCGAGCACGAGGGCAAGCCGTTTTACGAGCCGTTGGTCGAATTCATGGAGAGCGGCCCCATTGTCGCCATGCGGGTCGCAGGCAACCGGGTGATCGAGGGATTCCGGATGCTCGCCGGAACGACGGATCCGACCACAGCGGCACCCGGAACCATCCGCGGCGACCTGGGTCGCGACTGGGGCCTTGCGGTTCAGCAGAACCTCGTCCACGGCTCCGATTCGGCAGAGTCGGCCGCGCGCGAACTCGCTCTCTGGTTTCCCGAGGACTAGCCGGCACAACGTCTCACCGCGTCCGGTGACGCTTCGGTGCGCCCGAAACTTCAGGAGCGCCGAGTCGGAATCGGGGGCGGGGCGGACGCCCGCGGCGAACGAGCGCGCAGCGGATGTTTAGGAGAACAGCATCCCAACAACATCCAGTCGCACCTGTGCCAGGATCGCGACCACGACGTAACTGAGCAACGTGATGAGCGGCACCCAGCCGTACGCCGCGCGGAAGGACTTGCGCGCCCGTGCCCCGGTCGGGATGTTGCCCGATCCGAGGTTGTACAACGTCACTGCCCAGAACATCGGGATGGTGACGACCCACACGACCATGCACCACGGGCACAGCGTCCCGAGCACGAAGATGCTCTGCCCGATGAGCCAGCTCACGAAGAGTACGGCACCTACGACGCCGAGGTTGAACAGCATCCAGAACCACCTGGCGAAACGCGCCCCGGCGAGAATCGCCACACCGACCGCGATCGGCGCGACGAAACCCACCACGCCGATCAGAGGGTTCGGAAATCCGAATACGGCACCCTGCCACGATCCGAGATTCGGACCGCAGGCGACAACCACGCTGAAGTCGCAGTTCAATTTGGACTGCGGATGCTCGAGGATCTGGAACTTGTCGAGCGTCAACGCCCATGCTGCGAGTAGGCCGATGATGCCTGAAACAACGAGGAATACGGCGAGGCCGAGGGGATGCTGACGTTGCGGTGATGGCATTCTTGCGATTATTGCATGGCTCAAATCCCGGCTTGCAGCAGATGCGTGCGATAATTTGAAGTAGTCATCCGAGCCGCGCTCGGAATGGCGCCAAAGAAGGCTTCCCGGGCACTGAACCGGGCCACGACGAATCGGCACACCGTGCCGCAACTCAGAGCGTGTCGGATAGCCAGTTCCGAACAGGAAGAACAAAGACGAGCGCCACCGCAGTCAGTCCCGTACCAGTGCGACAGTGCCCAACGGCACAGCGTGCAGAGGATCGGGCAGGATCGGCGGAGGGCGAGACGTGAGGATTAGCGTGAGACCACGAAGCGGGTCTTCCGCGTGAGAGAGTACCCGAACTGGTGGCGCGGCCGCCCGTGGCGGGGTAGGAGTACGCCAGCAATTGTGGAGAACAACAACAACAACAACAACAACAACGGCGAGAACGCCGACGGCGTCAAAAAGCGCAGCCGGCTCTTCGGATCACACCGGCAACCCAAGCAGGCAGCGCCACAGCAGCAGGAGCTCGATATTCCGACATCCTCGGCTCAGCCCGATCGGGCGGTGGAGCCGGATACGCGAGCCGCAGTGGCCGGCGCGACTGAAGCGGGCAAGACCGCGTCGGGCAAGGCCGCAGCGAACACGACAGCGGCCAACGGGGCTTCGACTTCCGAGGCAGCATCCGCTGAGACGGCGCCCGAGGCAGCATCCGAGGCGCCAGCCACTGCGCCAGCGGCGAAGACCCGCGCCCGGCGCGCACCGTCAACACGCGCCAAGAAGACCACGACGCCTACCGCGTCCAGCGACCTGGCTCCCGCAGAGCCGGAGTCCGCAAAGGAGCCCGATGCGGCGCCGGCGCGCGCGTCGTCGATGTCTCCACTGTTCCAGGCCCCCGATCTGTCGGCGTTCCCGCCATTGCGCGGCGACCGCAGCAGAGGGGATCACGACCGCGGCGACCACGACAATGGGCACGGCACCGGCCACGACGACGCCGGGCGTGACCGCGAGCGTCATGACGATGAGCCGGGCACGGTGCGCCGGCGCGCACGCCGCCGTTCCGGCGACGAAGACCAGTCCGGCGAGGAAACCCCACCCGGCACCGTGATCAAGGTGCGCACGCCGCGCAAACAGCACGAGCCGAGCAATGAACCGCAAAAAGTGCGCGGCTCTACCCGGCTCGAGGCCAAGAAGCAGCGCCGGCGCGACGGCCGGGACGCCGGACGTCGCCGGTCGGTCATCACCGAGTCCGAGTTCCTGGCTCGGCGTGAGAGCGTCGACCGCGCGATGGTGGTGCGTTCCAAGGCCGATCGCATCCAGATTGCTGTGCTGGAAGACGGAGTGCTCGTCGAGCATTACGTTGCCAAGGCGGCCGAGGCATCCCTCATCGGCAACGTGTACCTGGGACGTGTGCAGAACGTTTTGCCCAGCATGGAGGCCGCATTCGTTGACATCGGACGCGGTCGCAACGCGGTGCTCTACTCGGGTGAGGTCGATTGGGAGGCCGCAGCGGCCGACCACAAGGGCGGCAGTCAGGCGCGCAGGATCGAACTCGCCCTGAAGCCGGGCGACAAGGTGCTCGTGCAGGTGAGCAAAGACCCCGTCGGACACAAGGGCGCCAGGCTCACCAGCCAGGTATCGCTGCCCGGCCGGTACCTGGTGTACGTGCCCAACGGATCGATGAACGGCATTTCGCGCAAGCTGCCGGACACCGAGCGGGCCCGGCTCAAGAAGATCCTCAAGGAAGTGCTTCCCGACAACGTCGGAGTCATCGTTCGGACTGCGGCCGAGGGTGCCACCGAGGAACAATTGACGCTCGATGTCAATCGCCTCACCGCCCAGTGGGCCGAGATCAGCCATGCACTGGAGAGCGTGCAAGCGCCCGCCCTGCTGCACAGCGAGCCGGACCTGCTGGTCAAGATTGTGCGTGACGTCTTCAACGAGGACTTCCACAGACTCGTCATCGAGGGAGAGGATGCCGAGGCCACCATCCTCAAATACCTCGGCCAGGTGGCTCCCGACCTCGTCGACCGCGTCGAGCGGTATGAAGGCACCGCGGACTCGTTCGACGAATTCCGGATCTCGGAGCAGATCGAGAAGGCACTCGACCGCAAGGTGTGGCTGCCCTCCGGCGGCTCGCTCGTCATCGACCGCACCGAGGCGATGACGGTCATCGACGTGAACACCGGCAAGTTCGTCGGATCCGGCGGCAACCTCGAAGAAACGGTGACGAAAAACAACCTTGAGGCGGCAGAGGAAATCGTGCGCCAACTACGGCTTCGCGACATCGGCGGGATCATCGTCGTCGACTTCATCGACATGGTGCTCGAGTCCAATCGCGACCTCGTGCTGCGGCGACTGGTCGAGTGCCTCAGCCGCGACCGCACCAAGCACCAGGTGGCGGAGGTCACCTCTCTCGGACTGATCCAGATGACGCGCAAGAAGTTGGGCCTCGGCCTCGTCGAGTCGTTCAGCGAGCCGTGCGAGTACTGCGCGGGCCGCGGCATCATCATCCACCACGACCCGGTGACCAGACACCGGCAAACCGCTCAGCCGGAAATCCGTCGTGGTCGCGGCAAGGGCGGCGATTCTGGCCGCAGCTCTTCCGGCAACGGCACAGCGTCGAAGAACGGAGCCGGTGTCGTGACCCACGCGATCACCGAGGATGTGAAGAGCGCGTTGGCTCAGATCGCAGCGAGCACGATTCTGCCGACCGGGGAGGCGCCCGAGCAGCAGGCGGCGCGCCAGGCCGGGCAGGCAGCAGCGCTCGCTGCGGCATCGGGAACCGGTCCGACAGCGCAACGCAGCTCCGACTCCGCTCCCGACACGGCCGCCGTGCAGGTGCTCGAGGCGCCGGTGGATGCGGTGGTCGAAGATGTGCCGGAAACTCCCACAGAGGCGGCGTCAGCGGCCGCTGCGGAGGCTGTGTCAGCGGCTGCTGCGGAGGCCGCGATTGCCATCCTGGACATCCCGGTGAAGAAGAGCTCTCGGCCGCAGCGCCGGATCAGCACAAAGGACGCCGAAGACATCCTCGATTCTGTGCTCGATGCTCTGCCGGAGCCGAAGCAGCCCGGTCAGGGTCGTTCCCGGCGTCCGCGCCGCGCGTCATCGGCCGGCGTCACCACCACAACTCCGTCGGACCAGCCCTCCTAGCCCGTCGGTCACGGTGCAGGATTGGCGCGGCGCTCGCGCTGAGAGACTCGCAAGCCACTAGCCTGCAGCCGAGACACAAAGTCCCGGATGCTGACCGGTTGCGCGCCAGCCGCCACCAGTTCGTCGTACCTGTCGGCAGGAACGTCGTAGTGATCCAGATCAAAGCTCCGGTCCGGAATCCCGGTACCCACGGCGAAGCGGTGCAACTCCTCGAGAGAGGTGTCGCTCACAACGTGGAACCACAGCCTGTCGTGAGCGGGCCAGATGGGCTGGTCGATCAGGACGGTCATGGATGAATTCTAAACAACGCACGAAATAGTGCGTTGTCGGTAACGTCGCCAAGCATCCGGTAAAATGGACAAAAGCGGGCCCGCTGAGACGGTTTGACCGGCCCGCCGCTTATCGAGTACTGTTGACCCTTGGTGTGTGCTGGGCTAAGCCCGCCAGAGTCGCCAACAGAATTCTTGTGACGCAAGAACATTCGGCTTTCAAAAGTAAGGGTTACCAAGTGGTTTACGCAGTTGTGCGCGCTGGCGGTCGTCAGGAGAAGGTCGAGGTCGGCACAATCGTCGTGCTGGATCGCATCAAGGCAAACAAGGACGGCAACATCGAGTTGGCTCCCGTGCTGCTCGTCGACGGTGACAAGATCATCCACGATGCCAAGACGCTTGCCAAGGTGAAAGTCACCGCCGAGGTGGTCGGCGACCTGCGCGGCCCCAAGATCGTGATCCAGAAGTTCAAAAACAAGACCGGGTACAAGAAGCGCCAGGGCCACCGCTCCGAGCTCACCCGCGTCAAGATCACCGGTATCAAGTAGCACTCAACTTAGAACAGCGGAGCTGAACACTCATGGCACACAAAAAGGGCGCAAGCTCCACACGTAACGGTCGCGACTCGAACGCGCAGCGCCTCGGCGTGAAGCGCTTCGGCGGCCAGGTCGTCAACTCGGGCGAAATCATCGTTCGCCAGCACGGCACTCACTTCCACCCCGGCGCCAACGTTGGTCGCGGCGACGACGACACGCTGTTCGCACTCTCGGCAGGCGCCGTGGAGTTCGGCACGAAGGGCGGCCGCAAGGTCGTCAACATCGTGGTGGGCGCCGAGTAGCGTTCCAGATCATCACCGCGGGCGAGCTTCGGCTCGCTCGCGGCATTTAAGGAAGAAACACAGCACGACACAATGAAGCCCGGGCGGGAACGTCGGGCAGAAGGGATGCGATCATGGCCACTTTCGTTGACCAAGTAACCCTTCATCTCAAAGCTGGCGACGGTGGCAACGGATGCGTGTCGATCCGCCGCGAGAAGTTCAAACCGCTCGCGGGACCCGACGGTGGCACCGGCGGTAGCGGCGGCGACATCGTGCTGGTCAGCGACAGCCAAGTCACCACTCTGCTCGGATTCCATCGGGCGCCGCACCGCAGTTCCGACAACGGCGGCCCCGGCATGGGCGACTACCGTAGCGGAGCCGACGGCGGTGAGCTTTTGCTCGCGGTGCCCGTTGGCACCGTCGTGAAAGATGCCGAAGGCACCGAACTCATCGATCTCGCCGAACCAGGTCTGCGATTCGTCGTCGGCCCTGGTGGACATGGCGGACTCGGGAACTCGGCTCTGGCCAGTTCCAAACGGAAGGCACCGGGCTTCGCGCTGCTCGGCACTCCGGGCTGGGAGGGCGACGTTCTGCTGGAGCTGAAAGTCGTCGCCGACGTCGCCCTGGTGGGCTACCCGTCCGCCGGCAAGTCCAGCCTCGTCGCTGCGATCTCCGCTGCCAAACCGAAGATCGCCGAATACCCGTTCACCACGCTGCATCCGAACCTCGGCGTCGTGCAGGCCGGCGACGTGCGATACACCGTCGCCGACGTCCCCGGCCTTATCGAAGGAGCCAGCGAAGGCAAGGGCCTCGGTTTGGAATTTCTGCGCCACGTCGAGCGCTGCACAGTGCTCGTGCACGTGCTCGATTGTGCGACACTCGACCCTGGCCGCGACCCGGTCAGCGATCTCGACGTGATTCTCGCCGAATTGGCAGCGTACCCAGTACCCGCAGGCCAGCTCCCACTCCTCGACCGTCCCCAGTTCGTCGCGCTGAACAAGACCGACGTGCCCGAGGGCAAGGACCTGGCCGAACTCGTTCGTCCCGACCTTGAGGCCCGCGGATACCGCGTCTTCGAAATTTCCGCGGTCAGCCGTGACGGCTTGCGCAGCTTGTCGTACGCACTGGCCGAACTGGTCGCCGCCGGCCGCGCGGAACGTGCCGCGCACTCGGAAGGCCCTCGGATTGTGATGCGGCCCCGCGCCGTGGACGAGAGCGGATTCGAGGTGCGCGTCGAAGGCGGATCGGCCGGAAACACCTATCGCATCCTGGGCGCCAAACCCGAGCGCTGGGTGGCGCAAACCGACTTCAACAACGACGAAGCGGTCGGATTTCTCGCCGACCGACTCGCGAAACTCGGCGTCGAAGACGAACTGTTCAAAGCCGGGGCGGTCGCCGGGTCTACAGTAGTGATCGGCGTAGGTGTGGGTGTCGTCTTCGATTGGGAGCCGACACTGACTTCCACCGCGGAGCTCATCACCAGCCCGCGAGGTGCCGATGCCCGAATCGGCGGCAACGAGAGGCCCACAAGGCATCAGCGCCGCGACGACTACTTCGCGAGAATGGATGCCAAGGCCGCAGCGCGCGCCGAACTCATCCGCGAACGCGAAGCCGGCATGTGGACCGACGACGACGGATTCGCTGTCGAACGACCGGAGGAGAACGTTCCGGCCGATAGTGGGGCCGCCCAGGACGACGATCACGACGGCGCTGATAAAGACGGCGCTGATAAAGACAGCGCTGCCAACGAAGACAGTTGAAGAAGACGGTCCAGCAATGGACCGTGCAGCAGAATAGGACAATACCCGCCGCGATGACTGAGCCGATCGTCTCCCGTGTCGACGTGCCGCACGCACACCGGATTGTGGTCAAGGTCGGCTCATCGTCGATCAGTGGTGCCAACGCCGCTCAGATTCCCAAGTTGATCGATGCCCTGGCCGCAGTGCACGCACGTGGCGCGGAAGTCATCCTCGTCTCCTCTGGGGCCATCGCCACCGGCCTGCCCTATCTGAAACTTGTGGGTCGGCCGACGGATCTGGCCACGCAGCAAGCGGCAGCGGCGGTCGGCCAGAACGTGCTCATCTTCCGCTACCAGGAAAGCCTCGACCGCTACCGCATCGTCGCCGGACAGGTGCTGCTCACCTCCAGCGACCTCACCAACCAGAAGCACCGCAGCAACGCGCAACGCGCCATGGAGCGGCTGATGGGGCTGCGCATCCTGCCCATCGTCAACGAAAACGACACCGTCGCCACTCACGAAATCCGGTTCGGCGACAATGACCGCCTCGCCGCCCTGGTGGCGCGGCTAGTGCACGCCGACCTGCTCGTGCTGTTGTCGGACGTCGACGCCCTCTACACCAAGCCGCCGCTAGAGCCGGGGGCAGAACGCATCCACAGTGTGCCATACGGTGATGAACTCGACGGAGTGCAGTTCGGCGAGGCCAGTGCAACCGGCGTAGGCACGGGAGGAGCAGTGACCAAGGTGGCCGCGGCCAGACTTGCAGCGGACGCCGGCACACCGGTACTGCTCGCCTCCACCGCGGATGTCGCTGCGGCGTTGAACGGTGCCGACCTCGGCACCTGGTTCGCCGCGGACCCCGCCCAGCAGCGCGCCGAACTGGCCAGCACGCCTGGCTAAACTTGCGGCATGTCGGACACCACCCTGCACCCCGCACTCGTTGTCAAACTCGATGCCGCCCGCGAGGCATCCGTCGCTCTGGCGGCCGCCACGACAGCGCAGAAGAACGCCGCGCTGCAGGCGATTGCGTCCGCTGTGCGTTCCGGAGCGTCTCGCATCGTTCCGGCCAATGAACTGGATTTGGCCAACGGCCAAGCACACGGTTTGAGCGCGGCACTGCAGGACCGGCTGCGGCTGAATGAGAGCAGGTTGCGCTCGCTTGCCGACTCTGTCATCGAACTCGTGGGAATCCCGGATCCGGTCGGCGAGTCGGTGCGCGGCAGCACGCTGCCGAACGGCCTCAAGATCACCGAGGTGCGGGTGCCGTTCGGTGTGGTTGGTGCGATCTACGAAGCCAGGCCCAACGTCACGATCGACATCGCCGCGCTGTGCCTCAAGAGCGGCAATGCGGCAGTGCTCCGCGGTGGAAGCGCGGCGGAGAACACCAACCGGGTGCTTATCGACCTCATCCAGGAGGCGTGTGCTTCGGTAGGGCTTCCGACAACCAGCGTGCAGACGATCGATGAGTTCGGCCGCGACGGCGCGACCCAACTGATGCGGGCTCGCGGATACGTGGATGTTTTGATCCCGCGCGGGAGCGCCAACCTGATCAACACCGTGGTCACTGAATCGACGGTGCCGGTGATCGAAACGGGAGCCGGCGTCGTGCACGTGTTCCTCGACGAGTCAGCCAATCAGCAGTGGTCCGTCGACATTGTTCGCAACGCCAAGGTGCAACGCCCGAGCGTCTGCAACGCGCTCGAGACGCTGCTGGTGCATCGCGCGGCGGCTGGGCGGCTGCTGCCTGCCGTGCTCGGCGCTCTCACGGATGCCGGTGTGACGGTGCACGCGGATGAGAGCGCGCGCGCCATCTATCCGAATGCCCTGCCGACCACCGAGGAGGATTGGTCCACCGAACACCTGTCGCTCGACGTGTCGGTGCGCGTCGTCGACGACCTCGATGGGGCGATCGCGCACATCCGCAAGTACTCGACCGGACACACCGAATCGATCATCACCAATGATCTGGCCAACGCGGAGCGGTTCCTTGCCGAAGTGGACTCAGCAGTGGTGATGGTCAATGCATCGACAAGGTTTACCGACGGCGGCGAATTCGGCTTCGGCGCCGAGGTGGGAATATCCACCCAAAAACTTCACGCGCGCGGGCCGATGGGCGTCGCGGAACTGACCAGCACGAAGTGGGTTGTGCGCGGGTCTGGACAGATTCGAGGGTAGATTGGAGCCATGACATTGCTCGCCATTGCCGCCGCGGAGGAGCTTGCGCCTCTGGTGCTCCCCACGTGGGGTTTCCCGTTGATCGGTGCCATCGCCTTCGCGACTCTCGGACTGGTCTGCTGGAGCTTCCGCGATGTCGCCAACCGGCACAGCCAAAAGCTTGACCGCGCGAACAATACGCACGGAACTGCCCACCGCTAGGTCGGCTACCGAATGGCCGAGGCTGAACACGCGCGCCCCCGGATCGGCGTGATGGGCGGAACTTTCGACCCGATCCACAACGGTCACCTCGTGGCCGCCAGCGAAGTCGCGCAGCACTTCCACCTCGACGAGGTCGTGTTCGTGCCGACCGGCCAGCCCTACCAGAAACAAAATGCCACACCGGGCGAACACCGCTACTTGATGACGATCATCGCCACAGCGTCCAACCCCATGTTCACGGTGAGCCGGGTGGACATTGACAGAGGCGGTCCCACCTATACGATCGACACCCTGCGGGACCTGCGGGCGGAGCGGCCGGACGCAGAACTGTTTTTCATCACCGGAGCGGATGCCGTCGAGCAGATTCTCGATTGGAAGAACATCGACGAGTTGTGGTCGTTGGCTCATTTCGTGGCAGTTTCACGGCCGGGTCACACGCTCACAGTTTCGAATTTGCCGCAGCAAGTCGTAAGCTTGCTCGAAGTGCCAGCGCTGGCGATCTCCTC
>JBDSDO010000004.1:0-9541 GCA_039920505.1 Terrimesophilobacter sp.
GGCCGGCGCCGAGCAACTCGGCCTCGGTGAACCGCAACGACTTCAGGTGTTTGCCGAGCGCGTCGTACGACTTGGGAGCGAACCCGATCCCGAACCGCTCGGCAGCCGCAGGATCGAACCCGCGCTCCCCCAGGAACTTGCGACCGGGCTCGGCACCCGGCAAAGACAGTTGGGCGACGAAGAACTCCGCTGCGGCCTGGTTGGCGGCGAGCAGACGCGCCCGGTTGCCGTGGTCACTGTTCGCCTGACCGCCATCTTCGTAGTGCAGCTCGAACCCGATGCGGGCGGCCATCCGCTCGACCGCTTCGGTGAACGTGGTGTGGTCCATCTTTTGCAAGAAGCTGAACACGTCGCCGTCTTCGCCGCATCCGAAGCAGTGGTAGCGGCCTACCTGGGGCCGCACGTGAAAGCTCGGGCTGCGCTCGTCGTGGAAGGGGCAGAGTCCCTTGAGCGAGCCGATTCCGGCGCCCTTGAGCGTGACATAATCTCCGACGACATCCGCGATGTTGATCCGCGCCCGCAGTTCGTCGAGGTCCGCGCGTCGGATCAGGCCTGCCATGGTAGAGAGTCTACTTTCGAGCGGTCACACCGCCGCCGTTGTCCACAGGATCACACCCCGGTGCAGCGGGCCAGTGTGTCGTTAACGGCAGGGCGGGCGACTAGCGGGAGCCCACCAGACGGTCGTGCCAGGCCATCGCGGACTGGTCGGTGAGGTTCGCGACCTGATCGACGACAACCCGTTTGCGCTGCACATCAGTGGTAGCGGCCCGCCAGTCCCCGGCGAAGCCGGCGTCGAGACGGTCCGGCCCGGTGCGCCACAGCTCGTCGGCGAGCTCGGTGAGGATGTGACGCTGCTGCGCGTAAATCGGCTGCCGGGTGTTCCGAGACATGACGAACGCGGCGACGATGCCCTTGAGCACCGAGATCTCGGCTTGGATCTCGCGCGGCACGATGATGTCGGCGGCGAAACGGCTGAGACCTCCGTCCCTAGGCGCCCGCTCCAGGGTCGCCTGGGTAGCGGCAGCGGCGAACCGCCCGATGAGCTGGCTGGTCAGGTTCTTGAGCCTGCCCTGGTCGCGGCGGCTGCCATCCCAGGTGTCGATCCAGGCATCGTGGGCGGCCAGCACGTCGAACGCGGCCACGAGTTCCCCGTGACTGATCTCCCCGCCGATCCAGGAGAACATCGAGTTCACCAACGCATCGTGATTGACCCGGGCGCCGAGGGCTGCGACGTCGATGTAGCCACCGACGATGGCATCCTCGAAGTCGTGTACCGAGTAGGCGATGTCGTCGGAGAGGTCCATCACCTGCGCCTCGACGCAGCGGCGACGGTCCGGAGCTCCGTCCCGCAGCCAGCGGAACGCATCCAGGTCGTCTTGGTAGAACCCGAACTTGGCTCGACCGCTCGGATCGTCGATGGCCTGGCTGTCTGGCCACGGGTATTTGCAGCTCGCATCGAGGCTAGCTCTGGTGAGGTTGAGCCCGTAGGAGCGACCGTCCGGCCCGAAAACCTTCGGTTCGATGCGGGTCAGTAGCCGCAGCGTCTGCGCGTTGCCCTCAAATCCGCCGATGTCGTCGCACCAGGCGTTCAACGCGCGCTCACCGTTGTGCCCGAACGGCGGATGTCCCAGGTCGTGCGCCAGGCACGCGGTGTCCACCACGTCGGGGTCGAGCCCCAGGCTCGTCGCCAGTTCCCGGCCCACCTGCGCGACTTCCAGCGAGTGGGTGAGCCGGTTGCGGGCGAAATCGAGCCCGGCGGCAGGACTGAGCACTTGGGTTTTCGCCGCCAGCCGCCGCAACGCACTCGAGTGCAGCAGGCGGGCCCGGTCGCGGGCGAAGTCGCTTCGGGGGCTCAGATGCGTCTCCGGGAGCCAGCGTTGCAGGTCGTGGTCGCTGTATCCGGCCTGCGTGCCATCTTCAGCCACCGCTGGTATCCCCCTCACCTTCGGTCAACGCGCTCCGGTGTTCCTCGCCCAATTCGTGGCTGTCCAGCCAGTGCTCGGGAAGCGCAGGACGCTTCGGTGTTCCGGCACGTCCGCGCGGCCCTTCGGCCGGTTCGCCAGGGTATGGCGCATTCCAATCCAGTGTGCCGAGCAGGTCGTCCATCTGCTGCAGGCTCTCCACCAGCGCCAAAGCCGCACGCGTGTCTCCGCCGACCGGGTAGCCCTTGAAGTACCAGCTGATGTGCTTGCGTATGTCGCGGCAGGCCCACTCCTCACTGCCGAAGAACTCCACGAGCAGTTCGGTGTGACGGCGCAGCGCGGCGGCGACGGTGCCGAGCGACGGATGCGCGACGTGCGGCTCACCGCGGAAGGCAGCATTCAAGTCGGCGAACAGCCAGGGGCGCCCGAGGCAACCGCGGCCGACGACGACACCGTCGCATCCGGTCTCGCGCATCATCCGCACGCCGTCGGCGCCGGACCAGATGTCGCCGTTGCCCAGCACGGGCACGCCGGTGATCGCCTCTTTCAGTTCAGCGATCGCAGTCCAGTCGGCGTGGCCGCTGTAGAACTGCGCGGCGGTGCGGGCGTGCAGGGCAATGCTGGACACTCCCGCGCCTTCTGCCGCCTTGGCCGCCTCAAGGAAGGTGAGGTGGTCGGAGTCGATGCCCTTGCGCATCTTCACCGTGAGCGGAATGGTGCCCGCGGCGCGCACGGCGGCTTCGACGATCTGCCGGAACAGCGTGCGCTTCCAGGGCAGCGCAGCACCGCCGCCCTTGCGGGTGACCTTCGGTACCGGGCAGACGAAGTTCAAGTCGATGTGGTCGGCGCGGTCCTCGGCCACGAGCATGGTCACCGCTTCCGCCACTGTCTTCGGGTCGACGCCGTAGAGCTGAATGCTCCGCGGCGACTCCGACGGGTGATGCTGGATCAGGTGCATCGACTTCGGCGTGCGTTCGACCAGGGAGCGGCTGGTGATCATCTCGCTGACGTACAGGCCTGCGCCGAATTCGCGGCACAGCCTGCGGAACGCCGCGTTGGTGATCCCTGCCATCGGCGCGAGCACGACGGGCGTGTCGAGGGCGATCGAGCCGATGGTGAGGGCGGCGGCATGCGGCTGCGCCGGGTGCAGAACGGTGGACGCGAGAAGACTCATTTCGTCAATTCTCTCAGATGCGGCTTGGAGGTAGCGTCGCGCGTCGTCGGCGGGCGGATGCCTCAGACCAGCTGGCCAGCCTCGAGCGCGAGGATCAGTGCCGCTTTGTCATCGTAACCGAGCGGCAGCAGCGGCTCCGGCGGGTGCGCTGTGCCATAGCCGAGCAATTCGACGAGAGCGTACACCACGCGGATACCGCCGACCCGGCGCATCAGCTCCCACATCGGTTGCAGCGCCGCGTCGCGTCGCCTGGCTTCGTCGTAGTTGCCGTCGGCGATCGTGGTCACGAGGGCAGTGCAGGCATCCGGGAGCGTGCCCGCCAGCACCGAGTACCACGTGCCGGAGCCCTCGATCAATCCCTCGATCGCGAGTGAGTCCCCGCTCATCCCGACGACGAAGTCCTCGCCGACGAGCGGAACGATGTCGCCGCGCCGCGCGGCGAGTTCCTCGTGACTGTTTGCGCCGTCCTTCAGCGCGGCGACGTGTTCCAACTGGCTGAGCTCGCCGATGAGTGCGGGGCTGAAGGTGAACTTCGTGGTGCCCGGGTTGTTGTAGATACAGATCGGAAGGTCGACCGCGTCATTGACCCGCTCGAACAGCCGCACCACTTCATGGTCTCTCAGCGGTGTATACGACATCGCGGACAGCAGGATGGCATCGGCCCCTGATTTCTGCGCATCCTGAACATGCTCAAGCACGCGGTCGGTGCGCAGTGCACTCACCCCGGCGATCACTGGTTTGGTCAGAGCCTCGTGGGCGATCTTGATCGCGCGTTTCCGTTGAACGCGGTTCAGGTACGCCGCGGCCCCGGTACTGCCGAGCACGCCGACCGAGTCGACGGCGGAGTTTTCTAGACGCTCCAGGAGCACTCCGAATTCGTCGACCATGATGTCCCCGGATGCCGTCGCCGGGGTCAGCGGGAACGCGCTCACGCCTGTGAAAAGAGTGGATTTGTCAGCCATCGAATCTCCTGCTTCCCAGCCTGCATTCTGGGTCTTCACAGTACTCCGCGCATTGGCGACGCCGTACGGTTAGGCGGAAGTGGACCCGTCCGTGGCCGATAGGGGGGCAGCGACCGGTGGAATCGCGCACACCCCGTCAACGCAGGTCGCGGCATCCAGATCGCCGATCATGCTCAGCGGTGCCGATTCGGTCATGCTGAGACCTTTTCATCCCGAACCTGGGCCAGCGCGCCGGCAAAAACCTGCGGGTCTTGTGCGCCGGAGATGCCGTACTTGCCGTCGATGACAAAGAATGGCACCCCTTGGATGCCGTATGCGGCTGCCTGGGCCTGGTCGGCGCGCACGTCCGTGAGGTATTCGTTCTCGGCGAGAGAGCGCAGAACGTCCTCGGAGTCCAGACCGACTTCTCCGGCCAATTCCGCTAAATCTGCGTCACGGCCGACGTGGCGTCCCTCGACGAAGTATGCCTTGAGCAACCGTTCCTTCATGTCCAGTTGCCGGCCGTGCGCCTTTGCGTAGTGGATGAGCTGGTGCGCTTTGACCGTGTTGGTGTGCTTGAGTGCGTCGTAGTCGTAGTGCAGGTCGACGCTCTCAGCCACGCTGGTGACCCGTGCGAGCATCTGGGCGACCTGGTCGGCGGGAAGGCCTTTGCGCGACGCCAGAAAGTCGATTGCGCTGCCGTCGAAGTCCACCGGAGTGTCTGGAGATAGTTCGTACGAATGGTATTCGACCTCCACGGGCCCACCGAATTCGGCGGCGCCGGCCTCGAACTTGCGCTTGCCGATATAACACCACGGGCAGGCAATGTCCGACCAGATGTCTACCTTGATGGGCTCGCTCGTGGATTCGCTCATACTGGGGCCAACTGAGCGATCCGCGAGAACATTCCCGCGACACCGGCCGCTCTCCCTTCGGAAATTCGGGAAGTCGGGCGAACGACCCGTCTAGCATCCGCCATTCTCTGCGGCCTCGACGTGCCGGACGAGGGTCGATTCCTGAAGTTTCGAGGGACCAATTCGGATGCCGGGCAACGATGGCACGCTCGATCGTTTCGACGAGACGATCGAAGTCATGGCGGACCATCGTGTAGGTCGCCCGCAGCGGGTGCCGGCCTTCGATCGTGATGCTCAGGTCTTTGCGCCGGTCCTTTTCGAATCGGCCCAGGTGATCCTTCCCATCCGTTTCCAACGCGACGATGTCCTCGATCACGAGGTCGATCCGCTCGAGTCGCACCGCGTGTCAATCCAGTTTCGGATCATCCGCGCATTGTGAGGCAGCACGAGCAGGATCCCTTCTAAGCCCCTGCGGTCGAGGAGCCGAGATTTGAAACCCCAGTCCAACGCGGCGACGGCGAGTTCGAACGACTCGTCCAGCACCACGCGGACATACGCATCCGTCAGGCTCACGAGCTGGGTTCCGCCGCGGGTCACCACACCATCGCAGTCCCGGTGCAACACCACATCGGTGCGGGGCGCCGGGTTCAAGCGCGAGAATCGGTCCCACTGCTTCCGCAGGCGCGCCGCCCGGCGCGGCACTGACACGTGCAGCGGGTGTTCCTGCCAGCTCCAACAGCCGAGTTCGATGAGCGCAGAAATGCCGGTCAGCCGACCGCCGACGCGTGCTGCCCGCAGATTCCTGAATTTCCGAGGAGCAGGCGGAAGGGGGTGGGATGCTGCGTCGCGGGCGGGTCAGAGGTCGATGCAGTCTGCGCGGCACGCGTCATCGTCGGCAGGGGCACCGGCCGTCACCAGGGCCGCTGCGCGGTGTAGCACGGCGCGGGTCGGGGCGACGCGGAGGATGCCGTCATCCTGCCGAGCGTCGCCGTCCAGGATCAGCGAGTATCCGCCATCCATGGCCGGCGGCCATACGAGCGAGATCGACGGTCTGGCTGCGGCGTTGCGCAGCGTACGGTTTCCCGGTTCCGTGACGACGACGTCGCCATCCGACATCGTCGGGTGCACCGCCACGGCGTGGACGCGCCCGCTGTCGCTGACGGTCATGACGTAGGCGTACCCATGGTTCGCCACCTGATCAGCTAGTTTGTCGAGATCCACTTGCTTGCTCATGACCGAAGACTATCGCCGCCCGCTGCGGCAGGTCGAGGGACTTTAGTCCTGCTAGGCGACGAGCTGCTCGGCCAGGTAGCCGCGTAGCCGGTCCAGCGAGACGCGTTCCTGCGCCATGCTGTCACGCTCGCGCACGGTCACCGCCTTGTCGTCGAGGCTCTCGAAGTCCACGGTGACGCAGAACGGAGTGCCGACCTCATCCTGGCGCCGGTACCTCCGGCCGATCGCGCCTGCGTCGTCGAAGTCGATGGCCCAGTACTTCCGCAGGTCGGCCGCCAGCTCGCGCGCCATCGGCGAGAGCCGCTCGTTCCTGGACAACGGCAGCACCGCCGCCTTGACCGGCGAAAGCCTGCGGTCCAACCGCAGCACGGTGCGCTTGTCCACCCCGCCCTTGGTGTTCGGCGCCTCGTCCTCCGAGTACGCGTCCACGAGAAACGCCATCAGCGCGCGGGTGAGACCGAACGCTGGCTCGATCACATACGGTGTCCACCGTTTGTCCTGCGACTGGTCGAAGTAGGACAGGTCGGTGCCGGATGCCTCAGAATGCGTCTTCAAATCGAAGTCGGTGCGGTTCGCAATCCCCATCAGTTCGCCCCATGGGTTGCCTTGGAAGCCGAACTTGTACTCAATGTCCACCGTGCGCTTGGAGTAGTGCGACAGTTTTTCCTGCGGGTGCTCGTAGAGGCGCAGATTCTCCGGATTCAGCCCCAGGTCGGTGTACCAGGAGTAGGACTGGTCGATCCAGTACTGGTGCCAGGTCTCGTCAGTGCCGGGTTCGACGAAGAATTCCATCTCCATCTGCTCGAATTCGCGGGTGCGGAAAATGAAGTTGCCCGGGGTGATCTCGTTGCGGAAGCTCTTGCCGACCTGGCCGATGCCGAACGGCGGCTTCATCCGCGACGCGCCGAGCACGTTGGCGAAGTTGACGAAGATGCCCTGCGCGGTTTCGGGGCGCAGATAATGCAGCCCCTCTTCGTTGTCAACGGCGCCGAGGTAGGTCTTGAGCAGTCCGGAGAAGTTGCGCGGCTCCGTCCAGGCGCCCGGCTGCCCGGTGTCGGGGTCGCGGATGTCGGCCAGGCCGTTCACCGGCGGATGCCCGTGCTTGAGTTCGTACGCCTCGATCAGGTGGTCGGCGCGGTAGCGCTTGTGCGTGTGCAGCGACTCGACCAGCGGGTCGGTGAACACCTCTACGTGCCCGGAGGCCTCCCAGACACGGCGGGGCAGGATCACCGAGGAGTCGAGCCCGACAACATCGTCGCGGCCGTCGACGATGTACTGCCACCACTGCCGCTTGATGTTCTCCTTCAGCGCCACACCGAGGGGACCGTAGTCCCAGGCCGAGCGCGAGCCGCCGTAGATCTCACCGGACTGGAACACGAACCCGCGGCGCTTGGCCAGGGAGATGACGGAATCGAGACGGGAAGGCGCTGCCACAGATGCTCCAAAGGTCAGCCGCGCTGGGTACGCGGTCGGCGTCGCGCCACGACTGAGGCGTGCGGCCGCGCCGCAGCATGTCGCAGTACGACGGCTCCGAGTCTACTGGGCCGCTACTTTCTTCAGCGCGCGGGCCACCGCGAGCACGTCGCTCTCGTTGTTCCAGAGGTGGAACGATGCACGCATCCGCCCAGCCCTGCCGGTGACGGTGATGCCGGCGTCGGTGAGCGTGGCGAGGTCGGTTCCTTCGGCGTCGGCCCAGGTGATGATCGCCTGGTGCTGTTCCGGCACGCCGAGGGCGTCGCAGAGCTGGTCGCCGAGTCCCGACGCGTAGGCCCAGACTTCGCTCATGTCGAGACCGGCGAACATCCGAACCGCTGGCTGCGCCCCGACCCAGGCCTGCCACACCGGCGACACGTCGAATCGGCGGGCTGTGGTGGCCAGGTGCATCCGGGGCGCGTAGCAGGAATTCCACACCGAGTCCCCGGCATACCAGCCGGCCTGGATGGGGGTAAGTTTCGCGTCGAATTCCTCGCTGAGGGTGAGGAAGGCGACCCCGCGTGGGCAGCACAACCACTTGTAGGCGTGGCAGACGGTCGCGTCGAACATCCCGGCCTGCACCGGGTACACGCCCGCCGCCTGGGTGGTGTCGCAGAGGGTGAGTGCGCCGTGCCGATGCGCCGCTTCGGTGATCGCGGCCACGTCGGCGATCTGACCGGTCGCCGACTGCGCGAACGAGAACGCCACGAGCCAGGTCTCATCGGTGATGGAGTCGGGCAGCGCGTCGAGCGGCACCGACCGCACCCGGACGCCGCTGCGCTGCAGGAACGGGAATACCACGGAGCTGAAGTCACCGTCGACGCAGAGCACCTCCGCGCCATCGGGCACGGCGGCGGCCACGACGCTCACCAGTACCGAGGTTTGCGATCCGGTGGCCACCCGGTCCACCGGTACGCCGACCAAGGCAGCGAAGCTGGCCCTGGTGCTCTCGCAGATCGGATCGTAGTCCACCGGATCCCGCCGGCCGTTCCAGCGCAGTTGAAGGTCCGCCTCCAGCGCGGCCACGGTGTCGCGGGTGGGCAGTCCGATCGACGCAGCGCCGAGGAATCCGCGCGCGGCCTGCGGGTTGAAACTGTTGATCGCCTTTTGTAGAGGCGCTGACGGTGTGCGGCTTTTGGCCGGGGCGACGATGCTCATATTTCCATTGTGGACTCGAGATCGCCGCACTTCACCGCCAGCGTGCGCCAAAAACGTGCGAATTTCCGTCAAACGATGGTGGAATCCTGCGTGCAGGTGATCAAGCGGTCGGTGCGTCGATAGCGGCGCCGAACCGGCGGGTGCGCGACGCGTAGAGCTCAACTGCGCGCCAGAGGTCCTGGCGGCTGAAGTCAGGCCACAGCGTGTCGAGAAAGACAAGTTCGGCATAGGCACTCTGCCACAGCATGAAGTTGCTGGTGCGCTGTTCGCCGGAGCTGCGCACGAACAAATCGACATCCGGCAACTCAGGAGTGTAGAGATGCCGCTGGATGGTCTTCTCGGTGATTCCGGAGGGTTTCAGCCGGCCAGCGGCGACATCCTCGCCTACCCGGCGTAGCGCATCCACGAGCTCAGTGCGCCCGCCGTAGTTGACACACATGGTCAGGGTGAGCACACTGTTGCCGGCGGTGAGGCGTTCGGCGAACTGTAGCTCCTTGATCACGGAGGCCCAGAGCCGTGGTTTGCGTCCCGCCCAGCGAATCCGCACTCCCCAGTCGTTGAGTTGATCGCGACGGCGGTGCAGCACGTCGCGGTTGAAGCCCATCAGGAATCGCACCTCGTCGGGGCTGCGTGACCAGTTCTCGGTCGAGAAGGCGTAGACGCTCAGGTGCTTGACGCCGATTTGGATGGCACCGGCCACGACATCCAGCAAGGCCGCCTCCCCTGCGCGGTGGCCCTCGATGCGCGTGAGGCCCTGCTTGTTCGCCCAGCGGCCGTTGCCGTCCA
>JBDSDO010000005.1:0-7681 GCA_039920505.1 Terrimesophilobacter sp.
AGAGGGCGTCGATCTTGTCCTGCGGGATCGTAATCGGCTCGCCGAGCTGGCGGGCGAGGTGCACCGTGCGGGCAACGTCCTCCGCCATGACGGCGGCCTTCACGGCGTCCCGAGCGTTGCGACCGACCGTGAAGACGCCGTGGTTCTGCATGAGCACCGCTCGGGATCGGTGTCCGGTGAGTGTGGCGACGATGCCTTCGCCGATTGATTCGTCCCCGATGATGGCGAAGGGCCCGACCGGGATCTCTCCGCCGAATTCATCGGCCTGACCGGTGATAACGCACGGGACGGGTTCTCCGCGTACGGCCCACGCGGTGGCATACGGGGAGTGCGTATGCACGACACCGCCAACCTCCGGCATATTCCGGTAGACGTATGCGTGTGCCGCGGTGTCGCTCGACGGTGCGAAATCGCCCTCGAGCAGGACACCGCCGAGGTCACACAGGATCATCGACTCCGGGGTGAGGTCGTCATAGTCGACGCCGCTCGGCTTGATCACGAACAGGTCGGTGCCAGGCACCCGCCCGGAGACGTTGCCGCCGGTCCACACCACGAGCCCGTACTGCACCAAATGGTGGTGCAAGGCGGCGACGTCGGCGCGCGCCGCTCGAATCGCCTCGGCGACCGCTGAACCGCTCACATCCGGGTTGGTCATGCGTGCTCCCCCTGTGCCTCTCCGGCTGCTTCCTCGAGCCTCGCGCGAAAGCCTTCCCTACGCAGCGCCGCCAGCCGGTGCATCACATCGTTGCCACCGCGGCCGAAGTAGTCGTGCAGTTGCAGATATTCGGCATAAAGCCGGTCGTAGGCATCCGCGGCCTGGGCGTTGGGAGTGTAGGCCGCCCGGTTCAGCGCGCCCATCCTGTTCCCCGCCGAGCGGACATCCGGATACGCACCGGCGGCGACCGCAGCGTGGATCGCCGATCCAAGAGCGGAACCCTGATCGCTGGCGATCGTGGAGATCGGCATCCGCAGCACGTCGCTGTAGACCTGCATCAGGAACCGGTTCTTGAGCAGCCCGCCCGCGACGATGAATTCGGTGACCGGGACACCGCCATCGGCGAACGTTTCGACTATCTTCCTGGTGCCGAAGGCGGTGGATTCGAGCAGCGCCCGGTAGATCTCCTCGGGCCGGGTGGCGAGGGTGAGTCCCACGATCGTGCCGCTGAGCTCGTGGTCCACGAGCACGGAGCGATTGCCGCTGAGCCAGTCGAGCGCGACGAGCCCATGGCCACCCACGGGTTGGCGTGCGGCCAGGTCCGTCAGGTACTCGTGGATGCTGACCCCGACGGCCCGCGCGCGCTCGTGGTAACTTTCCGGAACCTGATTCTTCCCATACCAGGCGAATATATCGCCGACGCCCGATTGCCCGGCCTCGTACCCGTACAACCCCGACACGATGCCGCCGTGGACGACTCCGCACATGCCGGACACCTCGTGGAGCCGATCCGAGTTCATCACATGGCAGGTCGAGGTGCCCATGATCGCCACCATCTGCCCCGGATCCACCGCGCGCGCGGCCGGCGCGGTGACGTGCGCGTCAACGTTGCCGACGGCCACCGCGATTCCCTCGGGCAGTCCGGTCCACGCGGCGGCCTGGGCGCAGAGCCCCCCGGCGGACTCGCCGAGTTGCCCGATCTCGTGGGCCACCTTGTCGTGCGCGAAGCCGGCGAAGCCCGGGTTCAGCGCGCCCAGGAACTCACGGCTGGGGTAAGCACCGTCCTGGTAGATGCCCTTGTAGCCGGCGGTGCAAGCGTTGCGCACATAGCGTCCGGTGAGTTGCCAGACGATCCAGTCGGCGGCTTCGACCCAGTGGTCCATCCGCGCATACAGTTCGGGATCCTCCTCAAGCAGTTGGAGGCCTTTGGCGAACTCCCACTCGCTCGAGATCAACCCGCCGTATCGCGGCAGCCAACTCTCCTGCCGGGATGCTGCGAGTTCGTTGATGCGGTCCGCCTGCGGCTGGGCCGCGTGGTGCTTCCACAGCTTGACGTAGGCGTGCGGTCGATCGACGTATTCCGGTAGGTCGCACAGCGGGGTGCCATCCTGGAGCACGGGCACCATCGTGCATGCGGTGAAGTCAGTGCCGATCCCGATGACGTTGGCCGGATCGACGCCCGCCGCCCGAACCGCCTCGGGAACGGTCGTCTTCAGCACATCGACGTAGTCGGAGGGCACCTGAAGCGCCCACTCCGGCGGCAACGCAGTGTCGGCCCCGTCCACGGTGAGCCGCTGATCCATCACAGAGTGCGGGTACTCGTGCACGGCGCTGCCGAGCTCTGCCCCGTCCGATACCCGCACCACTACTGCCCGCCCGGACAGGGTCCCGAAGTCGATTCCGATGACGAACTTGTCGTCGGTGTGCTCCGCTTCTGCACGCACCTGGTGCCTCCGATCTTCGCCGATATGTGACCGCTCACATTGATTGTTGCCATGCTACCCTGAATGACTTTGTCGCTCGGCGGCCCAGAAACCTGCTCACCGCACCCAAAGTTTCGGGCGCGCCGAGCAGGAACCAGGGCGGCAAGTGTCAGGTCGGGGACTTCAGCGGACGGGCCGCCGTCGCCGTTGCACGAGCGTGACGACGATCGCGGCGAGCGCCAGTCCGGCGGCGATGGCGAGGTTGACGCCGGCGAGCACAAGGAGCCCGGCGACCAGTACGCAGGAGATCACTGCGAGCCACCAACCCACCGACCACCGCTCGAGCAGCCTCACAGCGGCGAGCATCCCGAGCGCATACACCGAGATCATGCAGCTGGTGTGGATCAGAATGAACGGCGTCAGGTCCAGGCCCTCGCCGATGAGCGCAGCGAGGTAGACAAGCGCCAGGACGGCCACGACAGCCAAACTGCGCCGCGGGATCCCACCGGTTTCGGCTCCTGAGGCACACCAGCGCGGCAGGTCGCCGTCCCGCCCGAGCGATGCCCCGAGTTTGGCGAAAGCGCCCAGGTAGGTGTTGAGCACCCCGAGAGACACTACGGTGGCGACCGCGGCGACGGATGCCGGGCCGATGCCCGGCGCGGTTGTTGCGACGAGGTCGAGTAGCGGAACCGGGCTGTCGCCGGCGGTCCCGCCCAGTACTGCTACCGTCACCAGCTGGAGTGCGAGGTAGGCGATGCCGACGGCGGCCACCGCGATGGCCGTTGCCAGCGGAATCGTGCGTCTCGGGTTCTTGAATTCCCCGGCGAGGTGCGTGACCGCCTCCCAGCCGGCGAACGCCCACACAAACAAACTCACCGCGGCGCCGACTCCGCCCCAACCGTGAGGGAGGAACGGCGTGAAATTCTCCGGTCTGGAGGCGGGCGCGGAGACCGCTACAACTCCCACCACGATCACCACGAGGGCGCCGGTGAGCCACAACTGCACCGCTCCGGAAACGCGCAGGCCGTAGGTATTCGAGACGAAGGGCGGCACGAGGATCAACAACGCGACGGTCACGACTGCCCAGGGCGGTCCGCCGAAGATCGCCACGATGTAGGAGGCGCCGAGCACGGCGACCACCGGGATACCCACGGTGACGCCGAAAAAGAACCAGTACCCGGCCATCCGGGCCGCCGTCGGACCAAGCGCGAGTCTCACAAAGGTGGCGACGCCTCCGGCATCCGGGTAACGGGCGGCCAAGGCGGCGAAGGTGCCGGCCAACGGAATGGAGAGCAGAAGCACGGCAAGCACCGCGAGCACCGAGGCGGGGCCCGCCTTCGCGGCCGCCAGGGCCGGCAGGACGAGTATCCCCGTGCCGAGCACCGCCGCGATGTACAACGCGGACCCCTGGAGCAGCCCGACCGTCGGCAGGTGCGCCCGCGGCGACACCACCGGCTCAGCGTTTCGGATGCTCATGATCTCTTTACTCGCGGTGCCAGTATTCCGTCGACCAGCGAAATCCGGTCATCCCTGCGCGCCTTCGTGCCACCGCTGGCCGGCTCGCGAACTCAGGATACGGCTAGGGCCTGCAGCACGTCCTCGACGAGGTCCCGCTCGCCTTCGATCCCCACCGACAGTCGCACAATGTTGTCGGCCACCTCGAGTTCGGTGCCGCGAACAGAAGCGTGCGTCATCTCGGACGGATAGTTGACTAGGGATTCCACGCCGCCGAGCGATTCCGCGAGCTGGAACAGCTTCGTCGACTCGGCGAACTTCCGCGCCGCCGCCGCGCCGCCGACGAGGGCGAGCGAGAGCATGCCGCCGAAGCCGCGCATCTGGCGGGATGCCAGATCGTGGCCGGGGTGGTTCGGCAGACCAGGGTAGTAGACGCGCTCGACGGCCCGATGCCCGACCAGCGCCTCGGCGATTGCCTGCGCGTTCGACGAATGACGCTCCATCCGCACGGCCAGAGTTTTGATGCCGCGAATGGTGAGCCAGGCGTCCAGCGGTCCGGAGACCGCTCCTGCGGCGAACTGCAGGAAGCCGATCTTCTCGGCCAGCTCGTCATCGTTGAGCACGAGGGCACCGCCGAGCACATCCGAGTGCCCGCCGAGGTACTTCGTCGTGGAATGCACGACGACGTCCGCGCCTAAGGCCAGCGGGTTCTGCAAGTACGGCGAGGCGAACGTGTTGTCGACGACGACCACGGCGCCGGCGGAGTGGCCGATCTCCGCCAGCGCGGCGATGTCGGAGATCTTCATGAGCGGGTTGCTGGGAGTCTCCAGCCAGAGCAGCCGCGTGCCGCGACCGACGCTCGCGCGCACGGCGTCCAGATCCGACAGCTCGACCGTCTCCAGAGTGATACCCCACGGCACGTGAATGCGGTTGACCAAACGGTGGGTGCCGCCATAGACGTCATTGCCCATGACCACGCGGTCGCCGGGCTTCAGGATCGCGCGCAGCGCGACATCCTCCGCCGCGAGGCCCGCGGAGAAGCTGTAGCCGTGTTTGCCGCCCTCGATGTTCGCGAGCAGTTCCTGCAGCGCGTCGCGGGTGGGGTTACCGCCTCGGGTGTATTCGTAGCCGTTGCGGAGCTCGCCAATCGACTTCTGCACGAACGTCGAGGTCATGTAGACCGGCGGCACGACCGATCCGGTAGTCGGGTCGAAGCCCTGCCCGGCGTGGATGGCACGGGTGCTGAAGTCGTGGTCGGTCATGATCGCTTTCTGTCAATAATGAGTCGTGCGTGGATGTTTTACTCGGCGAGGTAGCTGAGCACGTCTTGTCTGCTGATGATGCCGGTCGGCTTGCCGTCGGCGGTGACCAGCAGCGCATTGACGTCGGCGAGCGCCGCCTGAGCCTGATCCACGGATTGGTTCGTCCCGATCAGATCCAGCGGTGCACAGATATGGTCGCCCACCGGGTCGGTCAGTTGTGCGGCGCCGGTAAACACCTGCCCGAGTAGGGCACTCTCCTCGATGGCGCCAACGACCTCACCGATGACGACGGGCGGTTCGGCCGAGAGCACCAGCAGTTGCGAGATGCCGTACGTGGTCATGATCTCAATTGCGTCGCGCACGGTGTCGGACGGACGCGCGTGAACGAGAGCAGGAAGAGTGTCACCGTTGTGCCGCAGCCCCTTGTGTCGCAACACAGTGCCGACAGTGGTCTCTCCGGCTGCCGGCGTGAACCCGTAGGAGCGCATCCAGTTCTCGTTGAAGATCTTGCCGAGGTAGCCGCGGCCGCTGTCCGGCAGCAGAACGACCATGATGTCGTCGGCGGTGAGGAGCTTCGCGGCCTTCAGCGCGGAGGCGACGGCCATGCCGCTGGAACCGCCGACCAGCAGGCCCTCTTCGCGGGCCAGGCGCAGAGTCATGTCGAAGGCTTCAGCGTCCGAAGATGCGATGATCTCGTCGACGACGCCGGGATCGTAGGCGGTGGGCCAGAAGTCTTCGCCCACGCCTTCGATGAGGAAGGGGCGACCGGTGCCGCCCGAATACACGGAGCCCTCGGGGTCGGCGCCGATGACGTGCACGGCTCCGTTGGAGACTTCCTTGAGGTATCGGCCAGTGCCGCTGATCGTGCCTCCGGTGCCGACGCCTGCGACGAAGTGGGTGAGTTTCCCGTCGGTGTCGCGCCAGATCTCGGGGCCGGTTGTTTCATAGTGGCTGAGCGGGCCGTTCATATTGGAGTACTGGTTGGGCTTGAACGCGCCGGGAATCTCGCGGGCCAGCCGGTCAGAGACGCTGTAGTACGACTCGGGACTGTCGGGTGCGACGGCGGTCGGGGTGACGACGATTTCGGCTCCATAGGCGGTGAGTACGCTGCGCTTGTCCTCGCCGACCTTGTCCGGCAGCACGAACACGCAGCGGTAGCCGCGCTGCTGGGCGACCAGGGCCAGACCGATCCCGGTGTTGCCCGAGGTAGGCTCCACGATCGTGCCGCCCGGCTTCAGTTTGCCTTCGCGTTCGGCTGCGTCGATGATCTTGACGGCGATGCGGTCCTTAGACGACCCGCCGGGGTTGAGATATTCGACCTTGACGAGCACAGTCGCGGCAACGGAATCGGTGACCCGGTTGAGCTTGACCAAGGGGGTGTTGCCGATCAGATCCAGCACGGAATTGGCGTATTTCATGATGGCTTCAATCTATCAGCGACCCCCTGCTGATGACCGAGGACTCAATCCAGCCGACAGCACAGGGTTGGACAGCACAGGGTTGGACAGGACACGGTGATCTAGATTGTCACTATCGATCATTCACAACAGTGAGGACATGCTCCGTGGCACCACGTACGCGACCCCCCGCAGGCACCGGCGCCGCGGACCCCGCCAAACCCTCCAGGCCGCTGAGCGTCAAGGAGGAGCGGCAGCAGCGACGCGAGGCTAAGGTTGCGGCGTTCAAACTCGGACAGGAGCGTGCGAAGCGGAGACGGCGATTGGCCATCATTCTCAGTTCTGTTGCGAGCGTCGCGGTGCTCGGGCTCGTGGTGGCGTTCGTGGTCACCAACAACGCGCCCGCTACAAAAGCGCCGGTCGCCGATGTGGCTGGAGTGCAAACCTGGGATGTGCCCGGCGCGGTCCACGTCGATCCGAAGCCGGTGGATTACAAGGCCGAGTTCGGCATGGATCCGCCGGCCGGCGGACCGCACTGGGCGGTGTGGCTCAACTGCGGCATCTACACAGAGCCACAGCAAAACGAGCGAGCGGTGCACGACCTGGAGCACGGTGCGGTATGGATCACCTACGACGCCAACAAGGTGACCGGGAGTGCGCTGGAGGCACTTCGCAAACGGGTCCCAGCCACCTACGCCGTGCTGTCGCCATACCCGGGCCTCAGCGCTCCGGTTGTGGTTTCCGCCTGGGGTGCCCAATTGAAGCTCACCGGCGTGAATGACAAGCGGCTCGACACGTTTATCCAGAAGTACTGGCAGTCACCGGATGCCCCGGAACCGGGTGCGCCTTGCACGGGAGGCGTGGATGGCCCCGGCCGAATCTGACCGCATCCTCCCGACCCGATTAGTTATCGCACTCATCCTCGGTGCCACACTGCTGATCGTCGTAGCGTTCGGCGTCGGCCGGTTCACCGTTCCCAGCACCGCAACCCCGGACACGTTCAGCGCCGAGGCCGGGTTCGCCCGCGACATGCAGACCCATCATCTTCAGGCAGTTGAGCTATCCATGATCGTGCGCGACGCCACCGACGACCAGGAGATCAGGCTGCTCGCGTACGACATCGCCACCGCCCAGTCGCAACAGGCCGGACAGATGCATGGCTGGCTGAACGTGTGGGGGTTGCCGCAGGCGGCCCCAGAACCGCCGATG
>JBDSDO010000006.1:0-14502 GCA_039920505.1 Terrimesophilobacter sp.
CGAGGCCGAGCGCATCCGCACCGACCTCGAGAAGCTTTCGGGCAAGCAGATCCAGCTCAACATCCTCGAGGTGAAGAACCCCGAGGCGGAAGCACAACTGGTCGCGCAGGGTATCGCCGAGCAACTGTCCGCTCGCGTCGCTTTCCGGCGCGCGATGCGGAAGGGCTTGCAGGGCGCGCAGCGCACCTCGACCGTCAAGGGTGTTCGCATCCAGGTCTCCGGCCGTCTGGGCGGCGCAGAGATGAGCCGCAGCGAGTTCTACCGCGAAGGCCGCGTCCCGCTGCACACCCTGCGCGCGAACATCGATTACGGGTTCTACGAAGCCCGTACCACGTTCGGACGCATCGGTGTCAAGGTATGGATCTACAAGGGCGACATCACCAACAAAGAACTTGCCCGCGAGCAGGCCAGCGCCAAGTCGTCACGGCCGGACCGTCGCGACGACCGTCGGGACGACCGTCCGCGCCGCGGATCGGCACCGTCGTCCGCGCCGGCCGCCGCGCCCAAGGCAGAGGCTGCTCCCGTGGCAGCAGTAGGAGCTGAAGGCTAATCATGTTGATTCCCCGCAAAGTCAAGCATCGCAAGCAGCACCACGCCGGCCGTAGTGGCCAGGCGACCGGTGGTACGACGATCAGCTTCGGCGAGTACGGCATCCAGGCGCTCACGCCGGCCTACCTGACCAACCGTCAGATTGAGGCCGCCCGTATCGCCATGACCCGTCACATCAAGCGAGGTGGGAAGGTGTGGATCAACGTCTACCCCGACCGCCCGATCACCAAGAAGCCCGCGGAAACCCGCATGGGCTCCGGCAAGGGTTCACCCGAGTGGTGGATCGCGAACATCAAGCCGGGTCGCGTGCTCTTCGAGCTCGCCGGCGTCGATGAGACGGTGGCGCGCGAGGCGCTGACCCGCGCCATTCACAAGCTGCCCCTCAAGGCACGCATCATCAAGCGCGAGGAGGGCGACGCATAATGGCGATCGGATCCAAAGAACTCATGCCCGACGAGCTCGATTCCCTTGAGGACGAGCGCCTCGTGGACGAGTTGAAGAAGGCCAAGGAAGAGCTGTTCAACCTGCGGTTCCAGTCCGCCACCGGGCAGCTGGAGAGCCACGGCCGACTGCGCGCCGTCAAGCGCGACATCGCCCGCATTTACACCGTCATCCGTGAACGCGAGCTCGGCATCCGTGCCACACCCGTTCCTGTGGAGGTGCCGGTGAAGGCCGAGAAGAAGACGAAAAAGTCCACGAAGGCCGATGACACGGTCCCTGAGGCTCTCGCGGAAGAGCCAGCGACCGAGGAGAAGAAGTAATGGCAGAGAAGAAGACTGCAGAGGCCCCGGTCGCAACGACCGTCGAACGCGGCCACCGCAAGACCCGGCGCGGCTACGTCACCAGCGACAAGATGGAGAAGACGGTCATAGTCGAGGTCGAAGACCGCGTCAAGCACCCGTTGTACGGCAAGGTCATCCGTCGCACGTCCAAGGTGAAGGTGCACGACGAGGCCAACACCGCAGGTGTGGGCGACTTGGTCGTCATCAGCGAAACCCGTCCGCTCAGCGCGTCCAAGCGCTGGCGTCTGGTCCAGATTCTAGAGAAGGCGAAGTAGGCAATGCTTCAACAGGAATCGAGGGTCAAGGTGGCCGATAACACGGGCGCCAAAGAACTCCTCACTATTCGTGTGCTCGGTGGCTCCGGCCGCCGCTATGCCGGACTGGGCGACGTTATCGTCGCCACTGTCAAGGATGCGATCCCGGGCGGAAATGTGAAGAAGGGCGAGGTGGTCAAGGCCGTCATCGTCCGTACCAAGAAGGAGACCCGTCGTGCCGACGGCTCCTACATCAAGTTCGACGAGAACGCGGCAGTGCTGCTGAAGGCGGATGGTGACCCTCGGGGTACCCGTATCTTCGGGCCGGTCGGTCGCGAACTTCGTGACAAGAAGTTCATGAAGATCATCTCGCTGGCCCCGGAGGTTATCTAAGTCATGGCGAACATCAAGAAGGGTGACCTCGTGCAGGTCATCAGCGGTCCCACGCCGGACCGCGGCGGAGATCGCGGCAAGCAAGGCCGTGTGATCGAGGTGCTCGGCGACAAGGACCGCGTCATCGTCGAAGGGATCAACTTCGTCACGAAGCACTCCCGCGTCGGACAGTCGCAGGGCGGAACCAAGACCGGCGGCATCGAAACCGTCGAGGCATCCATCCATGTCTCGAACGTTGCCTTGGTCGACCCGGAAACCAAGAAGCCCACTCGCGTGGGTTTCCGCGTGGAGAAGAACGAGGACGGCAAAACCGTCCGCGTTCGCTACGCCAAGAAGTCAGGTAAGGACCTGTAATGAGCGACACGTCAGTAGCCGACACTGTGCCTATCAACCGCACTCAGCCGCGCCTGAAGCAGAAGTACCGCACCGAGATCTCGGCGCAACTGAAGAAGGACTTCGGGTTCACGAACGTGCACCAGGTGCCGTCTCTCGTGAAGATCGTCGTCAATACCGGTGTCGGCGAGGCCGCCCGCGACGGCAAGGTCATGGATGGTGCGGTCAGAGACCTCGCCGCCATCACCGGTCAGAAGCCGCAGGTCACCTCCGCCCGCAAGTCGATCGCGCAGTTCAAGCTGCGCGAAGGCCAGCCGATTGGCGCTCACGTCACCCTGCGCGGCGACCGCGCCTGGGAGTTCCTGGACCGTCTGCTGTCCCTCGCACTGCCCCGCATCCGCGACTTCCGCGGACTGTCCGACAAGCAGTTCGACGGGCACGGCAACTACACGTTCGGGCTCACCGAGCAGTCGATGTTCCACGAGATCGACCAGGACAAGATCGACCGAGTGCGCGGTTTCGACATCACCGTCGTTACCACGGCCAAGACCGACGACGAAGGCCGCGCGCTGCTCAAAGCGCTCGGGTTCCCGTTCCGTACCGAAGAATCCAAGTAACACCAATTGGACAGGTCGTCATCCGCGTAACGGGTGAACGAAACCATCTGAGATAAAGGAAAACACATGACAATGACAGATCCGGTCGCAGACATGCTGACCAGACTGCGGAACGCGAATTCTGCGTACCACGAGACCGTGTCGATGCCGCACAGCAAACTCAAGTCCAACATCGCCGACATCCTGAAGGCGGAGGGTTACATCTCCGGCTGGAACGTCGAGGACGCCAAAGTTGGCCAGACGCTGACCTTGAGCCTCAAGTTCGGCCCCAACCGTGAGCGCTCCATTGCGGGCATCAAGCGTGTTTCAAAGCCGGGCCTTCGGGTCTACGCGAAGTCCACGGAGATTCCGCGCGTGCTCGGCGGACTCGGTGTCGCGATCCTGTCGACCTCTTCTGGCCTCCTCACGGACCGCCAGGCATCCAAGAAGGGCGTGGGTGGGGAAGTCCTCGCCTACGTGTGGTAACCCGCCATGTCACGAATCGGAAGACTTCCCATCGAGATTCCTTCGGGAGTCGATGTCATGGTGAATGGCCGCGCCGTCACCGTCAAGGGCCCCAAGGGTGAGCTTCAGCTTGCCGTCGCAAATCCCATCGAGGTCAAGCTCGAGGACGGCCACGTCGTGGTCACCCGCCCGGACGACGAGCGCGAGTCGCGGTCGTTGCACGGGTTGACCCGCACGTTGATCGCGAACCAGATCATCGGTGTCACCCAGGGTTATTCCAAGGGCCTCGAAATCGTCGGCACCGGTTACCGCGTGCAGGCGAAGGGTTCCTCGCTGGAATTCGCCCTCGGTTTCTCGCACTCCGTCACTGTCGATCCCCCCGCGGGCATCTCATTCACGGTGGACGGGAACACCAAGCTGGCCGTGCACGGCATCGACAAGCAGGCCGTCGGAGAAGTGGCCGCCAACATCCGCAAGTTGCGCAAGCCGGAGCCCTATAAGGGCAAGGGCATCCGCTACGCAGGCGAGATCGTCCGCCGCAAGGCCGGAAAGAGTGGAAAGTAATCGTGGGACTAGGAACTAGAGGCAAGAGCAGGTCGGCCGCCAAAGGCCGCAGGCACGCACGTCTTCGCAAGAAAGTCGTTGGCACGGCGCTACGCCCGCGCCTGGTCGTCACCAGGTCGGCACGTCACGTCTTCGTGCAGGTCGTCGATGACGCGAAGGGTTTCACCCTGGCGTCGGCGTCGACCATGGAGAGCGACTTGCGCAGCTTCGACGGCGACAAAACCGCCAAGGCGCACAAGGTTGGCGAACTCGTCGCCCAGCGTGCCAAGGAGGCCGGTATCGATGCCGTTGTATTTGACCGTGGCGGAAGCCGCTACGCGGGTCGCGTCGCGGCCATCGCTGACGGCGCCCGAGAGGCGGGACTGAGCCTATGAGTGATGTAACGAACAAGGAGCAGGCAGTGACTTCAGCCGAAGCCGAGCCGGCAGTCGTCGCGCCGGTCGAGACCGCCGCGTCGACGGAGCCAGCCAAAGAGCCTCGCGAGGCCCGTCGTGGCGGCCGCGAGCGCAATCCCAACCAGCAGCGCGGGAGCCGTGACTCCGACAAGAGCCAATTCCTCGAGCGGGTTGTCACCATCAATCGCGTTTCCAAGGTCGTCAAGGGTGGTCGTCGCTTCAGCTTCACCGCCCTGGTGATCGTCGGAGACGGAAACGGGCTCGTCGGCGTCGGATACGGGAAGGCCCGCGAGGTGCCCACCGCGATCTCCAAGGGCGTCGAAGAAGCCAAGAAGAACTTCTTCCGCGTGCCGCGCGTCGGGAAGACCATTCCGCATCCTGTGCAGGGGGAGGCCGCCGCAGGCGTCGTTCTGCTGCGTCCCGCTGCCGCCGGTACCGGCGTTATCGCCGGTGGCCCGGTGCGCGCGGTATTGGAGTGCGCCGGCATTCACGACGTGCTGAGCAAGTCCCTCGGCTCGTCGAACACCATCAACATCGTGCACGCGACGGTGGCTGCCCTCAAGCAGCTCGAAGAGCCTGCCGCCGTTGCCGCTCGCCGCGGGCTGTCGATGGAGCACGTCGTTCCCGCCCAGATCCTGAGGATCCAAGCTGAGTCAGCAAAGGTAGGTGCCTGATGGCCGGACGCCTGAAAGTAACCCAGATCAAGTCCAAGATCAGTGAGAAACAAGACCAACGCGATACGTTGCGCAGCCTCGGGCTGCACCGCATCGGCGAAACGGTGGTGCGTGAGGACAATTCCCAGAACCGGGGTTATGTCCTGCACGTCGCACACCTGGTGAAAGTCGAGGAGATTGACTAATGGCTGACGAAGAGAAGCCGAAGGCTGCCGCCCCGAAGACGGCTGCCCCGAAGGCTGCTGCAACGAAGGCGCCTGCGAAGAAGGCGGCTGCCCCGAAGGCCGCTGCCCCGAAGGCCGCGACCAAGGCTGCGGCTCCCAAGGCCGCTGCGACGAAGGCTGCCGCTGCACGCCGCACTGAGCCGGTCGAAGCGAAGTCCGACGCGCCTAAGACAGCAGCAAAGGCTCCGGCCGAGGCCGAGTCCACGACAACCGCGTCCAAAGCCGCGCCAAAGTCCAAGGCCGCAGCCAAGACACCGGCCACTGTTGAGGCGCGCCCTCAAGTGCTCAAGGTGCACCACCTGCGTCCCGCGCCAGGAGCCAAGAAAGACCGGATGCGCGTCGGCCGTGGCGAGGGTTCCAAGGGCAAGACCGCCGGGCGCGGCACCAAGGGCACCAAGGCCCGGTACCAGATGCGTCCGGGCTTCGAAGCCGGCAACATCGGCTTTGTGATGCGGGCCCCGAAGCTGCGCGGGTTCAAGAACCCGTTCCGAGTCGAGTACCAGGTTGTGAACGTCGAGAAGCTTGCCGAGCTCTACCCGCAGGGTGGCAACGTGACGATCGACGATCTCGTAGCCAAGGGCGCCGTTCGGAAGAACGAGAAGGTCAAGGTTCTCGGCGACGGCGACATTGCGGTTAAGCTGAATGTTGCAGTAGACAAGGTCTCTGGCGTAGCTTCGCAAAAGATCATCGCAGCGGGCGGCTCGGTTAACTAAGTCGCTCGGGGCGGCCCGCGAGGGCCGCCACGGCTCTACCAGCTAGCCAGGAGGCTTTGTGTTCAGTGCTATCGCGCGGATATTCCGCACGCCCGATCTCCGCAAGAAGATCGGCTTCACGATCGCGCTCATCGCCCTCTTCCGACTCGGCTCGTTCATTCCCGCCCCGTTCGTGGATTATGCGAACGTGCAGGCGTGCCTCGCTGGCGGTGCGGGGACGACAGGGCTCTACGACCTCGTCAACCTGTTCAGCGGTGGAGCGCTGCTGCAGCTGTCGGTCTTTGCCCTCGGCATCATGCCGTACATCACCGCATCGATCATCGTGCAATTGCTGCGCGTGGTCATCCCTCACTTCGATGACTTGTACAAGGAAGGTCAGGCCGGCCAGGCCACACTGACCCAGTACACGCGGTATCTGACCATCGGGTTGGGCATCCTGCAGTCCACGACTCTCGTCACCGTCGCTCGGAGCGGCGCATTGTTCCCCACGTCGACCGGAACGCCGGAGTGCAGCCAACTGCTCACCAATGACCAGTGGTACGCGATCCTGCTCATGGTCATTACGATGACAGCTGGAAACGGCCTCATCATGTGGATGGGCGAGCTCATCACCGAGCGCGGCGTCGGCAACGGCATGTCGCTACTGATCTTCATCTCGATCGCCGCCACCTTCCCGAGTGCTCTGTGGGGCATCGCGGTGGCGAAGAGTTTCGAGGTCTTCCTGATGGTGGTGATCCTCGGACTGGTGATCACCGGCCTTGTGGTCTATGTCGAACAGTCGCAGCGCCGTGTCCCGGTGCAATACGCCAAACGAATGGTCGGAAGGCGGACCTTCGGCGGCAACAACACCTATATCCCGATCAAGGTCAACATGGCCGGGGTCATCCCGATCATCTTCGCCTCGTCGCTGCTGTACCTTCCGGCGTTGATCGCGCAGTTCAACCAGCCGAAGGGCGGCGGGCTACCGGCGCCGTGGGTGGTGTGGATCACCGACAACTTGCGTTCCGGCGACAGCGCGCTGTACATGCTCGTCTACTTCCTGTTGAACATCGGCTTCACGTACTTCTACGTGGCCATCACGTTCAATCCGGAAGAAGTCGCCGACAACATGAAGAAGTACGGCGGATTCATCCCGGGCATCCGTGCCGGACGGCCCACGGCTGAATACCTCGACTACGTACTCTCCCGGATCACGCTGCCGGGTTCGCTGTATCTGGCGCTGGTCGCGTTGATCCCGTTGTTCGCGCTGTCCACTGTTGGGGCGAACCAGAACTTCCCGTTCGGCGGCGCGAGCCTGCTCATTATCGTCGGCGTCGGGTTGGAAACGGTGAAGCAAATCGACGCGCAGCTGCAACAGCGACACTACGAGGGTCTGCTCCGATGACACACCTGTTGATCCTGGGCCCACCCGGAGCGGGCAAAGGGACCCAATCGGCGCGCCTGGCGACGCTGTTCAGGATCCCGGCCATCGCCACCGGTGACATCTTCCGGCTCAACATCAAGAACGGCACACCACTCGGGCTTGAGGTGAAGAGCATTGTCGACGCCGGCGACTACGTCCCGGACTCGCTCACGAATGAGTTGGTGCGCACCCGACTGCTGGAGCAGGATGCCGCGGATGGATTCCTGCTCGACGGCTACCCGCGCACGCTCGAGCAAGTCGGCTACCTAGACAACGCGCTGGCTGCCCGTAAGCAGAGCCTCGACGCCGTCATCCGCCTCGAAGCCGACACCGAGGCGGTGGTCGCCCGATTGCGCAAGCGCGCGGTCGAGCAGGGCAGAGTCGACGACTCGGAAGAGGCCATCCGCCACCGCCAGGACGTGTTCCGGCGCGAGACGGCTCCGTTAGTGGAGGTGTACCGGCAGCGCGGCCTGCTCGTCGCCGTTGACGGACTCGGCCAGGTTGACGAGGTCACCGAACGCATCATCGTCTCGCTGGCGCAGCGTGGGATCGTACCACCAGCAGCGGACGTTCAACCGACCGCTGCGGTCGGATAGGTTTCATCGCAGTGCGCGTACGCCCCAATATTTACAAATCGCCAGATGAGATGCGCCGGATGCTCCGGCCAGGACTCGCTACTGCCGCGTCGCTGACGGCGGCGCGTAGTGCGATCGTTTCCGGTGCCACGACCAGGGAACTCGACCTGCTGGCGGAAGCCGCGATCCGTGTCCTCGGCGGTGTGCCCAACTTCATGAAGGAACCCGGCTACCGCCACACGATCTGCGCGTCGATCAACGAGGACATCGTGCACGGCATCCCGGGGGAGCGCGCCTTGGTCGCCGGCGACATCGTCTCGATCGACAGCGGAGCCGAGGTCGGCGGCTGGAACGGCGACGCGGCCATCACTGTCGTGCTGCCCGACCCCGACCGCCCCGATCGTGTGGCAGAGCTGATCGAGTTGTCGGATGTCACCGAGCAGTCGTTGTGGTGCGGCATCGCCGCCTTGGCCTCCGCATCCCATCTCGGTGAGGTGGGCGGGGCGATCGAGGACTACATCGGCAGTCGCGGCACGTACGGCATCCTCGAGGACTACACCGGGCACGGCATTGGACGCTCGATGCACGAAGAGCCACCGGTGTTCAACTACCGCATCCGGGATCGCGGCCCCCGCGTGCGTCCCGGCCTCGTGGTGGCGATCGAGCCGATGGTGACACTCGGCGGGATCGAGACGTTCGTGCGCCAAGACGGCTGGACTGTCGCAACATCCGATGGCACCGCATCCGCGCACTGGGAGCATTCCATCGCCGTGCACGATGACGGGATCTGGGTGCTCACCGCCGACGATGGCGGTGCGGCGGGCCTCGCCCCGTTCGGGGTGACCCCGGTCCCCCTCGCCTGATCCTGTGCGCACACTTCGAGGTCGATTGGCGCATCGGGGCCTTTTACCATACGATTGATCCTTGGTGCCTGTAGTCGGCTTTGCCGTGCCCATCTCACCACAACCCATCCGCACGACCAGTATTTGTAATTCCTAGCGACAAGTGAGGCTATGGCCAAAAAAGACGGTGTCATCGAGATCGAGGGCGCAGTGGTCGAGGCTCTGCCCAACGCGATGTTTCGCGTTGAGCTCACCAACGGACACAGAGTGCTTGCTCATATTTCGGGCAAGATGCGTCAGCACTACATCCGCATCCTCCCAGAGGACCGCGTGATCGTGGAACTGAGCCCTTACGACCTGACCCGCGGCCGGATCGTCTACCGCTACAAGTAACAAATGCTGGATAAGTAACGGCCTCACCCCGGCTAATCGGGAACAGGCACGACGACAGCGAAGAGAGAACAAAATGAAGGTCAACCCCAGCGTCAAGAAGATCTGCGAAAAGTGCAAAGTCATCCGTCGCAACGGTCGCGTCATGGTCATCTGCGAGAACCCCAGGCACAAGCAGCGCCAGGGCTAGGTCTCGCCCCCTTCGAGACGGCCGCAGAGCGACCTCCTCAGGGACCGATTGGTACAACTGAATAGAAACAACACAGCACGATCGGATCCCGCGCGAGCGGGGGACACCTCGGGTGGAGGCCCGAGCACAGATCGTGTCCCACACCTCCACTGAACCAATCAGGAGAAAGCCACCATGGCTCGTCTAGCAGGCGTAGACATCCCACGCGACAAGCGTGTGGAAGTCGCACTGACGTACATTTACGGAGTAGGTCGCACGAGGGCGCTCAAGACCCTCGCCGACACAGCGATCAGTGGAGAGATCCGCGTCAAGGATCTCACCGACGATCAACTCATCGCCCTCCGTGACTACATCGAAGTCAACTTCAAGGTAGAAGGTGACCTCCGCCGCGAGGTTGCCGCCGACATCCGCCGCAAGGTCGAGATCGGCAGCTACCAGGGTATCCGCCATCGTCGCGGACTGCCCGTGCACGGACAGCGCACCAAGACCAACGCGCGCACCCGCAAGGGACCGAAGCGCACCGTCGCCGGCAAGAAAAAGGCCGGCCGCAAGTAGCCGATTTCCGCCCAGACGGCGGTGCGCCCGCGCACACGTTGATCAGGGCCGGAGCCATACAGGATTCAGGAGAAACAGATGGCAACACCCAAGTCGGCTACTCGCAAGCCGCGTCGCAAGGAAAAGAAGAACATCGCAGTGGGCCAGGCTCACATCAAGAGCACGTTCAACAACACCATCGTGTCGATCACCGACCCGGCCGGTGCCGTCATCAGCTGGGCGTCGTCCGGCGGAGTCGGTTTCAAGGGTTCGCGCAAGTCGACCCCGTATGCCGCACAGTTGGCCGCGGAGTCCGCTGCCCGCCAGGCGCAGGAGCATGGCATGAAGAAGGTGGATGTCTTCGTCAAGGGCCCGGGTTCGGGTCGCGAGACGGCGATCCGCTCGCTGCAGGCCGCCGGTCTCGAGGTCGGTTCGATCAACGATGTCACCCCGCAAGCGCACAACGGATGCCGCCCGCCGAAGCGCAGACGGGTCTAACGCGACGAAGTCGCAGACTCGCCTGCGGGCCCGGTAGCGCCCGAGGAACCAGGACGCGTATCGAGACACCGGCTGGGATGCGAGAGCGTCTGCCTCGAATCTGTACAGTGCAACACCTTTTCACAACTCAATAACTACCGACCGGCCCGCCACCGGTTGGACCCTAAGTGTCATATAGCGGACACTTCGCCGAAAGGAAACAACAGTGCTCATTGCACAACGTCCCACCCTGGCCGAGGAAAATATCTCGGAGTTCCGTTCGCGGTTCATCATTGAGCCGCTGGAGCCCGGCTTCGGGTACACCCTCGGAAACTCCCTTCGCCGCACGCTGCTGTCGTCCATCCCTGGCGCGGCGGTCACGAGCATCCGGATCGACGGTGTGCTGCACGAGTTCAGCACAGTCGCGGGTGTGAAGGAAGACGTCACCGAGATCATCCTCAACATCAAGGGACTTGTCGTCTCCAGTGAGCACGACGAGCCGATCACCGCCTACCTGCGCAAGCAGGGAGCCGGCCAGGTGACGGCGGCCGATATCTCGGCGCCGGCCGGCGTGGAGATCCACAACCCGGAACTGCTCATCGCGACCCTCAACGACAAGGCGAAATTCGAACTCGAACTCACCATTGAGCGTGGCCGTGGTTACGTCTCCGGATCGCAGAACCGCAATGAGTTCAGCGAGGCCGGCCAGATTCCGGTCGACTCGATCTACTCTCCGGTGCTCAAGGTCACATACCGCGTGGAGGCCACTCGCGCCGGTGAGCGTACCGACTTCGACCGCCTCGTGGTGGATGTCGAGACCAAGCCGGCGATCACCCCGCGGGATGCGATCGCTTCGGCCGGACGCACGCTCACCGAGTTGTTCGGTTTGGCCCGCGAGCTCAACACCGCAGCCGAGGGCATCGAGATCGGCCCGGCTCCGGTGGATGCCGTGCTGTCGAGCGAGCTCAGCATGCCGATCGAAGACCTCGATCTGTCCGTGCGCAGCTACAACTGCCTCAAGCGGGAGGGCATCAACAGCGTGAGTGAACTAGTCGCGCTGTCCGAGACGCAGCTCATGAACATCCGAAACTTCGGTCAGAAGTCGGTGGACGAGGTCAAGGACAAGCTCGTCGAGCTTGGCTTGTCGCTGAAGGACGCCGTACCCGGATTCGACGGAGCCCACTTCTACAGCGGCTACGAGGACGAGACCAACTAGCTTCCTCGTGAACCTGTCCACCACCATTTTTGAGTACGGAGAAAACTGATCATGCCAACGCCAACCAAGGGTCCACGCCTGGGCGGCGGTCCGGCTCACGAGCGCCTGATGCTCGCGAACCTCGCTGCCGCGCTGTTCACGCACAAGTCCATCAAGACGACCGAGACGAAGGCCAAGCGACTGCGTCCGGTCGCCGAGCGCCTCATCACGTTCGCCAAGCGCGGCGACATGCACGCTCGTCGCCGGGTGCTCGCCACCATCGGCGACAAGTCAGTGGTGCACGAACTGTTCACCCAGATCGCGCCGCTCGTCGCCGACCGCGAGGGTGGCTACACCCGCATCACCAAGCTCGTTTTCCGCAAGGGCGACAACGCGCCCATGGTGCAGATCGAGCTCGTGCTCGAGCCGCTCAAGGCGGCACCGGCCCCCAAGGTGTCCACCAAGGCGCCGAAGGTTGCCAAGGAGGCTGCCAGCGACGAGGATACCGAGGACGTCGCCGCTGAGCCGGCGGATGCTGCCGCTGAGCCGGCGGATGCTGCCGCCACCGAGGCGACGCCGGATGCCGCGGACGGCGCTGCCGACAGCACCGACGGTGCCGACACCGGTAGCAACCAGTAGCAACGTTCCAACGAAGGCCCTGCTCCACATCGGAGCGGGGCCTTCGGCATCCGTGCGAGGGCGACGCATCCGTCCGCCTGCTATACCGGGGCCGGCGCCAACCCGTATTCCTTGGGCGCGAGCACCGGCGGAAGCTCCGCGAGCCGCTGGAGCGCATCCCGCACCGCCGCCACGTAGATCAGACCACCCTGCGAACCGGGGTGGATCTGGTCCCGTGCCAGCAGGCCGAGATGCCCTGCAATGGCGTCGCGCCAGTTCGCCAGCTCAACATCGCGGTACTGCTGCGCGAAGCGGGTCAGTGACTCGTTCACCCCGGTGGTCCAGCCCCGAGGAGCCTGTACGTTGACGACCACAATATGGCGCGCCGGGGTGGCAATCGACCTGATGCGGTCGAGCATCTTGTCGTCGATCGGACCGTTGGTGCCGAGGCCGAGCAGCACGGTGTTCCGAAGTGCCCCCTCGTCGCGCAGACGGGTCAACACCGCTGGCGCCTCGGCCAGTTGGCGGGAGACGACGGCGTCGATCTGGATGCCGGGAAACGCGCTTTGCAATTCCGGGGCGGATGCCAGCATCACCGAGTCTCCGATGGCGGTGATCCGCGATCCTTCGGGAAGTGCAGCAGGTGTCGTCTGAGTCGGCGACGGGCTGGGCCGCGGAACGGCAATCGCGGACCGCCCCTGCTCGATCTTCACCTGCACCTCGCCGACGCCCGGGTCGCCGATGATTGCCGCCCCGGTGCTGACGCCGCCGCCGACGACCAGCAGTGCGATGGCGCCGACGCCCACCAGTTTGGGTCTGGAGGCGCGCACGCCGCTGGTCAGCGTCCGCAGCGCGGAGCGGAATCCCCCCCGCCGGATCGGCTGTTCCACGAACCGGTAGGACAGTGCGGCGGCCGCCACGGTGATGGCCAACGCGACCCCGCCCAGGGCCCACCCGGGGGCACCGGACCTCGGCCAGGTCACCAGGGCACCGGCCAGCAGCACGTATACCGGCCAGTGCCACAGGTACAGCCCGTACGACCGCTCACCGATCCAGCGCAGCGGCGACACGTCGAGAGCGCGGCCGAGGATCGACCCGGGGACGATCGACCCCGCAATGGCCAGAGCGCTCAGTACGGCGACCAGAGCGAGACCGCCGCGATAGGTGAACGCCAGTTCCGCGGGCATGAGCGCGGAGACGACGAACAGGCCTCCGACCGACAGTGCACCGACGACCTGCAGGCCCACCCGCATCCGCACCGACAACCGCTCGAACAACGACGACCAGTCGTGGTGCACGATGGCGAGAACCGCCCCCAGAGCCAGCCCGAAGCTGTGCGTGTCGGTACCGTAGTACACGCGCGTGGCATCCCCGCCCGGAAGGTAGACGATCGCCATGGCGATACCGGAGCCGATCGCGCAGGCAGCGACGAATCCGAGCCGGATGCGCCGGTTCTTCAGCAGCAGCAACGCCAGCACCGCGAGTGGCCAGAGCAGGTAGAACTGCTCCTCGACGGCGAGCGACCAGAGGTTGCGGAACAACTCTGGCGTCGTCTCGTCGAAGTAGCTGTGTCTGTCGGCGATGGCCAGCCAGTTGCTGCTGAAGCTCACCGCACCCAGCACCTGCCTGCCAAGACCGATGAGCACGTCGCCACCGATCGCCCACGCGGCGGTGCCGCAGGCGAGCAGCACAAGACCAAGCGCTGGGAGCAGCCGCCTGGCACGCCGCCGCCAAAAGTTGGACAACCGGATGCGATCGGTCTTGGCCTTCTCACGCAACAGCAGCGCAGTGATGAGGAAGCCGCTGATGACGAAGAACACGTCAACACCGAGGTAACCGCCCGGCACGAACCCGGGACTGAGATGGTAAAACATGACGAGCAGCACGGCGATCGCTCGCAGCCCATCCAGCCCGGCGAAGCGCCTATCCAGTCCAGAGGACGAAGAGACTCCTGCCGCGGTGCTTCGAGCGCCGGAGGCGGGGATGGTTTTCGTCATGGGTTCGTATTCGATGCTTCCCGACCGGCCGCGCCAGGTCAACTCCGATCAGCGCTCGCGCAGTTCGGTCCTCGGGTTGCGCCTGGCGGCGCCCCTAGACTCGTGGGGTGGACTTGCCGACAACGCGCATCCGATTGGATATCGCCTATGACGGCGGCGCGTTCAGCGGGTGGGCTCGTCAGCCGGCGTTGCGGACGGTGCAGGGCGAACTCGAGCGGTGGCTTGCGACGATCTTTCACCGGTACCCTCCGGCACCCACTCTCACTGTGGCCGGCCGCACCGACGCCGGCGTGCACGCCCTCGGCCAGGTGGCGCACCTCGATGTCACCGACGAGCAACT
>JBDSDO010000007.1:0-8965 GCA_039920505.1 Terrimesophilobacter sp.
CGTCGCCAGCGACGTCATCCGTCTTCTTGGCGACTTCCTTGACGAGTTCCGCGCCGATCTTCTCGTACGGGTCGTCGAGTTCGATCTCCTTGGCGATCGACACACCGTCGTTTGTGATGGTGGGTGCACCCCACTTCTTTTCCAGCACGACGTTACGGCCGCGCGGGCCAAGCGTCACCTTGACAGTGTCGGCCAGAATATTGAGGCCGCGCTCGAGGCCGCGTCTGGCCTCTTCGTTGAAAGCAATGATCTTTGCCATGTGTGTTTCTCGTCCCTCCAGGACGTCGTAAAACTTACAACACCTTTGGCACTCTCAGTGAGAGAGTGCTAAATGATTCTGGCACTCTCCCCAAGAGAGTGCAAGTGAGCGCACCGGCTCGTCAGGGTGCGGTGAAGTGCACGCTTCCAACGGTGGGAATCATTTCGATCCAGGTATTGCCCGCCGCGAGGCGCACCGCGACACCGTTGTCGTCCACGATGGCAATGGGGGCGGTAGCGGATGCTTTCGACCAGGTGGCATGCACTGTGCCGCCGCCGGTGCTCACCCACGCCTCCCCGCTGCCGATCAGCAGAGTTTTGGGGACGCCGAGGGAGTTGTCGATCCCCACTCGCAGCACGACAACGTTTGTGGCGGTCAGTTGATGCCCGGCACTGTCCAGGTCGACGTGTCCGTTCTGTGCACGGGCAAAAAGTTTGGCGGCCGCATCATAGGTCCAACTCCCGTTGCTGATGTCGGCGAAACTGTAGTTCACCGCGGCGGTCGGGCTGCCGTCTTTCGCCGCTGTGGCGGAACCGACGTCAGCGGCGTAGGCGAACTGCTGGGCCGGCGCGGGCAATGACGCGTGCTGCACGAGGACTTCTTTCGCTTTGACGATGACGTTGTGCGGCGCCCGCCTGTCCTGCGTGCGGTAGAACGTCGCCGCGGTGTCCGGCTGTCCGTGAACCGCGTTGTAGACGGGCGTGTGCCGCATGAGGTCGACGAAGCGCTGCTGTCCGCCCGAGTAGCAGACAATCCCGGCAAACGGTGAAAGGATGTCGGGATCCATAGGCCTGATCGACCTCACCGGACCGAGCAGGTCGGGAATGTCCGACTGCCAGAGCGCCACATACCGGGTCAGACCGCCCTCGACCAGTTCTTCGAAGACGAGGTCAGTGCGCTCCAATCCGACCTGGGGGCGCGCATCCGGATGGTTGTCGATCTTCGCCGCGATCGACGCGTGCTCGAGCGAGCCGGCCAGCACCGTCGTACCGCGCAGAGGCGCCAGCGCGGTCGGCGGCGGCGCGACGTAGGTGGAACTCGGCGTGGGGCTTGGGCCGGGCGTGCGGCTGGACACAGGGGCGATCGCGCCCGCAGTGCATCCTGACAGCACCAATGTCGCCGCGAGAGCGCACGCGGCACCGATCAGCCCAGGCGCGCAGTATGGGCGTGCACCGGGCGCGCCGTGCCGTTTCCCGAGGCCAAGCCGATTCCCGATGCCACGCCGTTTCCCCATGCGGGACAGACTAACGCCGTCGGATTGCTGCAGAGACCTACGACGACGCGTGGCTGTCGAAATGCCGGGGTTGTTGAAAATACTGCGCGCCGGCCGCTATGCCGGCCGCACCGACTCCGCCTGGGGTCCCTTGTTGCCGGTACCGACCTCGAATACGACCCGCTGTCCTTCCTCTAGAACTTTGTAACCCGACATATCGATCGCGGAGTAGTGAACGAAGACATCCTGTCCCTCTCCTTCGACGGTGATGAAGCCGTAGCCCTTTTCAGCGTTGAACCATTTCACGGTCCCATTCGCCATGTGACACTCCCTTGTCCAACGTGCCGCCGGTGAAGCGGTTGACCCAGATAATAACGTGCCTGGAGCCCTGTCTGGGACACGGGAGGCGCACAAGGCGGCCAGATGTCGCTGTCGGCTACGCTCCCGGCTTGTAGTCCGATCCCAGGAGCACCGTAATGGGCGACGCGGGGTAGTCGTTGGACAGCCGCACTTCACCCACTTTCAGCGAGGCGACCAGGGCCCGAGCGGCACCTTCGTTGGCCGGATCCGAGTAGTAGACAACCGTTTTCTCCACGTTGTGCTCCGAGGCGTTGAGACGACTACCGACGCCTTCCGCGGCGCCACCCCAGCCCTTGGCGACCAGCGTGTCTCCTACTCGGTTGGCCAACTGCGCGATTGTGGTGCCGTTGAGAATGGTCAGCGGTATGTCGGGGTCGAGTTTCGCTTCAGCGGTGGGAGTGCTGGACGAGGTGGCGGAGGCACTCGGGGTGGAGACGTATTGGCTGCTGAACGGATTGCCGCGGTTGGTGATCAGTGAGAGCACCATCAGCCCGCCGGCGACAAGAACCATAGTCGCCACGACTGCCCACAACACTGCGATCCATCCGCGGCCTTTCCGAGGCGGGGCACGGTGGGCCCCACGGCGCAGCAGATCATCGGGAAGCTCGTCGAAGCGGTCGTGGGGGTAAATAGCCATAGTTCTCTCGCTTGGTCCTGCGGGCAGCGGCATGTTGTTTCAGCGGCCTGAGCCGGACCCGGATTCCCTCCTGAAGTTCGTTCCGTTCGACCGCGCGGCAATCCGGACATCGCGCAGCCGCTGAAGACGCTTCACCAGCATCGGATCATGGATCATCGCAATCGGGGAATCGATGACCGAGTTCAGCATCTGATAGTACCGGGCAGCGGACAGATCGAACCGACTTCGGATGGCTTGTTCCTTCGCGTCGGCGCGGCGCCACCAGTGGCGCTCGAACTCAAGGATGTCAAGCTGCTGTTGAGAAAGAGACGGGCTGCAGGCCTCGGGCGGCTCGGTATCGTCCGCCTCCAACTCCACGGTCATCCCTTCGTCAGAATCATTCTGAACTCGGTTCACTCTCAGCTGCGCGTTTCCAACTTCTTGCAATCCTAAACTCGGCTCCCCGAAAGAACCGTCCGACGCGGGGCCGGTCGCGCGATTGCGCACGCCGAATCAGATCGAGGCGAACCAGTGGATGCTCTGCCCGTGCGGCGCCGCATAGGCGACAGGTTGCGCGTTCTCGGCCAGAGCGAACAGGCCGTCGCGTGGTGCCGGGGGCAGCCTCATTTGTACCTCGCCGAGCACTGCGGGAGCCTCCAGAGAGATCCAGTGAGCGCCCGTGGCGCGTACAGCCGCGGCGAATCTGCCCCGATCAACGCGGCTCAGGTACACCAGGGTGCCGCACGTGACGACCACCAGCGTCGCATCCCGCGGGGCTTCTGCGGCTACCGCTTCGAGGGCATCCACAGCATCGCCGCGCACGATCCGTGGTGGGTCGGCGGCCACGATGTCGATCGCAGCACGGATGCGCGCGCGGCGTTCGTGTTGTTCCGGCCAGATCAGTATCTCGAGCCAGGTGCGGTCTGCCAGCTTTCGCACGTCAAGCGGTGCGAGGTCGATTCCGGCACGCCAGACGATCGAGGGAAGAGCCGACGGCACCGGAACGGCACCGGAGGTTGCGCAGGTCAGCACGACCGTGCTCGGGCCGACCGGCGGGTCCAGTGGAGCTGCTGAGCCATAGCGGTAGCTGTAGCGGTCGGGGTAAAGGCACAGCCCGGCGCTCGCCCCGACTTCCAACAGGGCGAGCGGACCAGGTATCCGTGCCAGCAGTGGGAGGACCGCGGCGCAGCGTCCCGGTTCGTTGGTCTGGGTGGAGCGCTGTAGCGCCTGGTCGCGAATTGTCGGCCAGTGCGCGAGAAGCCAGCGGCGAAACGGGTCGTAAGCGACTTCCGGCGCGCCGAGCAGGCGTGTCACGGCAAAAATCAGGTTCGGCTGCCGTTTGGCCAACGGGAGTTCGTGGAGAAGTCGCAGAATCGCGTCATCCTCGGCCACGCCGATGGCCCAGTCTTCGTACACCTGCGACTGGCCGTGAGCCTCGCGGGAGAAACTGTTGTACCAATCCGCGGTGCGACCCATCCGGTCATCCTCTCACCGGTGGCTGCGCACCATTTCGTGACGCTCGGAACATTTCCACGCTGGCCCGGGTTTAATGGCAGTGCGACCAATCGGTGCGCCACTGGTGCGCGAGGGAGAAGACATGAACTACAAGGTGACCAAGACCGAGCAGGAATGGCTCGAGGAACTGGGTCCGGAAAAGTATGCCACGTTGCGGGAAGCGGCAACGGAACGCCCCTGGACCGGGGAGTTGCTCGACGAGAGGCGCGAAGGCGTGTTCACCTGCGGGGCCTGCGGGGCCGAATTATTCAAGAGCGGCACGAAATTCGATTCGTCCTGCGGATGGCCGAGCTTTTACGAGTCGGTGCGCCCCGAGGCCGTCGAGCTCATCGAGGACGTGAGCTTGGGTATGAGCCGCACCGAGGTGCGTTGCGCGAACTGCGGATCACACCTGGGACACGTGTTCCCAGACGGATTCGGCACTCCGACTGGAAATAGGTACTGCATGAACTCGGTAGCTCTCGGCTTCCAGGAGGCGGCCGACGCCAACTCGGAAAGCACGAAATAACACAGGACGCGGCGGCACTGCTGCGGGCGATCGGTCGCCGCCGTTCCTACCCGGCCGTGACCGCTGACGCGCCCAGCCATGAGCAGTTGTTGCCTTTCGTCGAGGCGGCCGCACGGGTAGCCGATCACGGCTCGCTGAGGCCGTGGCGACTCCTAGAACTCAGGGGCAGCGCCCGCGATGAGTTGGGCGCAGCGCTCGCACAGGCATCCCGTGCCGCTGCGCAGGATGAGGCACTGGAAGAGATCCAGCGCCGCGCGGTCAGGATGGCGGCGAAGCCGCTGAGGGCACCGCTGCTCATCGCGATTGTGGCCGTGCACCGGCCAAGCGACAAGGTGACAACCTGGGAGCAGGATGCTGCGGCGGCAGGCGTCGCCCACCTGCTCAGTCTCGTCCTGGATGCTGCCGGCTGGGGCGTCATGTGGCGCACCGGCGCATTCATCGACGCGCCATCGGTGCGCACCCTCCACCGCCTCAACGCATCGGAGCGCTTGCTCGGCTGGCTCTACGTCGGAGGACGTCCGCCGGGCGCATCTGACCACAAGTCGCGAATCGACCCGAGCGACTTCCTCGCGGCCTTGTAGCGCGGGAGGCACCGCAGGCTCCAGTAATATGGGTGGTTCCATCCGCCCCCTTAGCTCAGTTGGCCAGAGCACCGCTCTTGTAAAGCGGGGGTCGTCGGTTCGAATCCGACAGGGGGCCCTTTGAGGGTGCATCACTGGTGGCTTCGGGCATGAACCGTGACGTCACCCGGAGCCCGGATCGGCAACTGCTCGGGCGGGATGTTGCGGTTGAGGCGGAAAACGTTCTCGGGATCCCACGTCAGTTTCAGCGATCGGAGCTTGCCCAACTTTTCGGCCCCATATACCGGCGACGCGGCGGCAGGTGCCCCGGAGTGGGTGGGGTTGTCGGCGTCGGCGGCCATGAAGTTCAGGTACTGGGTTCCAGTGGAGAACGGTTCCATCGCGGAAGCCAGGCGTCGTACGAAGCCGATGTGGTGCCCGTCATCGGCGGGGTCGGACCAGACCCCGGCGATGCTGAGCCAATAGGGGGAGTGCCGGTCCGGGAATGCCGTGGAGGCCTCGCCGGCTCGGCGGAACCCTCCGCCCATGTGGTGGATGTTGAACGCGGTCCCCTCCCAGGTCTGCTCGGCGGCAAACTGGATGATCGTGGCGATCGCCGTGTCGTCCAGCCGACCCAGCCCGGTGTTCTTCATGTAGGCCCGAACACCGCTGGGAAACGCGGAGTCTCCGGCGGATTGCCACGCCGGCCACGGGGCGGGGGAGATGTCTGCGATGTCCGGCGGTGCGGCCGCGGTCAACGCATCCAGGCACACTTGCCCCGCCTGTTGATTGAGGCCTGACCAGGCGAAACCGATGAAGATCACCGGCCGTGTTCCCAACTCCAAGTTCGGAGGAGGGGTCATGGCCGTGACAATGGAGGTCATCTCGTCCGGCAGGGTGGAAGTCCAGTCGGCATAGGCCGGCAAGGCGGTGGCCCAGTGCGACTGGAGGTAGATCAGGTTGCCGGTGAGGACGGCCGCGGGTAGAGGGTGTGCCCGGAACGTGAAGGACGTGACCACGCCGAAGTTGCCGCCACCACCCTTTAGAGCCCACAACAGGTCGGGGTTTTCACTCTGGCTGGCATGGACGGACAGTCCGGTTGCGGTCACGAGGTCGGCCGAGAGCAGGCTGTCGATGGTCAGGCCATGCGCGCGGGTCAGCCATCCGAACCCGCCTCCCAGTGTCAGGCCGGCGATTCCCGTTACCGACACGACGCCCACGGGAACCGCGAGCCCGTGCGCGGCGGTGGCGGTGTCAAGATCGTGAAGGGTGGCTCCTGCCGCCACGGTGACGGTGTGCCGCTCGGCGTCCACCACAACGTCCCGGCAGGCAGAGAGATCCAGTACCAGGCCGTCATCGACGGTTCCGTGTCCGGCAATGCTGTGCCCGCCACCGCGTACCGCGACGGGCAGGCGGTGTTTGCGGGCAAAGGCAAGGCTGGGGGCGACATCGGCCGTGGTCTTGGCCCGGACAACGACCGCGGGGTACTTGTCGATCATGGCGTTCCAGACGTGGCGGGCATCGTCGTATCCGGCATCGCCGGGTACAACGAGTTCGCCGCCAATGCGTTCTGCCAGCTGACGGTATTTCGAAGGTTCTGGCGTCCGCTGCGTCATGAGTCCGCCTCAAGCAGTAACCGGGATCGCGGCCTGTACTGCTTCAAATTATCCGCCGCGCTCGGCTACCGGTCAATGACAGGCCGGGCGTTTTCGGGGACTCCGAAGACGCTTGGCGGAGTGTTGTGATAGACGAGCTTGACCAGCGGAGGCTGTTACGGCGTCGGGGAGGCGCTTGGTGAGGGTGACGCGGACGGCGACGGGTTCTGCGCGTAATTGTCGCCAGCAACCTTCAGCAAGAAGTTCGAGAACTCCTCCGGATTGAACGCGCCGTTGGCATCCGCTGTGAACTTGTAGCTTTTCCCATTCACCAGCACTGTAGGTGTTCCGAGGATCTTGTCGATGTCGGAGTTCGGAATCGGTCCGGCAAGTGCACGATCGGTCGACGCAGACACCCAGTTCTTGAACTTCGAGTCGTTGATGCAGCTGGCGACGGAGCCCTGCTTGGCCACCTTCGCTTTCTTGGCAAGGTCGACGAGCTGCTGATTGGTGAGCCCCTCGCTGGATTCCTTTGGCTGGTTCTCGAACAAGATCGCGCTGTAGCCGAACGCGCTGTCAGGAGAATAGTTGGCCACGCACGCGAAGGCGTTGGCCGCCCGCGTGGAATACTGCGTTCCCATGGACTGGCGGTCCAGGATGGAGATCGGATGGATCTCCAGGGTGGCGACGCCCGACTCAACGAGCTTCTTGATTTGCGGCGCGTTGGCCGCTTCAAAGGCGCCACACACCGGGCAGAGATAATCGACGTAGACACGGATATCGAACACGTCGCCTGAACCATCACTCGCGGACGGGAGCGGCGCCGCGCCACCCTTGAGTGCCGGTGTCCGCACAGTATCAAGGCCCTTCGTGATGACTACGCCGTCGCTGGCCATATTCATCGGACCCGCAGCCGGTGGCCGCACGGCGGAGGTGATGACAATTACGACCACGGCGATGATCGCCAGCACAGCCAACGCGATGCCCCCTTGCAGGAGGTACTTATTGCGCCGGTCCTTCTTCTTTTGTGCTTCCCTCAGGGTCCTGGCCTTGTCGCGCGCAGCCTCACGGCGCTCATTTTTGCTGGGACGATTGCCACCGGGGCCACTGATGCTCATTGAACCTCACTTTTCACGTTAGTGGCCGGACGCGACCTGCAACTCGCACCTGCTTGACGATGCTAGATAGCGAGACTGGGAATCCACGGGGCGCTTGCTGAAACAGCCTAGCGGCACGAGGTAGGAGGCACCTGCGCAGCAGTGCCATAATGGCCAGAACGATTGCGACCGGTTTTCTCCGGTCCGATCCTTGCATTTGCATTCACAACGGATCGTTCGGCACGTACCTGCCGGTGAAGGAGCAATAAATTGGCCACTGTAACTTTCGATGAGGCAACCCGTGTTTACCCGGGTTCCACGCTTCCCGCAGTCGACAAACTGGACTTGTCCGTAGCCCACGGGGAATTCCTCGTTCTCGTCGGCCCCTCCGGTTCCGGAAAGTCCACCGCCCTGCGGATGCTCGCCGGGCTGGAAGAAGTGAACGAAGGAAACATCTTCATCGGCGAACGCAACGTCACTGACGTTCCGCCGAAAGACCGCGACATCGCCATGGTCTTCCAGAACTACGCACTGTATCCGCACATGACAGTCGCCGAGAACATGGGCTTCGCTCTGAAGATCGCCGGGGTGCACAAGGAGGAGCGTGCCAAGCGCGTTCTCGAGGCCGCCAAGCTGCTCGACCTTGAGCCGTACCTCGGCCGCAAGCCGAAGGCACTCTCTGGCGGCCAGCGTCAGCGCGTCGCCATGGGTCGTGCGATCGTGCGTTCCCCTCAGGTGTTCCTCATGGACGAACCGCTGTCGAACCTCGACGCCAAGCTGCGCGTGCAGACCCGCACCCAGATTGCCTCGCTCCAACGTCGTCTCGGCGTCACGACGGTCTACGTCACCCACGATCAGACCGAGGCACTGACCATGGGCGACCGCATCGCCGTGCTCAAAGACGGCGTGCTGCAACAGGTCGGAAGCCCGCGCGACCTCTACGAACAGCCGGTCAACGTCTTCGTCGCCGGTTTCATCGGCTCCCCGGCCATGAACCTGTTCGATGCGAATATCGTGGACGGCGGCTTGAAGTTCGGCACCGCTGTGGCTCCGGTAGACCGTGAGACCCTCGGATCCGCCAGCGCCAAGACGGTCACGATCGGCATCCGCCCGGAAGATGTGCAAGTGTCCACCACAGGTGAAGGCCTTCCCGTCGAGGTGGATGTCGTCGAGGAGCTGGGCGCCGACGGTTACCTTTACGGCCACACGGAGATCGACAACCAACGGGTCGACATCGTCGCT
>JBDSDO010000008.1:0-19421 GCA_039920505.1 Terrimesophilobacter sp.
GCGCTACCAAGCTGCGCCACATCCCGTTATTCAATTATCTAGACTGTTTGCAATCCTGAGCACCCTGACCCCCAGTCACGTGCGCTACCAAACTGCACCACAGCCCGTGGCTTCGGTTCACTTGGAACCTCCGCTAGCTTATCCGGTCCGACGGCGACCGGCGCGCCTCAGGCCGACACTTCCCCCGTCGCGCTCCCACCCTCGAGCGGATAAGCGAATCGGAACCGACCCTGCGAATCCCACTGCTCCTTGACTGCCAGCAGGCGCTCCCGCACCTCCGCGGGCCAGGCACGGCGGATGTCCTCCGGCTCCGTCGCGTAAGCCTGGAAGTTGATCTGCGAGTGGCCGGTCGACCACGGGGCCACCGCAGCCAGCACTGCCTCGCCCGCGGCATCCACAATCCCGTGCAGTGCTGGCGGATACCGTCCCACCACATACACCGAGAACGCCGCATCCCGGCCACCGACTGCGTTGGGTACCTCGGGCTGCCTCGCCAGCGCGCCACCCAGGTAACGCACCTCCGCCATAATCAACGGGATGTCGACATCCGGCCCCGCGGTGGCCAGCAGAGCGTCGACGGCTGCCGCCGGGAACTCCCGCAGCAGCGCCGAACCGTCCCAGGCCGGCAGCGGATCTGTCGGATCCTGGTGCACCGAGGCGATCGCGGAATACGGCGTGGTCGCAACCACATCGACCAGCGGCGGCGCGACCTCGCGCATCGGGGCGATCAGCGCCGCACCCTGCGCTTCATCGCCGATGTACACGAACCGCAGGTGCACCGACAGGCGCCCACGCAACGGTTCCGGGACATCCGGCAGATCAGGCAACCGCAGCAGGGCAATCGACGTGGTGGCCTGCTCCGGCAGGGTCAGCACCCAGGAGCTGAATTTGTGGAGCACCGTCGCCGCCGACGCCCCAGGATAGAAGATCCCGCCACCGTAATATTCCGAAACCGGCATCAAACCAAACTCAAGTTCGGTGACGATGCCGATGTTGCATTTCCCACCACGCAACGCCCAGAACAGTTCCGGCTCGTAGTCGGCGTCCACCTCCAGCACGGTGCCGTCCGCGACGACGATCTGGAGGCGCCGCACATAGTCGGCAGCAAACCCGAACGTGCGCCCCATCGGCCCCATCCCGCCGCCCAGCGTGTAGCCCACCACGCCGACACCCGCCGACGAACCGTTCAACGGGGCAAGACCGTGCGGGGACGCCGCCGCAACGACCTCGCTCCACTGCACGCCGGCCGACACCGTCGCGATGCCTGCCCCGGGTCAACGGACACGCCCGTCATGCGCGAGGTAGTGACCAGCATCCCACCGGCCGCCGCTGCGCCAACGCCATGGCCCGTGGCCTGCACACGAACGACGAGTCCTTCGTCTGCGGCGTACTTCACCGCAGCAACGACATCACCGACGCTCGCGGCGGCAACCACGACATCCGGATGCTGCACAACTGTCAGGTTGAAGCCTGAACACTCTGCGTCGAAGCCGGGATCACCGGGAACGAGCACTGTGCCGGAGGCGGCCTCCCGCAGATCATTGGGAGAAATAATCATGGCTCAGTGTGACTTTTCCGGTTACCTGACGCAAGCAGGTATCGGCACGCACCGAGCGATAGCTTCCCGGACGAGATTGTGCGCCGCGGCGTCCACACTGATCCGGAATGGTATCGGTCGCCCGCGGGGAGGCAGGATACCGGTTACTACCGCCCTCCGGCCCGGGACTTCGGGATGACCGCCGGCCGCGCGTCGCCTTCGGCGGAGCCCGGTTGCCTGCACTCTGCCGAGACCTCGGGAACGTCGGGATCCGGGTACTGTGCGGCGAGGTCGCGCAGATCGGTGAAGAGGGAGTCCTGGCCGTTGTCGACCGCGAGCTCCTTGAGCACCCACTGGGAGTTCTGCCGCAGCGCGGCGATCTGGTCCTCACTGGCATCCACGAACCGCACTCCCTTCGCGCACAGCTCCTGTGCCGCCGCCGACTCGTCGTAGTCAACCGTCAGGGACGCCTGCACGGCTCGAGTGGCCGCCTCCCTAATCCAGGCCTGCTGCTGCGCGGTGAGGGAATCGAACCGCTTCTGGCTGAGCGAGAACACCGAGATCTTCGGCCAGAGCACCACGTTCTCTGTCACGGTACCGAACGCACCAGTGTCGCCGCTCGCCAACGCCTCCCCGATGTCGAACTCGCCGCCCTCGAGGGCGTCGATGCGCATCCGGTCAAGCCAGTCGACTCCCGTGCTCACCGGGGTGCCGCCGAAGGCCCGCACCGCGTCGGCCTGCACCGGGGAGTTGAAGACGCGGAACCTGGCCCGATGCCACTCGTTCGGCCCCAGCAGTGGCGCACCTGCCGAGAACGGGCGGCGGAGCGGTCCGATGCCGAGTCCGACTCCGACGATGCCGCTCCCGCGCAACCGGGAGAAGATCTTGTCCGCAATCGGACCGGAGACCAGTGCCTTCTCCGCCGCGGCGCTCGTGATCATCATGGGCGCCTCGAGCGCCCTCAGGCCGCCGATGCCGGCGCGCCAGAACGCGCGACTGGAGGGCCAGCCGCCATCAAAGTCTCCCTTGGCGATCGCTCTCACCAGGTCGGATTCGGCGATGACCGCGCCGCCACCGTAGGTGGTCGTCAGTTTGACAGTGATCCGGCCACCGGACACGTCACGGAGGGAGTCGACGAAGGCTTGCTGGGCGACGTAGCGTCCGGTGGGATTGACCGAGCCATCGATGGTGGCCAACCGCAGCTCCACGGCGTCGTCATCGGGGAGGACGCCGCTCAGCGCCGTGCAGCCGGTGAGGGCGAGCACGCCGAGGATCGCGGCCGATACGAGTGGCCGTGTTGCCAGGATTCTCATGGTGTCCGCCGATCTGTCGCCGTTCCCATGAGCCTCGCGATGACACGATGCCGTGTGCAGTGTGCTGCCTCGGTAGGGCGATGAGGAAAACACGGATGCCACCACTCCGGTGGACTCCACCGGCACGCTCCGGGGGGCAGCATTGAGGGAAACACGGATGTAGGATCCCAGGCATGTTTGGGGCAATCGGCGCAGCACGGGGCGCGATCCTGGAAGCGGTCCTGCCGTGCGCGTCGTAGTCGCCGACGACGTGATGCTCGTGCGTTCCGGACTGGCGCGGCTGTTGACGGATGCCGGCGTCACCGTGGTCGGCGAGGCCGCCGACGCCGATGCGCTACTCAGGGCAGTGGCCCTGGACCGCCCCGATGTCGCCATCGTCGACATCCGGATGCCCCCGACGCACACCGACGAGGGCCTGGTCGCCGCGCGTGTGATCCGCGAGCGACATCCCGGAACCGGAGTCGTGCTGCTCAGCCAGTACGTCGAAGCGCGATATGCGGAGCAATTGCTCGCCGACCAGCCCGCCGGGCTCGGTTACCTCCTCAAGGAACGCGTCTTCAACATCGCCGTGCTGATTGACGCGTTGCACAGGGTCTCCGAGGGGGAATGCGTGCTGGACCCCACCATCGTCTCCAAGCTCATGCGGCGCAGGCGTCCCGACTCCCTCCTGACCCGGCTCACCAGCCGCGAGAACGAAGTGCTGGCGGCCATGGCGGAGGGGCGTTCCAACGCGGGAATCGCCAGTACACTCGGGGTCAGCGAACGCACGGTGGAGTCGATGTGCGCGCAGGTGTTCCAAAAGCTGGACCTGGCGCCCTCCCACGACGTGAATCGCCGGGTCCTCGCGGTGCTCACGCTGCTGCGCAGCTAGTGCCTGCGATCCAAAGAAGCAAGCACCGCACGGAGAAGGATCGGCAGTTCCTCCGAAACAGCAATCCAAACGACCTGTCGATTAGCGCGGGTGTAGTTGTGCGCGAGGATGTTCCGAGTGCCGGCGATCTCGCGCCATGGGAAGTCGGGGTGATTGCTCGTCACGTGCTCCCGAAGTCGGTGCATGACTAGATCATAAAAATGGATGATCACTGCCTCGGCCGCGAAGTAACTTAACTCATGTGTGACATCGAAGAAGCGCTCACGACCGAGGGAAGCTATTTCTTCGCATGCCGCGAGGAGACTCCTCAACTCGTCCGCGAGTGCTGGATCGCGATCGATCGCTCCTCCGCCGCTCTCGCCACTGGCCTGCAGCCGCGGCTTGCGTTTGAAGCGGTCCTGTTCGTTCACAGCGGTACTGCTTCGTCGAGCACGTGGGCGAAGTGCGGGTTATTCGCCTGTTCTTCGGTGAGGAGGTCGACGGCAAAGCTAGTGAGTTCCTCGACTTCCATCGCGAATGCGCCCAGATCGAAAAGCGACACCGAATCGGCGGTTCTGACCAGTAGGTCAATATCGCTGTGTTCGGTATCGTCGCCCCGAATCGGGGAACCGAAGACACGGATATTGGTAAGGCCGTGCCTCAGGCCGCGCTCGATGATTTCGTCGGCGAAAAGTTCAAGGGGAACGGACGGCCTCGTCCCTGCTGCGCGCAAGATCATCCGCAGCGTGTCGAGTCGAGGGTTTCGCCGCCCCGATTCGTACGCGGCCAGCGTCGGCTGATGGATCCCGGCCGCACGAGCCAACGCCGATTGCGTCATCGACGCATCCTCGCGAGCGGCTTTGATGAGTTCGCTGGCCTTGTCCCTGAGCATCGTGCCTCCTATAGACATTGTCTATAGGAACCCGAAGCAGTGCAACCGCTTGGCGAGCGATAGTTCTTCGCCCCGGGGAGGTCTCCGTCGGCGGCGAAGTCAGCGGCGGCGGCGCTCCCGCACGCGCATGTTCACGTTGATCGGGCTGCCCTCGAACCCGTACAGCTCGCGCAGCCGCCGGGTGATGAAGCGGCGGTACTGCGGATCCAGGAAACCGGTGGTGAACAGCACAAAGGTGGGCGGCCGGTTGGAGGCCTGCGTGCCGAACAGGATGCGCGTCTGCTTGCCGCCGCGCACCGGATGCGGGTGCTCGGCGGTGAGTTCGGCCAACAACGCGTTGAATTTGCCGGTGGGGATGCGGGTGTCCCAGGATTCCAACGCCAACTCGAGCGCCGGCACCAGTTTCTCCATGTGACGACCGGTCTTGGCCGAGATGTTCACCCGCGGCGCCCAGGTCACGTGGCCGAGGTCCTGCTCGATCTCCCGGTCCAGCATGATCCGCCGCTCGTCGGTGAGCAGATCCCACTTGTTGAACGCGAGCACCAATGCTCGGCCGGACTCCAGCACCAGGTCGATGATCTTGAGGTCCTGCACGCTGATCGGCGCGGTCACGTCGATCAGCACAACCGCGACCTCCGCCTTCTCCAACGCCGCGCTGGTGCGCAGGGTCGCGTAGAAGTCCGCGCCCTGGGCCAGGTGCACGCGGCGGCGGATGCCGGCGGTATCGACGAACCGCCAGAACTTGCCGCCCAGCTCGATCTGCTCATCCACCGGGTCGCGGGTGGTGCCGGCCAGCTCGTTGACGACGACCCGCTCCTCCCCCGCGGTCTTGTTCAGCAGGCTGGACTTGCCCACGTTCGGCCGACCCAGGATGGCGACCCTGCGTGGCCCGCCGACCTCGTCCTTCGCCACGGCGGACACCTTCGGCAGCACCGTGAGTACCTGATCGAGCAGGTCAGCCACGCCTCTGCCGTGCACTGCGGACACCGGCCACGGCTGGCCGAGTCCGAGGCTCCACAGCGAGGCGGCTTCCGGCTCCTGTCGGATGTCGTCGACCTTGTTCGCGACGAGGATCACCGGCCTGTTCGTGGCCCGCAGCATCTTCACCACGCGCTCGTCGGTGGCGGTGGCTCCGACCGTGGCGTCGACGATGAACAGCACCACATCGGCGAGGTCGACGGCGACCTCCGCCTGCGCGGCGACAGACGCGTCGATCCCGCGGGCATCCGGCTCCCAACCGCCGGTGTCGACGATGGTGAATTCGCGCTCGTTCCACTCGCCCTTGTAGTTGACCCGGTCCCGGGTGACGCCGGGCGTGTCCTCCACCACGGCTTCGCGGCGCCCGATGATCCGGTTCACCAGCGCTGATTTGCCCACGTTCGGTCGGCCCACGACGGCGAGCACTGGCGGGGCGGGGCGGAAGAACTGCGCATCCGGATCCTCGGAGACCGCCTCGAGCAGTCGAGCGTCTTCCTCGTCGAGGTCGTAGTCCCGCAGGCCGGCACGGAGGGTGTCGGCGCGCTGGGCAGCCTCGGTCTCGTCCAGTGACGAGAGGCGCTCGGCGAGTTTCTCGTCGAGGGCGGGGAAGTCGTCGTGTTCGGGCATGGTGGGTCCTTTAGTGGCTTGGGGTGACCGCCTGGGCGGCACGGATCACGTCGACCATGCGCTGCACGGTGTGGTCGAAGTCGAGCCGGGTGGAATCGAGCGTGGTGACTCCCTCGGCGGCAGTCAAGAAGTCGACGACCTTGGAATCTTGCGCATCCCGCGAACTGAGTTGCAGCCCGACGGCACCGGCCGACACGCCCGTAATCTCCGCCGAACGCCTGGCTATTCTAACCTGCTCGGATGCCGTGAGCAGAATGCGCACATCCGCATCCGGGGCGACAACCGTGGTGATGTCACGGCCCTCGGTGATGATGCCCGGCTTGGTGTTGGCGGTGATGACGTCGCGAAACAGCCGGACGAGGCGCTCCCGCACCGCCGGGATCCGCGCGATCCGGCTCACCACTGCGGTCACCCGGGGTTCCCGGATGGCGGTGGTGACGTCCGTTGCGCCGACCCGCACAAAGTAGCGGTCCGGGTCGGTGCCGATGCGGTAATCGAAGCCGTCCAGACAGGCGAGGATGGCCTCCGCGTCGTCGAGGTCGACGCCGCGGTCCAGCGCGTTCCACGCGGCCGCCCGGTAGGCGGCGCCGCTGTCCTGGTAGTCGAAGCCGAGCCGGCGGGCGGCGGCCCGGCTGACGCTGGATTTGCCGCTGCCGGCCGGGCCGTCCACCGCCACCACGATCTTCGCGCCGGTCACCGCCACGCCTCGGCGATCCGCCAGCCGCGGGCCTCCAGCTCGGTCACCAGGTGGTCCTCCGCCTCCGGTAGCACGGAGATCTCCGCCAACCCGATCGGAGCGCCCGGCGAGTGCTCGAGCCGCAGGTCCTCCATATTCACGCCCACCTCGCCCATCTCGCTGAGCAGCCGGCCGAGTTCACCGGGCCGATCGTCGACCATGACGACGATCTGGCTGAACCGGCGGTCCTGACCGTGCTTCCCGGGGATGCGGGACACCCCGACGTTGCCCGCGGCCAGCGATTCGGCCAGGGCACGCCGCGCGCCGGGTACCGCCGGGTCCTCCAACGCCGTCAGCAGTGCGTCAAGGTCGCCGCGGAAGGCGCGCAGTACGTCCACGACGGCGACCGAGTTTGCCGAGAGGATCTGGATCCACAGGCTCGGGTCGCTTGAGGCGATTCTGGTGGTGTCGCGCAGTCCCTGTCCGGCCAGACCGAGGGCCGCGTGGTCGCCCTCGACGAGTCGTTTCGCCAGCAGCGACGCGATCACCTGCGGCACGTGTGAGATCAGGGCGACGCTGCGGTCATGGTCTTCGGCTGCCATCCCCACCGGCACGGCGCCGAGGTCCAGCGCGAGGTCCTCGATGACCCCGAGTTGCGCGGCGGTGTTCGCGTCGGTGGTGGCGATCACCCAGGGGCGGCCCAGGAACAGGTCGGCGCGCGCCGAGATGGCGCCGCCGCGTTCCCGGCCGGCCAGCGGATGCGAGCCGATGTAGCGGGAAACGTCGGCGCCGGCCGCCCGCAGCGCGGTCAGCGGCGCAGTCTTCACGCTCGCCACATCGGTGACCAGGGCGTGCGGATGCGCGGCGAGCTCGGCACGGACGACCTCCGCCGTCACATCCGGCGGCACGGCCACCACCACCAGGTGCGGGTCATCCGCCTCTGCGGGAGCCCGACCGGCACCGTAGTCGATGGCCAGACCCAGGGCGGCCGGCGAGCTGTCGTCGACGACGACATCGAGGCCCTTCGCCGTCAGCGCGAGGCCGACGCTGGCGCCGAGCAGCCCAGCCCCCACGACCCTCACTTGTCCGGACAGTCGACTTTCGTTCACGCCCCTGCGCTCTTCTTCCCGGCCGCGGTGTCGCTGGAGTCTGTGGCGGATCGGGAGATCGTCAGCAACTGGCCGAGTTCCACCTTAGTCAAATCCCGCATCTCTCCCGGCGCGAGGTTGCCCAGGTGCAGGGGGCCGAACTGCCGCCGCACCAGCTCGAGCACCGGATGGCCGACTTCCTGCAGCATCCGGCGTACGATGCGGTTGCGCCCCGAGTGCAGGGTGAGTTCCACGATGCTCTCGCGGTGGTGGGAAGCTCCGATGATGCGCGCCTTATCCGCCGCGATCGGCCCGTCCTCCAGCTCGATGCCGGTGGTGAGTTTCGTGAGGGTCTGCGGGCTGACGGTGCCATCGACCTTGGCGACGTAGGTTTTCATGACCCCGAACGACGGATGTGCCAGCACGTGTGCGAGTTCACCGTCGTTGGTGAGGATGAGCAGCCCGGAGGTCTGCGCATCCAGCCGGCCGACGTTGAACAGGCGTTCCTCGAAGCCGGAGACGAACCGGGACAGGTCGGGGCGGCCGTGCTCGTCGCGCAGCGAGCTGACGACGCCGACCGGTTTGTTGAGCATCAGGTAACGGCGGGTGGGGTCCAGCTGCACCGCGACGCCGTCCACCGAGACGAGGTCGGTGTCGTGCACCCGGCGGCCGAGTTCGGTGACTACGACACCGTTGACGGCGACGCGGCCCGCCTCGATGAGGATCTCGCTGGCCCGGCGGGAAGCGACGCCGGCGGCGGCCATCCGCTTCTGCAGCCGCACCCCGTCGGCGGCCGGGTCACCCTTGTCCGCGCCAGATCCTTCAGCGGAGGTCATCGAAACCTTCCGACCCGTCGGATAACAATGGGGAGATCCGCGGCAGTTCGTCGAGCGAGTTGAGACCGAGCTGGCTGAGTAACGCATCGGTCGTGGCGTAATGGATGGCGCCGGTCTCGCTGTCGGTGAACGCCTCGGTGATCAGGCCCCGACCAAGCAACGTGCGCACCACCGAATCGACATTGACGGCGCGGATCGAGGCGATCGCGCCGCGGCTGATCGGCTGCTTGTAGGCGATCACGGCAAGGGTTTCCAGCGCGGCTTGAGACAGTTTGCTCGGGTTCTGGGCCAGCACGAAGTCGCGCACGACGTCGTCGTACTCGCCGCGCACGTAGATGCGCCAGCCGCCGGCCACCTCGCGCAACTCGAAGCCGCGCCGGACGGTGTCGCCCACGCCGTCGAAGTCCTCCACGAGCCGCTCGATCGACTGTCGCACCGCGGGCACCGGGGTGCCGAGTGCGGTCGCGAGGCTGACCAGGCTCTGCGGTTCGTCGGCGACCATGAGGATCGCCTCCAGGCACCGCTCCACCGAAAGCGACCCGATTCCGGAGGTGTCGGTGTCGGTCTCCGGCTCGATGGTGGTCACGTCAGGCATCATAATCGGCTCCTAGGTTCGAGAGGCTTTCGTCGGAGAACGACTGGGCGGTCCACCGGATGGTCAGCTCGCCGAGCGGTTCGAGCTGTTCGAACCCGACCGCCGCGCGCCGGTACAGCTCCAGCACGGCGAGGAACCGGGCGACCACCACGCCGGTCTGCTCGGCGCCGGCGATCAACTGGCGGAAGGTCATCGGCTCGCCGCGACGCAACAGCGCCACAATGTGGGCGGCCTGCTCCCGGATGCTGACCAGCGGCGCGTGCAGATGGCTCAGCCCGACGGCGGGGATGTCCCGTGGGGTGAGGGCGAGCACGGCGAGCGCCGCGAAGTCGTCGGCGCTGAGCGTCCACACCAGCTCGGGCGTGCGGCGACGGAATTTCTCCTCCAGGCGCACCTGCCGCGCATGTCGGGTGGACTCACTCCCCAGAGTGTCGGCGAACCAGACCGAGACCTCTTTGAACGCCCGGTACTGCAACAGTCGGGCGAACAGCAGGTCGCGGGCCTCGAGCAGGGCGACGTCGTCGGCGTCCACCAGCTCGCCCTGCGGCAGCAGCCCGGCGATCTTGAGGTCGAGCAGGGTCGCCGCCACGACGATGAACTCGCTGGCCTGATCGAGTTCCTCCGGCGAGTGCAGCTCGCGCAGGTAGGCGAGGAATTCGTCGGTGACGCTGGACAGGGAGATCTCGGTGATGTCCAGCTCGTGCTTCGCGATCAGCGACAGCAGCAGGTCGAACGGTCCGCTGTAGTTGTGCAGGGTGACCGAGAAGCCGGCGTCCTCTGCCGCAGCGACGGTGGTGCGGTTAGGCGACGGCACCACGGAAGATCAACTCTCTGGCCATCTGCCGGTACGCACGAGCGGCCGGATGGTCCGGAGCGAAGGTGGTGATCGGGGCGCCGGCGACGCTGGCATCCGGGAACTTCACGGTGCGGCCGATCACGGTTTCGAACACCTTGTCACCGAATGTCTCGACCACCCGGTCGAGTACCTCCCTGGCGTGCAGGGTGCGGGAGTCGAACATGGTGGCCAGGATGCCGTCGAGTTCGATGGCGGGGTTCAGCCGGTCGCGCACCTTCTCGATGGTCTCCACGAGCAGGGCGACGCCGCGCAGGGCGAAGAATTCGCACTCCAGCGGGATGAGCACCCCGTGGCTGGCGGTGAGGGCGTTGACGGTGAGGATGCCCAGCGACGGCTGGCAGTCGATGAGGATGACGTCGTAGTCGTCCTTGACGCCGCGCAGCACGCGGGAGAGGATCTGCTCCCTGGCGACCTCGTTGACCAGGTGCACCTCGGCGGCGGAGAGGTCGATGTTGGCCGGGATGACATCCAGGTTCGGCACTGTGGTTTTCTGGATCGCCTCGTGCGGGTTTTTGATGGTGCCCAGCAGCAGGTCGTAGATGTTCGGCACGTCGTGGGTGGGCACACCGAGGCCGGCGGACAGGGCGCCCTGCGGGTCGAAGTCCACGGCGAGCACCCTGCGACCGCATTCGGCCAGGCTCGCGCCGAGGTTGATGGTGGTGGTGGTCTTGCCGACCCCGCCCTTCTGGTTGCACAGGGCGATGATGCGGGCCGGGCCGTGCCCGCTCAGCGGTTTCGGTTCGGGGAAGATGCGGCGCACCCGGCCGGTCGGCCCAAGGATCGGCGCCTCCAAACCGGGAAGTTCTGCGGTCAAGGCGTTCTCTTTTGCAGCCATCTGCGACAATCCTTTACCTTGGGCTCACCGGTCTCCGGTGAGTCGATTCTAACCGGGCCCGCGGCTGCGCCTTGGAAGCGCGCGGCACGTTCCGCCGCATCCGGGGAACACTCAGCGAGCTCGCGGATGCGCCGTGGTGTACATGTCCCGCAGCGTGTCGGCGGTGACCAGGGTGTAGATCTGGGTCGTGGCCACCGAGGAGTGCCCGAGCAGCTCCTGTACCACCCGTACGTCGGCTCCGCCGGCGAGCAGATGGGTGGCGAACGAGTGTCGGAACGTGTGCGGGGAGATCGTCACGCCCAGCTGCGCCTGGTCGGCGCGGGCCTGCACAATCAGCCAGGCATTCTGGCGGGACAGCCGTCCGCCGCGGAGTCCAAGGAACAGGGCGGGGGTGCCGCCGCCGTGCGCGGCGAGCGCGGGCCTGCCGCGCACGAGGTAGGCGTCCAGGGCGGCGCGGGCGTAGCTGCCCAGCGGCACGATCCGTTGCTTGCCACCCTTGCCGAATAGTCGTACGGTATCGGCGCTGGCGGATTCACCAGCGCTGGTGTTGCTCACCGTGGTGAGGATGTCATCCACGTCCAGAGCGGATGCCTCGGAGATGCGAGCGCCGGTGGCGTAGAGCAGTTCGAGCAGGGCCTTGTCGCGCAGCGCTCGCACGTCGTCGCCGTCCGCTGTGGCTAGCAGGGTGGCCATCTGCTCCACCGTGATGGCCTTGGGCAGTCGGCTGGCGAGCTTGGGCGGTTTCGTGCCGGAGGCAGCGTCGGTGGTGGCGAGACCCTCGTCGAGCAGGAAGCGGTGGAATCCGCGCACCGAGGAGAGCATCCTGGCCACCGAGGAGGCCGCCAGAGGTACCTCAGGTCTGGTCCGTAGCCCGGCGGAGAACGCTGACACATCGTGCGGGGCGATCGCCTGCGGCGTCTGGATGCCGCGCGCGCTGAGGAACTGCAGGTACTCGCCGACGTCACGCCGGTACGCGGCAACGGTGTTGACCGACAGGCCGCGTTCGATCGACACGTGCCGCAGATACCGGTCGAGGGCGCGCGCCAACTCGGTCACTTCGGTCAGCACTCGCTCGCTCAGCACTCGTTCACTCAGCTACGGGACTTCGGATGTCCCGGCCAGGGTGCGCGCGCGTCGCCGAGGCTGCTCCAGCCGCGGACGCTGGACGCGGCGGCGGCCAATACCGCGTTGGCGAGGATCGCGTTGGCGCAGCGGCGTTCGAGCACGGCGGTGACCACCGTGTCCAGGTCGACCCACCGGGTTTCGATGTCCGCCTCCTCTGCGGTTCGGCCGAACGTGTCGGTGGGGCTCAGGCCACGGGCGAGGTACACCCGGATCGCTTCGTTGCTGCCGCCCGGGGAGGTGAAGAACTCGGTGAGCAGGTCCCAGCGGCTGGCCGCCAGGTCAGCCTCCTCGGCCAGCTCCCGCTGAGCGGCAGCCAGTGGCAGTTCGTCGTCTCCGTCAAGCAAACCGGCGGGAATCTCCCAGTCGCGGGCGCCGATCGGATGCCGGTACTGCTTGATCAGAAGCACCCGGCCGGCGTCGTCGTAGGCCAGCACCGCGACGGCGCCGGCGTGGTCGACGTACTCGCGGACGAGCTCGCCGTTGCCGTAATCAAGCCTGTCGCGTCGGATGTCCCACACCACACCGTGGTAGACCACTTCGCTGAGGCGGATGTTCGCTGTCCACTGGTCGTCTTCCAACGCCCCTTCGACAAGCTCAGGGACCGACTCCGGCTCGGGGACCGTCGCCGCCTCAGGCTGTGACGGCATCCGCCACCTCGAACAAGCGGCTGGCCTGTTGCCGCTGGAGGGCCGCGCCGATCAGGCCGCGGAACAGCGGATGCGCCCGGTTGGGTCGGGACCGCAGTTCCGGGTGTGCCTGCGTACCCACGTAGAACGGATGCGTCTCGCGTGGCAGTTCCCCGAACTCGACCAGCTGGCCGCTGGGAGAAATCCCGGAGAAACGGAAGCCGGCCTCGGTGAGCTGTGCACGGTAGGCGTTGTTGACCTCGTAGCGGTGCCGGTGCCGTTCGGAGATCTGAGGTGTGCCGTACAGCTCCCGCACGATGGATCCCTCCGCCAGGTCCGCCTGGTAGAGGCCCAAACGCATGGTGCCGCCGAGGTCGCCGCCGGCGATGATGTCGACCTGCTCCGCCATGTTGGCGATCACGGGATTCCGGGTCCCCGGGTCGAACTCGGAGGAGGACGCGTCAGCGATGCCGACCACGTTGCGGGCATACTCGATCACCATGCACTGCAGGCCAAGGCACAGGCCGAGCACCTGGATCGCGTTCTCCCGGCAGAACTTCAACGCGCCCACTTTGCCCTCGATGCCACGGATGCCGAATCCGCCTGGCACGCAGATGCCGTCCAGGTGGGAGAGCAGCCGCGCGGCGCCCTCCGGGGTGGCGCACTCGTCGGAGGGGATCCAGTGGATCTTCACGCTGGTCTGCTGCGCGAATCCGCCGGCGCGCAGCGCCTCGGTGACGGACAGGTAGGCATCCGGCAGGTTGATGTACTTACCGACCAGGCCGATCTGCACCTCGTACTTGGGGTCGTGCACGGCGTCCAGCAGCTCGCGCCAGCCGGTCCAGTCGACCTCATCGGCGTCCAGACCGAAGTGTTCGATGATGTAACCGTCCAGGCCCTGGTCGTGCAGCATGGTGGGGATGTCGTAGATGCTGGGTACGTCGACGGCGTTCACGACGGCTTCCCGGTCCACGTCGCACATGAGCGCGACCTTCTTGGTCATCGACTCCGGAACCTCGCGGTCGCTGCGCAGCACGATCGCATCCGGCTGGATACCGATGGACCGCAGCGCCGCGACCGAGTGCTGGGTCGGTTTGGTCTTCTGCTCGCCGGCGGCGTTCAGATAGGGCACAAGCGACACGTGCACGAAGAAGCAGTTGGCCCTGCCGATCTCATGGCGCACCTGGCGGGCGGCCTCGAGGAACGGCAATCCTTCGATGTCGCCGACGGTGCCGCCGATCTCGGTGATGATGACATCCGGGAGTGGTTCGCCGGTGCTCACCGGTTCGGTGGCCTGCAGGCGCATCCGTCGTTTGATCTCGTCGGTGATGTGGGGGATGACCTGCACGGTGTCGCCGAGGTATTCGCCGCGGCGCTCCTTGGCGATGACGGTGGAGTAGATCTGTCCGGTGGTGACGTTGGCGGCCTGGTTCAGATTGATGTCCAGGAAGCGTTCGTAGTGGCCGATGTCCAGGTCGGTCTCGGCGCCGTCATCGGTGACGAACACCTCGCCGTGCTGGAACGGGTTCATCGTGCCCGGGTCGACGTTGAGGTAGGGGTCGAGTTTCTGCATGACCACGCGCAGGCCGCGTGCCGTCAGGAGATTTCCGAGGCTGGCAGCTGTGAGCCCTTTTCCAAGGCTCGAAACAACTCCCCCAGTAACGAAAATGTGCTTGGTCGTTTCCGTAATATGTTTGATCACCACGGGGTTTTAGCCTATCACCGCCGCGCCCCGACTCCGCCGGAACGAATCGCCCGTCGTGTCCTGCGTTGAGTTGCGCCTTGTGCACCTTCCCACGTCCTGGGAACAACAACAACCTGCGAGTGAGCGTGCCTGTGCATAACACAAGGCAGGGATGTCGCCGAGAGTGCATCCTTCCGGCATGAATTCACGCATTCCGCTGCCACAGCACCTCAGCGCCACACCGTTTACCTTTCAGCAGGGCATGGATGCTGGGCTTGGACGCAACAGGCTCCGCAGCGCCGACCTCCAGCGGCCTTATCGCGGTATCCGCACGCCCGCAATCGGAGAACTCGCCCTTCTCGAGCGGGCCATCGCGTACCAGCAGAAGATGCCACCGCACGCTCACTTCTGCGGCATCACGGCCGCAGTTCTTCTGGGCATGCCATTGCCGTCGCGACACGAACGCTCCCTGGTGCTGCACGTAGCGGTGCCGCCGCCGCATCGGGCCCCGGTCGGGCGCGGCATCCGCGGTCACACTCTCAGTGTCGCCCCTGCCGACGTCGGCCTGTGGCGGGAAGTGCGGATGTGCTCCCCCGAGCGCACCTGGTGCCAGCTCGGGGCGCTACTCACCCTCGCCGACCTGGTGGCCGCGGGCGACTACCTCATCCACGCGGACCGAAACCTGCCCGCCCTCACCACTGGACAACGCATTACGGATGCCGTCGGGCAGTACCCCGGCCGCCGCGGGAGACGCCGGCTGCGAGCGGCATTGGGACTTCTCGACGCCGCATCCGAGTCGCCGCAGGAGTCTCGGCTGCGCGTGGCCATCCTGCTGGGCGGAATTCCGGGCGTGGTAGCCAACCTGCCGATCACCACTTCCGGCGGATTCCACTTTCGCGCCGACCTCGCTTTCCCCGAGCTCAAGGTGATCGTCGAGTACCAGAGCGGCCTCCACGACTCCCCGGCAGCCTTCCGCGCCGACATGACGCGCGTGTCCCGCCTCGAGGCCGACGGATGGTACGTCATCCTGGTGAACAAGGACGACCTGGACAATCCCGCGGAACTGTTGCAGCGCATCCGCCGGGTGCTCGCAACACGTCCGTAAAGCCGCTGACTTGCATGCTGTGCTCCTTCCCACACCCTGGGAACAACACCGGGGCGCAAGTGAACAGTGGGGCACGCCCTCACCTTGTCAGGGTGCGGGCAGTGTCGAGGAGTTCGCGGGCGTGCGCTAGCCCGCTGGCCGAGTCGGGCAGGCCGGAGAGCAGCCGGGCCATCTCAGCGATGCGCTCGTCGCCGCCCAGTTGCTGCACGCTGCTCGCGGTGACCTCACCGGTGCTGCCTTTCACGACCCGAAGGTGGTTGGTGGCGAATGCGGCGACCTGGGCGAGGTGGGTGACCACGATGACTTGCGCCGTGGTAGCCAGCCGAGCCAGGCGGCGGCCGACTTCGATGGCGGATGCGCCGCCGACGCCGGCATCCACCTCATCGAACACAAAGGTGGGCACCGGGTCGCTGCCGGCGATGACGACCTCGATGGCGAGCATCACCCGGGACAGCTCTCCGCCGGAGGCGCCGCGGGCCAGCGGCCTCGCCTCCGCGCCGGCGTGCGGCTGCAGCAGGATCGTCACCTGGTCCTTGCCGGACTGGGTGTAGTCGTCGGCCTCGGAAATATCCACCGAAAGCACCGCATCCGGCATGGCCAACGCCGACAATTCCGCGCTGACCTGATCCGCGAGTGCGACGCCGTACCGGGTGCGCAACCGGGTGAGATCGCGAGCGAGTTCCGCTACCCGGGCGCCGTGCTCTTGGGACTCTGCGCGCAACCGCTCGATCCGGTCGGTGTCGTTGTCCAGCTCCAGTAGTCGGTCGCTACCGGTTTCGAGGTGGTCGATGGTGTCGTCCAAAGTCGGCCCGTATTTGCGCACCAGCGCGCCCAGTTCCGCGCGGCGCTCCTGCACCGCCTCGAGGTCGCGGCCGCCGTCGACGTCCAGTTCACTGAGATAGCTGGACAGCCGACCGGCGATGTCGGAGGCGAGGATGGCGGTTTCGGCGAGCGCGCCGGCGATGTCGGCGAGCGCGGGGTCGTGTTCGGCGGCCCGCTCCAATTGCCGTCTCGCCCCATCCAGCAGTCCGAGCACGTCGGACGCGCCGTCGATCGCTTCGGCGGACAGGGATTCCCGCGCCGTCGCGGCGGCGAGCCGGAGGTCTTCGAGGTTGCCCAACCGCTCGGCTTGCTCGGTCAGTTCCGTGTCTTCGCCGCGGTGCGGGGCTGCCGCTTCGATGTCCGCCATGGCGGTACGCAGAGCCTCCGCCTCGCGAACGCGCTGGTCGCTGGCGGATACCAGGGCGTCCAGTTCGCTCGCGGCTGTGGTCCACCGCTGGAGTGCGGTGCGGTACTCGTGCAGCACCACGGCCAGCTCCGGTCCGGCGAACCGGTCCAGCGCATCCCGCTGCGCGCCCGCCGAGCGCAGCCGCACCTGGTCGGATTGTCCGTGCACGACCACGAGATGTTCCCCGAGCTCGGCGAGCACTCCCACCGGAGCACTGCGACCGCCGACGATGGCGCGGCTGCGACCGTCCGGTGAGATAGTGCGGCCGAGAATCAGCGCTGCGGTGTGCCCGCCGGCGATCGGGTCGAGTTCTCCCCCGGCGTCCTGCACTCTCGTGGCCACGATCCCGTCGACCGCGACCAACCACTGCCCCTCCACCGCCACGGAGCCACCGCCGGCCCGCAGCACCGAGCTGTCAGCGCGGTCGCCGAGCAGCAATCCGAGCGCGGTGACGACCATGGTCTTGCCCGCTCCGGTCTCGCCGGTCACCGCGGTGAATCCCGGCCCGAGCGGAAGCGTGGCCTCGGCGATGACACCCAGGTTGCGGATCGAGATTTCTTCGATCACGCGTCGGTGGTCTCATCGTCGGCGGGACCGCGCCACCCGTTGACCGGCAAGGCGAACTTGCGCACCAGCCGCTCGGAGAACGGGCCTGGGTGCAGTCGAGCCAGCCGTACCGGCACCGGCGAGCGGCGCACGATCACTCGCGCACCGCGCGGCAGGTCATGGGTTCGGCGGCCGTCACACCACAGCACACCGGTTCCCTGGGTGCGGTCGAGCACTTCGACGGCGAACACCGATTGGGGGCCGACCACCAGGGCCCGACTGAACAGGGCGTGCGCGCTGAGCGGTATCAGCAGCATCGCATCCACCGCAGGCCAGACAATCGGTCCACCGGCGGAGAAGGAGTACGCGGTGGATCCGGTCGGGGTGGACATGACGACCCCGTCGCAGCCGAACGACGAGACCGGGCGACCATCCACCTCGATGACGACTTCGAGCATCCGCTCCCGCGCGGCCTTCTCCACGGTGGCTTCGTTCAGCGCCCAGGTTTCGTAAACCACCTCGGAGTCCACCTTGACCCGCACCGACAGGGTCATCCGTTCCTCAACGTGGTAGTCGCGGGCCAGCGCCCGTTTCACGCTGTCCGCCAGGTCGTCGCGCTCGCTTTCGGCCAAGAAGCCGACGTGACCGAGGTTGACACCAAGTAGGGGGGCCGACGATCCGCGGGCCAGTTCCGCGGCCCGGAGGATGGTCCCGTCACCGCCGAGTACGATGACCAGTTCGACATCGTGCACTCCGACGTCGACGCCGAACGTGGCGATCGAGGTGAGATCGGGCGCCTGTACCAGGATGGCGGCGCGCTCGTCCACCTGCACGACCGGGGTGACCCCTTCGGCGAGCAGTTGCCGGCACACTTGCTCCGCGGCGTTGACCGAGGACTGCCGACCGGTGTGGGAGACGACGAGGATGTGCCGCGTGGGCTGATTCACGATCGCTCCTTCAGTCTCGGCCGAATCCCGCAGAGGAATGCACGCGGTCTCTCCATTGTGTCGGATTGCTGCCGTGCGTGGCGTTCAACCAGACCAGATATTCGTGGTTCCCCTTCGTGCCGACCAGTGGGGACGGCACGATGCCCGCCGTGGGCAACCCCAGGTCCCACGCCGCCCACAGCACATCGTTGACCGCTTCTTCGCGCAGCGCCGGATCCCTCACGACGCCTTCGCGGATGCCGGTGCGGCCCACTTCGAATTGCGGCTTGACAAGCACGATGTAATCTGCCTCGCCGCCGATGGTGGCCACAACGGCGGGCAGCACCGTGCGCAGCGAGATGAACGAGAGGTCGGCGACGACCAGATCCGGCACCTCGGCGATGCTGGCGGCGTCTGCGAGGCTGGACGCGGTGATGGCGCGCGCGTTGAACCCTTCGATGACACTCACCCGTGGATTCGCGGCGATGACCGGCGACAACTGTCCGTGGCCCACGTCGAGGGCGATAACCGCGCGCGCATCGCGCTCCAGGAGCACCTGCGTGAAGCCTCCGGTGGACGCGCCGACGTCGAGCGCGAGGCGGCCGGACACTGCCACGGGAAAGGCGTCGAGCGCGGCGATGAGTTTGTGGGCGGCACGGCTCACGTAGTGGTCAGCGGTGACGATCGCGACAATCTGGTCGCGGCGCACTTTCAGGGAGGCCTTGCCCGCGACGACGCCGTCCACCGTCACCGCGCCATCGGCGATGAGTCGTGCGGCGTGAGTGCGGGATCGGGCCAGACCACGGCCCGCGAGGGCGGCATCCAGGCGCAGTGGCGCGTCCGGATGTTCGGAGTCAGCGTCCTGGCGCGTCGCCACCACCGCCGCCGAGCACGGATTGCAGCGTGTCATAGATCTGAGAGAACGCGGCGGCGCGATCGGCGAGCGGCTGTGACTCGATGACCCGCAGCCGTGAAATCAGCGCGTCTGCGTCACCCTCGTCTGGCCGGCCACTGTGAACGTCGACTCCCATCGTGTCGTTCCGCTCGGTCATCTCGTTCCCTTCTGGTGCACCAGTTCTTTAGGGTACCGGTCACTCG
>JBDSDO010000009.1:0-10518 GCA_039920505.1 Terrimesophilobacter sp.
CGGCACGTGCAGGTCGGCCTGATGGTGGGCGACAACGCGGTCGCCGGAGTGCCGATGGACCGGGTGATCGCGAATGAATTGGAGATCCGGGGCAGCCATGGCATGGCTGCGCATGAGTACCCGGCGATGTTGGCGAAGATTGCGGGTGGCCTGATCGACCCGAGCCTTCTGGTCGGCAGGACGATCTCGCTCGGGGAGGCGCCGAACGCGCTCGCCACGATGAACGCCAGTGTGCACCCCGGGATGACTGTCATCGAATTGCAGTAATCCGCTCCCGGTCAGGTGCGGGCTGCTTCTTGCCGGGCGCGATAGGCGATCACGTTCATCCGGTTGCCGCAGTTGCCGACATCGCAGTAGCGCTTCGACCGGTTGCGGGACAGGTCCACGAGCACGGCCGTGCAATCGTCCGCCGCGCACTCACGCAGTCGATCGAAGTCGTCGGTGCGGAGGACGTCGATGAAGGCCATGGCCGCTTCCACGCGCATCCGGCTCACCAGGGGGGCATCCGGCGCGGTGGCGTGCACATGCCAGTCCCAGTCTCCGTGTCGGGCGAGCTGCGGCAGCGCGCGTTCCTGGCGCAGCACGGCGTTCACCACCGCGGCGACCTCGTCGCGGTCGAGCGTCCAATAGCGCCGGAATTCGGTGCGCAAGCCGCGGATCTCGGCGAGTTCGGCCGTGTTGTGATCGCGGCGCCCCGAGTAGTCGTGCTCGTCGAGAAGCGCCTCCAGTTCAGCGACTCCGGTGAGCTCGTCCTCGCCTGAGTTCGATGCGCCGGGCTCGGTGTTGATGAGCGCCGTCATGAAGGCAAGCATCGCCTCCGTGTCATAGGCAAAGAGCATGTTGACTCCTGTCATCAAATCCGCGTATTGTCATCATCGTAACTCTTTTTACTCATGACATGAAGGTGTGGGCGATGACCCTGGCAGTCGGCACGAAAGTTGATCGCCACGCCACGCGTCCGTCGACTCTCGCACTCGCTGTGGCCTCGGCCGCCGCGTTCGGCACCAGCGGACCGTTCGTCAAGCCGCTGCTCGAGGCCGGGTGGTCACCGGCCTCCGCGGTCGCTGTGCGCGCCGGTTTCGGCGGCGTCGTGCTGTTGATTCCCGCGCTGATCGCACTGGCCGGCCGGTACCGGATGCTGCTGTCGCGGTGGCGGCTGATCCTCACCTACGGAATTGTCGCCGTCGTCGGATCGCAGGTGTTCTACTTCGCCGCCATCGAGCGTCTCCCGGTCGGCATTGCACTTCTGATCGAATATCTCGCGCCGATTCTGCTCGTGCTGCTGGCCTGGGCGCGCACCCGAGCTGCTCCGCCGGTGCTGACGATCATCGGTGCGGTGGTGAGCATTGCCGGCCTTGTACTCGTCGTCAAACCGACCGGCGCCGGCAGTCTCGACATCCTGGGGGTGATGTTCGCGCTCACCGCCGCGGTCTGCGTAGCCGGATACTTTCTTATTTCGGCACGACCCACCGGACAACTGCCGCCGGTCGTGTTGATCTGCTCCGGGCTGTTCGCCGGGGCTCTCGCCCTTGCCGTGATCGGCACAGTCGGCCTGGTGCCGTTCACCTTCTCGTTCGAACCGGTGTCACTTCTTGGGGCGGATGGTATCTGGTGGATTGCCCCGATGAGTGTGGTGGTGGTCGTGGCGACGGCGTTCGCCTACCTCGCCGGAATTCTCTCAGCGGCCAAGCTAGGCTCCAGGGTGGCATCCTTCATCGGTCTGCTTGAGGTGCTGTTTGCGATCCTGTTCGCCTGGTGGTTGCTTGGCGAGGTGCCGACCCCGTTGCAGGGGCTCGGCGGCGCGTTCATCGTCACCGGAATCATCCTCGTCAAGCTGGAGCGTGTGCCGAACAGAGGCCACTCGGGACCTTCTGGCGCTGCCGCGCGCACGGACTTGGTCACACATCCGATCGAATAGACGCCCCCACTGCGCTCACATCCGGCGCCGGGCCCGCCACCGGTCGACGGCGGAAACGGCGATCACGCTGGCAACGATCGCGGTGGTTGCGGCCACGGTGCCGATTCCGGTCGGTGACGAACCGGCCACCACGACCCCGATCGGCAGCAACACCGCGGGGACCGCCCACCGCAATACCGGCCCGAACGCGGCACCGTAGCGCACGAGCACCACCGCATTGGTGAGGTAGAACAGTGCGAGCCCTCCCCCGAGACAGATCGCGGCCCCGATCGGAAGGCGCGCCTCGGGCTGCCCGATCGCCGTCGCGAGTCCAGCGGAGAACATCGTGACCGACGCCACGATCAGGTACGGAATCAGCATGACGGTGTCGAGCAGCGCCGCCATGTTCCCTCGCGCATCCAGCCGTGCCAGCCCGTCTTCGATGACATTCCGATCAACCACGAAGAATCCCCACGCGATCAGGGCAACGGACACGAAACCGAGCAGCGCGGTCATCGCAGAGGCGACACCCCAATGAGCGCTCAATGCTGTGACCACGCTCAGAACGGATTCGCCGAGCAAGATGATCATGAACAGGCCGAGTCGTTCGCTGCCATGGGCGACGTCGACCCTCACGTAGCGCGACAACAAGCCGGTGCCGGTACGCAACAGCAGTACTTCGGTGAGGATCGCGATCGCCCACATGGCGAAGCCGTATGGCGCTGACACGAATGCGGAGGCGATCCAGAGGATCGCGGTGACGCCGTTGTAGAAGAAGGTGCGCAGCAACGGATGCCCCGCGCGCCGCGCGCGATAGACCCACAACACGAGCAGGGCCAGCCGCAGCGCGCCGTTCGCGAGCGCGAACGCCCAGGCCCGTTCCGTGGTCTCGGTGACGGACGCCGCCATCAGACCGACGGTGGCCGTTGCGACGAGGAGTGCAATGCCTGCCATTCGAGTCGGAAGCGTCGGGAGCACGTTGATGCAGACCATGACGTTGACCCACGCCCACCAGGCCGGCACGGACCAGACGACGAAGATGGCGAACTGCTCCGGCCCCGGGGAGCCTGACAGGCCGAACGCGAGTTCGGTGATTAAGGCGACAGTGGCCAGGTCGAAGAACAACTCGATCCAGTCGACACGGCGGCCCTGCACCGATTGCGCGACCCGGGTCATCCTCGAATCCTCTCGTTCTGGTGACGATTCTGGCACTGATGATAGACGCGAGTAACGAGATGAGGGACCACCCTCACGGGCAGTCCCTCATCGACTCAACAGTGATGCGATAGCGTCCGCATGTGGAGATGGGGGGAATTGAACCCCCGTCCACTGCTGTGGTCATGTGTCTTCTACGGGTGTAGCCAGTGCAGACGTTCTACTCGGCTCCGGAATTTGCCACTGGCACCTAATCCGACAAGCCCAGCCCTGGTTTAAGTCCCTCTCTGCCCCAAGGCGGAACAGAGAAGCAATCTCTCTAGATAACGCCAGGGTCCGGGTAGAGAGCATTCCCGGTCTGACGGACTTCTTTAGTGCGCTCGCTTATGCAGCGAGGGCGAAGTCAGTGCGTGATTTATTGGCACTTATTGTTTGCAGAGGTCGTTTACGAGATAACCCTGCATCCTCGACCCGCTTCCCACACTCACTCAGGCAATGTCGAAACCGATCATCCCCATGAAGGTAGGTCACTATCGCTCGCTGTTGAATTTTCAGACGCACCCGAAAGGATGCAGCCTTTGAGTATAGAACACCGCCGGCGCGGATTCCATGCCCATCGCTAATCGCCGAGGTTGCGGTGCGTGCCCATCGCGCGGGCGGCCTCCCGATTGTCCTGCCGTTCGCGCAACGCCTGCCGCTTGTCGTATTCGCGCTTGCCTTTGGCCACCGCCAATTCCACCTTGGCGCGTCCATCGCTGAAATACAGCGAAAGTGGGATGAGCGTGTAACCGCCGCTGGCGATCTTGCCCTGGATCTTCAGGATCTGCGCCTTGTGCAGCAGCAGCTTGCGCTTGCGGCGGGGCGGATGATTAGTCCAGCTGCCACCGGTGTATTCGGGGATGTGCACAGCATCCAGCCACGCCTCACCAGCCTCGATGAACCCGTAGCCGTCAATGAGGGACGCACGGCCGGCGCGCAACGACTTCACCTCCGTGCCCGTCAAAACCAGGCCGGCCTCGAAGGTGTCCTCGATGGTGTAGTCGTGGCGTGCTTTGCGATTGCTGGCCACAACTTTCTGGCCACGATCCCTGGGCACGACAGACTCCTTGAACGTATGACAACGACTGCGCCGGGAACCCGGGCAGCCCATCAGTCTAGCCTGACCAGCTACACCTTCAGGTATCGGCTGATCGCGATGCTCGCGGAGACGGCAGCCAGGGATGCGCCGATCACCAGCAGCACTGGGACCACGATGAGTACGTCATCCAGTCCGACAAATGGTGTGGATTTCAGCATGACGGCAAGGTAATCCTGCACAAAGAATTTCACACCGACGAAGACCGCCACACCTGCCGCCACGGATCCGACCAGCGCGGCGATCACACCCTCGAGGATGAACGGGGTTTGGATGAACCGGTTCGAGGCGCCCACGAGGCGCATGATCCCCAGTTCCCGGCGACGCGAAAACGCCGACAACCTGATGGTCATGGCGATAAGCAGCACCGCTGCGATAAGCATGAGTCCGGCGATTCCGATCGCCGTGTAGCTGGCGGCGCTCAATGCCGAGAAGATCGGCTGCAGGTATTTACGCTGGTCGACGACTTCGTCGACTCCTGGCTTCCCCGACAGACTCTCGACGAGAACTTCCGACTGCGACGGGTCCTTGAGGTTGACCCAGTAGGTCTCCGGCAGGAAGTCGGGTGTGACGAAGCCGGACGACTGGCTTCCCGCGAACTGCTCCTGATATTTGGCGTACGCCTGTTTGTGGTTCTCGAACTCGAATCGGGTCACGAGACCCTTCAGCGGTGGAGTGGACAGTTGTTCCTTGACCTGGGCAATCTGCTCTCCGGTCGCCGCCACGGAGTTGCAGTTGCCGCCGTCGGCGACATCCGTGCACAGGTACACGGCGACCTCGGCGCGGTCATACCAGTACCCCTTTATCTGGCCGATCTGCATTTGCAGCAGCATCGCGGCTCCGACGAAGGTGAGCGAGATGAAAGTGACCAGCACCACAGCGACGACCATCGACAGATTGCGTTTGAGGCCACCCGCGACCTCGGACATGATCAGGCCGAATCTCACCGCGTGACGCCTTGCTGTTGTATCGGGAGCGCTTGGGTTTGATAGCCGCCGTGCCGTTCGTCGCGCACCACCCGGCCGCTGACCAACTCGATGACGCGTCGCTTCATCTGGTCGACGATTCCTGCCTCGTGGGTGGCCATGATCACCGTCGTGCCGCTGGTATTGATCCGTTCGAGCAGCGCCATGATGCCGGCGCTCGTGGAAGGATCGAGGTTTCCGGTCGGCTCGTCGGCGAGCAGGATGGCTGGCTTGTTGACGATCGCCCGCGCGATGGCCACGCGCTGTTGCTCGCCACCGGAGAGTTCGGTGGGCAACCTGCTGGACTTGCCAGCCAGACCCACCATCTTCAGCACATCCGGCACCGCCTCCTGAATGAAGCCCTTGCTCTTGCCGATGACCTGCAGAGAGAAGGCGACGTTGGCGAACACCGTCTTTTGCGGCAGCAGTCGGAAGTCTTGGAACACGACGCCGATGTTGCGGCGGAAGTAGGGCACCTTGCGGCTGCTGAGGCTGCGCAGATTGCGGCCGAGCACATGGATCTGACCCGAGGTGGGGGCGTCTTCCTTGAGCACGAGACGCAGGAAACTCGACTTGCCGCTGCCGGATGCGCCGACCAGGAAGACGAATTCCCCGCGGAGGATCTCGACGGTCACCGAGTTGAGCGCTGGTCTGGTATTCCGAGCGTAGAGCTTGGTTACTTCATCGAATCGAATCATGACTTCTCGAGCCTAAGTGGCCGGTTCGGGAATGTCCGGGCGACAGGCCGACGGCTAGTCCTTCGCTTGCTTCCGCCACTTGATCCCGGCGTTGATGAAGCCATCCAGGTCGCCGTCGAAGACGTTGGACGGGTTATTCACCTCGTACTCGGTGCGCAGGTCCTTGACCATTTGATACGGGGCAAGCACGTAGCTGCGCATCTGGTCGCCCCAGCTGGCGGTGATATTGCCTGCCAGCTCCTTCTTGGTGGCCGCTTCCTCTTCCTGCTGCACGAGCAGCAGTCGGGACTGCAGTACGCGCAGTGCCGCTGCCCGATTCTGGATCTGGCTCTTTTCGTTCTGGCAGCTGACGACGATGCCGGTGGGCAAATGCGTAATCCGCACCGCCGAGTCAGTGGTGTTGACCGACTGCCCGCCGGGGCCGCTGGAGCGGAAGACATCGACGCGGATGTCGTTCTCGGGGATTTCGATCGACTCGGTCTTCTCGATGAGTGGCACAACCTCGACCGCGGCGAAGCTGGTCTGGCGCTTGCCTGCGGAGTTGAACGGGCTCATCCGCACCAGCCGGTGCGTGCCGGCCTCCACGCTCAGCGTGCCGAAGGCGTACGGGACATCGATCTCGATGGTCGTCGACTTAATGCCTGCTTCCTCGGCGTAGCTCGTGTCAAGGACGGTGGCGGAGTACTTGTGCTGCTCCGCCCAGCGCAGGTACATGCGCTGCAGCATTTCGGCGAAGTCGGCGGCGTCGACCCCACCGGCGCCGGCGCGGATTGTCATCACGGCAGCCCGAGCATCCCATTCGCCGTTGAGCAGGGTCTGGATCTCGAGTTCTCCGAGGATCTTCTGCACACTCTTCAGTTCGCTGCGCACCTCATGGGCGGCGGCCTCGTCCGATTCCTCGTTGGCCAGTTGCGCGAGCACCTCGAGGTCATCGAGCCGATGCTCGATGCTCTCGATCTTCGCCAACTCCGCTTGGCGGTGCGACAGGTCGCTGGTGATCTTCTGGGCCTTGTCGGTGTCGTCCCAAAGATCCGGAACGCCCGCCTGCCGGCTCAGGTCGGCAATCTCGGCCTGGAGCCGTTCGATGCCGATGACGAAGCGGATGTCCGCAAAAGTTGCGCGAAGGGCGGCAATCTGCCCCGAAATATCCAGCTCATCCATTTGTTCCAGCCTACTTTGCTCCCGCCTCCCCCCGGCCTCACCCCTCCTCCTCCCTCGTCCCCAGCCCGTTTCACGGAGTTTTCGTTCCGCCCGCTCCGGATCACCGGAAACTGGGTGGGACAGAACACCTTCTCCTTGAGACGGGATCAAGCACGGGGCGGCGGATGCGGCCATAGAGTTGGTGGGTGACCAGTACGCCCGAGCGGCCTTTCAGCCTGCGCTCGGTGGCACTGGCGGCGTTCTTGCCCACGCTGGTGTTCGCGATCGGCGAGGGCGCCATCATCCCGATCATCCCTGTCGTCGCCCACAACTTGGGCGCCACGCTCGCGGTCGCCGGGTTCATCGCGGCGATGATCATGGTGGGCGAACTGCTCGGCGACATCCCGAGCGGCTGGATCGTCAGCCGGATCGGCGAGCGAACGGCGATGATCGGCGCGTCGTTCCTCTCGATCGCCGGGCTGATCACGGCGATGGTGGCGCCGAACCCGTGGCTGCTGGCGTTCGGCATCCTGCTGGTGGGACTGGCCACTGCCGTGTTCGCCCTCGCCCGCCACGCCTTCATGACCAGCTACGTCCCGGTTGCCTACCGGGCCAGGGCCCTGTCGTCACTCGGCGGCACGTTCCGGTTCGGGTACTTCATCGGCCCGTTCATCAGCGCCGCGGTGATCCATCTCACCGGCACCTCGCAGTCGGTGTTCTGGATCCACATCGGAGCGTGTCTTGCCGCGGCGGGCATTCTGCTGCTACTGCCCGACCCCGCGGCCACGTTTGGCACGCCGCACGGCCGAAGCGGCGCCGGCGGGCGACTCATGGCACGCCAGGCACAGGGCCTGTTCAGCACCATCTGGATCTCCCGCGGTGTGCTCGTCAAACTCGGCGGCGGTGCCGCATTGATCGGGGCGCTCCGAGCGAGCCGGCAAGTGATCCTCCCGCTGTGGGCGGTGAGCATCGGCATCAGCGACACCAACACGGCGTTGATCATCGGCGTTGCCGGCGGCGTGGACTTCGCGTTGTTCTACGCGAGTGGGCAGATCATGGACCGCTTCGGGCGGATGTGGACCTCCGTGCCGTCGATGCTGGGACTCGGTGCCGGACACATCATCCTCGCGTTCACCCACGACGCCCCGGGTCGTGTGCTCTGGTTCATCGGCGTCGCGATTCTGCTCTCACTCGCCAACGGCATCGGCAGCGGACTGCTGATGACCCTCGGCGCTGACCTGGCGGACAAGGATGACCCTGCGCCGTTCCTCGGCGCCTGGCGCTTCACCTCGGACGCCGGCAGCGCGGCCGCGCCGCTGGCGGTCTCACTGATCACCGCGCTCGCCTCGGTCGCGATCGCCAGCAGCATCATGGGTGTCTTCGGGCTGCTGGGCGCCGGGATCCTGGCGCGCTACCTGCCGCGGTACCTGCCCCGGCGGCCAGCACGTCGGTGATGGAGGTCGAGGGAACTTCCGGATGCTCCAGCCGGAACGCGCCGTCTGCCGTGGGCAGCGGCGCCCGGTCCATGACAAGCGCCGCCCGAGCCTGACGGGCCAGCTGCGGCCGCACCCCGGCGGCGAGCGAGGCCATCATCCGCAACATCGCCGGCGGAACGTGACGAGGTGGGCCGGGCCGGCCAGCGGAATCCTGCACCGCCTCGGCGAGACGAGTGAACGTCCATCGATCCGGCCCGGCGATCTCAATGGCACGGCCGCGCAAGGACTTGTCGAGAAGCGCGATCCCCACTGCCTGGGCGACATCGCGCACTGAGACGAACTCGATGGGTTGCCGGCCGCGCCCGAACACCAGCGGCCTCCCGCCGCGCGCCGCCGTCTGTTCCAGCAGGTCGATCCACAACTCGGCGAACGCGGCACTACGCACGAGCGTCCACGACGACGACGCGGTGCGCAGGTGCCGCTCCGCGGCAGCCTTCATCCGGAACAGTTCGAGCGGGCTATCCGGCTCGGCGCCCACCACGGACATCATGACGACGGATGCGCCGACGTGCTCGGCCGCCTCGACGAGAGTGCGGTTGCCGTTGCGATCGACCGATACCGGAGACACCCTGCCGGGGCCGGCGAATCCGTGCACTGCCGAGAGCACCGTGTCCACACCGTCCACCGCAGCCACTACGTCGTCCGCGCGTCTGATGTCGCCGTGCACGACCTCGACCCCGAGCGTCCGAAGCGGTGCGGCGCTCTCGACATTCCGGGTGAGCACCCGCACATCCAGCTCACGCTGCCGCAGCAGCTCGACGACCAGGCGGCCTAACCGGCCGGTCCCCCCGGCGACGAGGATCACGTCTCTACCCCCGATGCCCGCACGACCTGCTCGCGGACCGCCTCGTCGATGCCGTCTCCCTCGGTGACAGGTTCGAGATAGAACGACGCCCACTGGATCAGGCCCCCTGCAATGCCGAAGATGATCACACCGGCCATGGCGTGCGAACTGCCGTCGAGGCGGGTGCCGCTGTGCTCCCACTCGGTCCACACGGTGGTGCCGTCGGTTGCGGTGCGCAGCAGCGTGGCACGCAGATCGGGGACGAAGCGCAATATTTGTTCCCAGTTCGCTCGGACCTGGTCGCTGCCGGTGAAGCCTCGGGACGGATGCGCAGGGGTCTCGTTCCGGTAACCGGTGGAGAAGCACGCCACGATCCCGCCGATATCGTGGGCGTTGGTGGCGGACAGCAGGCGCTCGACGACGTCGATCGGTCCATCCTTGGCTGTCATGAGTGCCTCCCGCAGAAGTATTGAATACAGTGATACTGTAACGAATATGGCCAGTGTGAACCGCGCGGAACCTCTTGTCAAGGGGTCCCGCAGTTACGATTCGGCACGTCGTCGATCGAACGCCGAGCAGTCCCGGCGGACCGTGGTGGAGGCTGCGCGTGTGCGCTTCCTCGACGTCGGGTATACCTCGACGACGATTGCGGACGTGGCGCGGGACGCGCACGTCTCGCCGGAATCCATCTACAAGGCGTTCCGGAGCAAGGCCGGGCTGTTGCGGGCGGTGCGGGAGGCGGCGCTGGCCGGAACCGAGACGACTCCTGCCGAGCAGCGCGCGAATGCCGCGCTGGATGCCGAGACCGACCCGCGCGCAGTCGTCACCGCCTGGGCAAAACTCGCCTGCGAGGTCGCGCCTCGGGTCGCCCCGATCCTGCTGCTCGTGCGCGCTGCGGCGGCGACCGATCCCAGCCTGGTGCCGCTGGACCGGGAACTGGACCGCTTGCGCCTGGACCGGGCCACGCACCTCGCGGCTGAGCTGCGTCGTCATGGATACAGCCGGCCGGACCTCACCGTCGACCAAGTTCGCGACGTGCTGTACACGTTCACGTCTCCTGAGTTGTTCCACGTCCTGATCGAGGACCGCGGCTGGGCAGTCGACGACTTCGGCCGATTCCTCGCCCGAAGCATGATCGCCACGATCCTGCCGACGGCCCCAAACTGAGCCCTGCGGCTAGGAGAACACCGACCGCGCCACCGAGGTCGCGTCGATGCGGATGCCGTCGGGCACCAGCAGCGACAGCAG
>JBDSDO010000010.1:0-6161 GCA_039920505.1 Terrimesophilobacter sp.
CGATGTGCAACAATCCGAGATCCCCGCTGGCGGAGGCCGCCGATCTCAACATCATCACCTCGGTGTACGAGCGGTTCCTGCAGCCGGACGACCTCACCGCCAAGCACGCGCAGTTGCTCGTGCTTGACCTGCTGTATCTGCTGATTGCCCAGGAGAACTTCGCCCGGTCGACGCAAAATCTCTCGACGTCCGCGCTCGCGGTCTCCGCGCACCGCTTGCCACTGCGGGCCCCGGCGAGCACGCGCAAGAAGAAATATCCGACGCCAGTAGCCCTAAGACAAATGTAGGAGAACGCGTGCCGCAATCCGCTGACCTGTCCGAACTGATCCGCCAGTATTCCGGCGAGGTCATCTCGCGAATTGAAACGCTCACGACGGATGCCGCCGCAGGCGGATTCGACGCGGCGATCGACCTCATGGTGAACGCCATCGACGCCGGCGGTGTGATCCAGGCGTTCGGTACCGGCCACTCCGAGGCATTCGCGATGGAGATCGCCGGCCGCGCAGGCGGATTGATCCCCACCAACAAGATCGCGCTGCGCGATGTGGTGTTGCGCGGCAGCCGCGACCTGGGTGACTTGACCGGATCCGAGTTGGAACGCAGCCCATCCGTGGTCGACGAGCTGTTCGAGATCTCTCCGATCGGAGCCGACGACGTCTTTCTCATCGCGTCGAACTCCGGGGTGAACGGGTCCATCGTCGGGCTGGCGCTCAAAGCGAAGGAGACCGGGCACAAACTCATCGTCGTGACCAGCCTCGCGCACACCACGCGCGTGACTCCCAAGCATCCGAGCGGCAAACGTCTCTACGAGATCGCGGATGTCGTGCTGGACAACAGGGCGCCGTTCGGGGATTCCACGCTCGAGTTCCCCGGCGGGATACCGGTGGGCGCGGTGTCCTCCATCACGGCAGCGTTCATCGCCCAAATTCTGACCATCGGCACCGCGAGCCGCATCTCGCAGACCGGAAAAACGCCGCCACTGTACATTTCGGCGAACATTCCCGGCGGTGACGAGCACAACCACGCACTCGAGGCGCTCTACAAGGACAAGATCAGGCGCAGCGCATGACTGTTACCCGGCCAGCGACGACCACACCAAGAATGAAAGGTAGTACACCATGAAAATCCAGGATAAACGGCTTGAGCGGCGCGATTTCCTCCGCGGGGCATTCGCCACGGCGCTGACGATCCCGCTGGGAATTACCCTGGCGTCCTGCGCCACCGGCGGGGGCACCACCACGAATAATGCCCCTGGCGGCAAGAAGACGGAGAAGAACCCGTTCGGGCTGGCCGCCACCTCGACGATCGACGCCGTGATCTTCAACGGCGGGTACGGCATCGACTACGCGGAGTTCGCCGGCAAGCAGGTCGAGACCTTCCAGAAAGGCACCACGGTCAAGGTGTCGCCGCAGACCAACATCGCGCAGACCTTGCAGCCTCGCTTCGTGGCCGGCAACCCGCCGGACGTGATCGACAACAGCGGCGCGAACCTGATCGGCATCAATACGATCCGTGGTCAGCTCGAGACGCTTGACGACGTCATCAACGCGACAAACTACGAGGGCAAGGTCATCAAGGACACGCTGTACTCAGGTGTCATCGAGCCCGGCACGTTCGACGGCAAGTTCGTGCAACTGAACTATGCGCTCACCGTCTACGCGTTGTGGTACTCGGCGTCGCTGTTCGAGGCGAACGGCTGGACCGTCCCGAAAACCTACGACGAGATGCTCGATCTGGGCGGGAAGGCCAAAGCCCAGGGCAAATACCTGCTCGGCTGGGGCAAGGAAGCGGCGACCTACTACCAGACCATGGCCATCGCATCGGCGATCAAGGAGGGCGGCGACGAAGTCCGCCTGGCGCTCGAGAACCTCAAGCCCGATTGCTGGTCTCTTCCCGCCGTGCAGGCAGTCTTCACCGGACTGAAAAAGATCATCGACGCCGGGTACGTCAAGCCCGGCGGTGCGGGTACCCAGTTCACGGCGGCTCAGGCACAATGGAGCAACGCGCAGGACTTCATCCTGTACCCGTCCGGTGGATGGATCGAGAACGAAATGAAGAAGGACACCAAGGAAGGGTTCAAGATGACCGGTGCCCCGGAGCCGACCGTCACCAGCGGATCGAAGCTGCCGTGGGAGGCCCTTCATTCAACAGCAGGCGAGGGTTACATCGTGCCGTCGAAGGCGAAGAACCCTGCTGGCGGCAAGGAGTTCCTTCGCGCCATGCTGTCTCACGAGGCCGCGGTCAACTTCGCGAAGACGAAATTCGCCTCGACCATCGTCAAGGACACGATCCCCGCGGACGGGTTCGGTTCTACCGCGCTCGTGTCCCAGGTCAAGCTGCTTGAGTCGGCCGGGAAGAACATCTTCTCGTGGAACTTCGTCGACCTCTACGGCACCAACGTCGACCAGCTCGTGGTGTGGAACACGTTCCTGCAGGGCGGCTCCGACGTGGCGAAGCTCACCTCCTCGCTGCAGGCCATCACCGACAAGGTGGCCAACGACTCATCGGTGAAGAAGGTCACCGTCAAGTGACTGTCACCACTCCGGTTGCACAGCCCGGCGGCGGTAAGACTACCGCCGCCGGGCGCATCCGGCGCAAGGATTTGACCTTCGACAAGGTCAGCTTCCTGCTTGTCTTTTTGGCGCTCCCGTTCATCGGTTACGTCATCTTCGTGGTCTCGCCGTTCATCCAAGCGGCCTATTTTTCCCTCACCGATTGGTCCGGATTCACCGCCGGGATGAACTTCATCGGGTTCTCGAACTACGTGAAGCTCTTCCAAGACGTCACGTTCATGAAGGCGGTCGGCAACAGCGTCACCCTGGCGATCGTGCTGCCGATCGTCACACTGGGCATCGCCTTCATCTTCGCCACCCTCGTCACCATCGGCGGCCCCAGCCACGGCGCCATCCGGGGTCTGCGCAATTCCAGCTTCTACCGCGTCATCTCGTTCTTCCCGTACGTCATCCCGGCCATCGTGATCGGGCTCATCTGGCAGCAGGTGTACGACCCCAACACCGGCATCCTGAACGGGCTCCTCACGCTCTTCGGCCTCGACCAGTTCGAATCCTTCGCCTGGCTCGGGGAAATCAAGACCGCCATGCCCGCGGTGATGTTCGTCATTGTGTGGGGGCTGATCGGTTTCTACATGGTCTTGTTCATCGCGGCGATCAAGGGCGTTCCTGCCGAGATCTACGAGGCCGCCCGGATCGACGGCGCCGGACGCGTCCGCACGGCGATCACCATCACGCTCCCGCTGATCCGGGACAACGTGCAGACCGCCTACATCTATATGGGCATCCTCGCCCTGGACGCCTTCGTGTACATGGCCGCACTGGAGTCCGGCGGGGGGCCGGCCAACTCCACACTGGTCATCGCCCAGCAACTGTTCACCACCGCGTTCACGAAGGGCCAGTTCGGCTACGCCTCCGCCATGGGCGTCGTTCTGGCCGGGGTGACGCTCCTGTTCGCCGGGATCGTCTTCCTCGTGAGCCGGCTCACCGGCGGAAGTAATGACGTAGCGGAATGACACACACAACTCTCGATGCGCCCGCGGCCGGCCGCAGTCGCGCCACAACCGTCGCCGCGCACACCAGCAAGCCCACGGCCGGTGACCGGATCGTCGGTGGCATCTCTCACACCGTTCTCATCATCTGGGCGATCGTCATCATCCTGCCGCTGATCTGGACGGTGATGTCGTCGTTCAAGAACAATTCGGAGATCTTCTCGTCGCCGTTCTCGCTTCCGTCGAAGTGGAGCTTCGACAACTATGTCAGCGCATGGACCACCGCCGGTATTGGAAGCTTTTTCTTCAACACGCTCTTTGTCGTGTTCGGGGCGCTGATCCTCACGATGCTGTTCGGATCAATGACCGCCTATGTGCTGGCCCGGTTCCAGTTCCCCGGTTCCCGCGTGCTCTACTACCTGATGCTCGCCGGGTTGACGTTTCCCATATTCCTGGCCATCGTGCCGTTGTTCTTCGTGCTGCAGAATTTCGGACTGCTCAACACCCTTCCGGGACTGATCGTCACCTACGCGGCGTTCGCCTATCCATTCACGGTGTTCTTCCTGTTCTCCTTCTTCAAGTCACTGTCGAACTCGATCGCCGAGGCCGCCGCGATCGACGGCGCAGGGGAGTGGCGCACCTTCTTCCAGGTGATGTTGCCCATGGCCAAGCCGGGCCTTGCGACCGTGGCGATCCTGAACTTCGTCGGACTCTGGAACCAGTTCCTGCTGCCCATCGCGCTCAATACGGATCCGGACAAGTACGTGCTGACGCAAGGCATGGCGCAATTCGCTTCTCAGGCGGGCTATTCTGTGGACTTCGGTGCACTGTTCGCCGCCGTGGTGATCACGGTGATTCCGGTGCTGATCGTCTACGTCATTTTCCAGCGCCAGCTGCAGGGGTCGGTGTCGCAGGGCACCAACAAGTGACGGTGTAGCCGTGTCGCAGCACGCGGTCGGCATCATCGGGCAGGGCCGGATGGGCCGGGAGCACGCCAGGGCGTGGGCGGAACTTGGGTTGGACATCCGGTACGTCTGCGCGCCCGGCGTCGAACGGCCGATGGAGCACGCGGCAACCGGCAGGTTCGTGACCGATCTCGACGTGGTGCTCGACGATCCGCAAGTGGACATCGTTTCGGTGTGCACGCCGACACCCACGCATCCGGACATCGCTATCCGGGCGTTGCAAGCCGGCAAGAATGTTCTGCTCGAGAAGCCGATCGCGTTGACCGTGGAGCAGTCGCTCGCGATCGCCGCGGCAGCCCACGCTAGCGACGGGATGCTCATGGTGGCGCACGTCGTGCGCTTTTTCGCTGGGTATCGCGCGCTGAAGCAGCAGGCAGAGGCCGGGCGGTTCGGGCGGATCCTCGCGGTACGGGCTCGGCGGATCAGTGCCCCTGGGGAACAAGCGCCGTGGATGCGCGACGAATCCCAGTCGGGCGGCATCCTCGTGGATTTCGGCATCCATGACTTCGACCAGCTGAATCTGCACCTGGGCACCCCGGTCGCGGTGACGGCGGTGCGGGTCGAGCCACACGGCCCGATCGAGACGACGGTTCAGTACGCGGACGGCGGGATCGGGCAGGTTCTTACCCACCTGTCGATGCCGCCGGGCACCCGGTTCACCACGTCAATCGAACTGATCGGCACCGAGGCGCTGGCCGATTACCACTTCTGTGCCGCATCCCCGACGCGGATCGCGGATGAGAATCCGTATGCCAGGCAGGCCGGGTACTTCCTGCACTGCGTGGACACCGGCACTGTGCCCTCGCTGTGCCCGGTGGAATCCGCCGTCGCCGCACTTCGGGTGGCCATTGCCGCCCGTGAGTCGCTGGCCGCCGGCACCCGTCTGCGCTTGGCGGAACTCGCGTGAGCGTGCGCCGGGGTGGCGTCGGCTAAGCTGGTAACGTCGCAACTGGCGTTCGGATGGGGCACCATCGGTGAGCGACTGACAACGATTCGGCCGTACGCCTGGGCTGGAACGGATACCGTATTAGTCATCCGATGTCGTCAAGGAGCCCCAGTTGAACACCTCACTTTCCACCAGCAGACTTCCCTCCACCTTCACCGATCCGCTCGAAAGCGTCGATCCGGAGATCGCCGCCGTGCTGCAGAGCGAACTCGGGCGGCAGCGCGACTACCTCGAGATGATCGCCAGCGAGAACTTCGTGCCTCGCGCGGTGCTTCAGGCGCAGGGTTCCGTGCTCACCAACAAGTACGCGGAAGGTTACCCGGGGCGCCGATACTACGGCGGATGCGAGTATGTGGATGTTGCCGAACAACTGGCAATCGACCGAGCCAAGTCGCTTTTCGGCGCTGAGTTCGCCAACGTGCAGCCTCATTCCGGTGCCACGGCGAACGCGGCCGTCCTCGCCGCGCTGGCCAGTCCCGGTGACACCATCCTCGGCATGGAGCTCGCCCACGGCGGACACCTCACCCACGGGATGAAGCTCAACTTTTCCGGCAAGCTGTACCACGCCACCGCCTACGGGGTCGACCCGGAAACGTTCCTCGTCGACATGAACGTCGTCCGCGACAAGGCACTGGAATTCCGGCCGACGGTGCTCATCGCCGGCTGGTCCGCGTACCCGCGCCAGCTCGACTTCGCCGCGTTCCGCGCCATCGCCGACGAGGTCGGGGCCAAACTGTGGGTGGACATG
>JBDSDO010000011.1:0-18689 GCA_039920505.1 Terrimesophilobacter sp.
ACCCGCTGGACCCGCACTTCGACGACCGCAGCTTCCTGGCAGCGTTAGCCAAGCGCAACAGCGCCGTGAAGCGCGCGATTCTTGACCAGAACCTCATCAGCGGCATCGGTAACATCTACGCCGACGAGGCGTTGTGGGCGGCCCGCATCCACTACGACCAGCCGGCCGCGAGCCTCAGCCGGCCGCGCGCGACGACACTGCTGGCCGAAATACGACGAGTTCTGGCCAATGCGCTCGCCGACGGTGGCACGAGCTTCGACGCGCAATACGTCAATGTCAACGGTGCATCCGGCTACTTCGCACAGTCTCTGAACGTTTACGGCCGGCAGGGCGAGGCTTGTCCACGGTGCGGTCGAGCGATCGTCCGGGAGAAGTTCATGAACCGCGGCAGTCACTTCTGCCCGTTCTGCCAACGGCTGCGGCCCTGACCGGTCTTCTTCCACCCTCCCGCGTAACCAATCGGCACGAATCCGAGCGCCTCGTTCACGGTGAGCATGTACCGGTTCTCCTCGGCGTTGAACGTCGTGACACTCGGATGACCCGGATGCGTTGCCTGCAACTGCAGGAGGTTCGCCACCTTCACGAGCATCCCCAGACGGTGCCCGCGATGCTCCCGCTGCACCAGAGTGTCCTGCTGCTCGACGCCGCGCCGCACATCGGGCGGGACCGACAATTCGTTGAAGGCCACCAGTCGACCGCTCGGCACGTGCTCGACGGCCGCGTGGAGCATCCGGCGCGGACTGGACCGGTTCAGTACCTCGACCGTTCGCACACGCTCGGCATCCCAGATTTCGGCGGGGAAGTCCAGCCCGGCGCTCGGCGCATCCGTGCTCATGCCAGCGTGCAGCCGCGCCAGGTCGGTCAGCCAGAGCTGCGCCCGATCACCCTCCCATGCTGCGGTGCCCACCCAGGCCACCGTCCGGTAATCCGCTCCGGCGGCCGCCTCAGCCGCCGCGAGGTGCGTCACAACCGCACCGGACCCCAGCGGGAGCGCAAGACGGCTGACCCGCTCCACCTGCTCCAACCGGAAGCCACGCGAACGCAAAAACCGTGACTCTGCGCTGCCCCGCGGCACCGAGCCGAACCCGGTGGGGGCGAGCAGGCGCCTTCCGCCGACGTCAGTGTGCACCAGTTCGGCCTGCAGGGTCGTGCGACCGTCGTCCGCCGCCAGTTCGACGAGGCGCTCGTACAGGGTGCCCCCGATGCCGCGACACCGGAACTGCGGCAGCACTTCGACGCGCAGCCACGCCTGAACCGAGCCCTCTTCCAACGGGGCCTCGTACCCGCCGCAGCCGACCACCGTCCCGTCGACGCGGGCGAGCAGCACCCGCTGCGGCTGATACGGATCGTGGAAGTCAGGCAGCAACTCGGCCGGCTCGTACGCCAACTCGTGGGTGCCCAGCGCAAGCGCCTCGATCTCGTTGCGAACACGGCTCATCTGAATGAAATCCGCGGCCTCGGCGCTCTCGACGGATGCCGGCACCGTCAATTCGTCGATGGTGAAGTCGCTCATGCCACAGGCTCCAGATTTCGCTTGTGCACCACGGTACAGCGCTCCCGCCGGTCACCGCCAGAGTTGCGCTGTCCGCCGCGAGCGTCCCGGCCAGCGGCGTGGCGTCCGGTACCGTAGTTGCTGGAGTCGTGCGGCGACGGCAGAAGGGGCGATGCGGTGTACTTGAAGAGCCTCACGCTCAAGGGGTTCAAGTCCTTCGCGCGCCCGACGACCTTCGCGTTCGAACCCGGGGTGACCTGCGTGGTCGGCCCGAACGGGTCGGGCAAATCCAACGTCGTGGATGCGCTGGCCTGGGTGATGGGCGAACAGGGCGCCAAAACGCTGCGCGGCGGAAAGATGGAGGATGTCATCTTCGCCGGCACCGCGGCGAAGGGGCCGCTCGGCCGGGCGGAGGTCATCCTCACCATCGACAACACGGATGGCGCCCTGCCGATCGAGTACGCCGAAGTCACCATCAGCCGCACGCTGTTCCGCAACGGCGCCAGCGACTACGCCATCAACGGCACGAACTGCCGGCTGTTGGATGTGCAGGAACTGCTCAGCGACTCCGGGCTCGGCCGCGAAATGCACGTCATCGTCGGGCAAGGGCAGCTTGATGCGGTGTTGCGCGCGAGCCCAGAGGAACGCCGCGGCTTCATCGAGGAGGCCGCAGGCATCCTGAAGCACCGCCGCCGCAAGGAGAAGACGCTCCGCAAGCTCGACGCGATGCAGGTGAACCTCACCCGCCTCAGCGACCTCGCCGGGGAGATCCGTCGCCAGCTGAAGCCGTTGGGCCGCCAAGCCGAAGTCGCCAAAGAGGCTCAGTCGATCGCCGTCGCCGTGCGGGATGCGCGCGCCAGACTCCTGGCCGATGAGGTCGTCACCCTGCGTGCTTCGCTGGCCATCAGCACCCGCAGCGAGTCCGAGCAGAAGACGCAGCGCATCGTGTTGCAGGAGCAACTGGACCAGAACCGACTCCGTGCTGGGCACATTGAGCAGACGCAGGTCGGCGACGCCGTCGACCTGGCCCGCCGCACGGCATTCGGCCTCGAGTCGGTGCAGGAGCGACTGCGCGGCCTGTACACGTTGGCCGGCCAGCGGTTCGCCCTGCTGGGTGGGCAGTCGGACGACACCGGCTCCGGCCCCGGTGTGACCGTCGCGATGGTCGAGGAGGCCACTGCCCAGGCGGAACAGCTCGTCGGGTCGGTAGGCGTCGAAGAGCGACTCTGGCATGAGGCGCACGCCGTCACCGTCGCCGCCAGGGCGGCACTGGACGGGCTGGACGAGCAGATCGCTTCCCAGAGCGCGCTCGTCTCCCGGCACGACCTGGAGGTCTCACAACTTGCCGGCCGTGCTGACGCCGCAGCGTCCCGGCTTCAGGCGGTGCGCGGTGAGCTACTGCGGCAACAACACGCGCTCGATGCGGCGCTGCTGCGGAAGGCGGATGCCGACCAGCGACTGAACGAGGTGCAGGCCGACGTCACCGGCGATGACGAGGGCAGTACCGACCTGGACACCGCCTACGAGGCGGCTAGCGCGGAGGTGACCGCTTGCGAGGCGCGGATCGAGTCGTTACGCGAGGAACTGCACACTCGGGAGCGTGAACGCGACGCGCTCGCCGCCCGCACGGGCGCCCTGTCCTCGGCACTCGACCAGAAGGACGGCTCCAGTGCGCTGGTCGCGGCGCAACTGCGCGGCATCCGCGGTCTGGTGGCCGAGCACGTCAAGGTGAAGTCCGGTTTCGAAGCCGCCATCGCTGCCGCCCTCGGTTCGCTCGCGGACGCCGTACTCGCCGACGACCGCGACGCCGCGATCGACGCCTTGGACCATGCGGACTCACGGGAACTCGGCCGGATCGAGCTGCTGCTCGCGGATGCCGGCTCGGGCATTCCGGCGGCACGCCCACTGCCCGAGGGCGCACTGTCCGCCGGCAGTGTCGTCACGGCGCCGGCGGGTGTGCTCGGGCTACTCGCGCACGTCGTTATCGCCGATGACGTGACAGTCGCTCGCACGCTCTGGCGGAACCTTGACGCCGACGACAGGTCGACGCTCACCGTCATCACGAGGGCCGGGGACGTGCTCAGCCGGTTCGTACTGCGCGGCGGCTCCGGCGCCAAACGCTCGCGACTCGAGCTCGTCGCTGACCGCGATGCCGCCGACACCGCGCTTGCACGGGTGACCGAACTCATCGAAACCTCTCGCAGCGCGCTTGCCCAGCAGCGCACCGAGTTGCAGAGCGCCAAGGAGCGTGCGGCCTCCGCGCTGGGCGCACTGCGCGAATTCGACGCGCAACGCGCCGCCCACACGGAGAAACTCGGTGTGACCCGCGTGCAGGCCGAATCCGCCGCCGCCGAGGTGCAGCGCCTCGAGCGAGCCACGGCGACCATCAGCCAGAGTGGGAGCGACGCGGCGGCCGATTCGGATCGCACCGCCGCAGAACTGGACACCGCACGGTCGCGGCCCCGTCCGATCCTCGACGTGTCGTCCCGCGACGGCGTCGCCGCCGACCTCGACGCGGCACGCGAGTCGGAGGTTCAAGCAAGACTGCGGGTGGAGACCGCCAGGGAACGGGTGCGGGTCGAGAAACTCCGTGCCGAAAACCTCGAACGCCAGCGGGAGCGTGATCGGGTCGCCGCGGAGGAAGCGGCACGCCGGGCGGTCATCCGTCGTGCGCAGGCCGCAGCTGCGCAATCGGTCATCGACTCGCTGCCCCCTGTGCTGGACGCCGTCGAGCGGTCGCTCTTAGAAGCGAGGGTCGACCTGGCCGCACGGGAGGCCGAGCGGTCGGAGCACAGTGCGGAACTGTCCGAACTGCGCCGGGAAGAGTCGGTGCTGCGCCAGCGGCTGTCCGAGCTCGGCGACGACGTGCACTCGGTGGAGATGCAGATCTACGAGAAGAAGCTGCAACTGTCGACGTTGCTCGAACGGGCCGGCCAAGACCTGGGTCTCATCGAAGACGTGCTGGTGGCGGAGTACGGTCCCGACGTGCTCGTGCCGCCGGATTCCGCAGGCCCCACTGCGCAGAACTTTGCGGATGGTTCAGCGCCCGACTCGGCGCCCGGCATCCGGTTCGACCGTGCGGAGCAGCAGGCACGCCTCGCTCGTGCCGAACGCAAACTGGCCCAATTGGGCCGGGTCAACCCACTCGCACTCGAGGAGTTCGCCGCCCTCGAACAGCGGCACAAATTCCTCACCGAGCAGCTCACCGATCTCAGCAACACCCGCAAGGATTTGGCCCAGATCATCGGTGAGATCGACGACAAAATGCGTGGCATCTTTCAGGCCGCGTTCGAGGACACCAGGGCCGCGTTCGCGCAGGTGTTCCCTGTGCTGTTCCCCGGGGGAACCGGCAGCATCCAGCTCACCGATCCCGACGACCTGCTCACGACGGGCATCGAGGTCTCGGTGAAACCGATGGGCAAGAAGATCGAGCGGCTCTCACTGCTCAGCGGTGGGGAACGCTCCTTGGCCGCCGCCGCCTTCCTCATCGCAATTTTCAAGTCCCGGCCGAGCCCGTTCTACGTGCTCGACGAGGTTGAGGCGGCACTCGACGACGCGAATCTGGGGCGCCTGTTGACGATTTTCGAGGATCTGCGCGAGTCTTCCCAGCTCATCGTGATCACCCACCAGAAGCGCACCATGGAGATCGCGGATGCCCTCTACGGCGTCTCGATGCGGCAGGATGGCATCTCCGCCGTCGTCGGACAGCGCGTCACCAAGTCCGAGCAGAAGGCCAGCTGATCTCCGACCGCTCCCTGCGCCCTAGACTGACGCGATGAACGACACCGCAGCCCTGCAACACCGGGTCGTCCGCGTGCTCATTGTTGCGCAGATTCTCGGCGGTATCGGCCTTGGCGCGACGGTGTCGGTCGGGGCGCTGCTGGCAGCGGATGTCTCAGGTTCGCCGGCGTGGTCGGGAATGGCAGCGACCATGAGCACCCTCGGGGCGGCGCTGCTGGCCGTACCGTTGGCGCGCGCCGCTGCCGCGCGGGGCCGCCGGGTCGCACTGGCCGGCGGAGCGCTGCTCGGAGCCTTCGGCGCCACCTTCGCCACCGGGGCGGCAGCGATCGGATCCTTCCCGTTGCTGCTGGTCGCCCTCGCGCTGGCCGGAGCCTCCTCCGCGACGAACCTGCAGGCCAGGTTCGCCGCCACCGACCTCGCACCGCCCGCCCACCGGGCACGGGACCTGTCGATCGTCGTGTGGTCCACCACCGCCGGCGCGGTGCTCGGCCCCAACCTCATCGAGCCGGGCGAGGCAATCGGCGCGATCGTCGGCCTGCCCAACCTCACCGGTCCGTTCGTGTTCACCGTCGCCGCGCAGTTGGCCGCCATGGCCGTGTACTTCCTGGGACTGCGTCCCGACCCGCTGCTCACCGCCATCGGCCACGCCCCAGCTCCCTCCGGCGTTCCGCCGCGCAGGGGACTGGCCACCCTGCGGGTCAATTCCCTGGCCAGGTACTCGGTCGTCGCCGTGGCGCTCAGCCACGCCACCATGGTGGCCATGATGTCGATGACTCCGGTGCACCTGTACGGGCACGGCGCAACCCTGGCGATCGTCGGGTTCACCATCAGCCTGCACATCGCCGGCATGTACGGGCTGTCCCCGGTGTTCGGCACTCTCGCCGACCGGTTCGGCCGCCTGCCGGTGATCCTTGCCGGGCAGGGGCTGCTGTTCGCCGCGCTGGTGGTGGCCTGGTTGGGCAGTGAGTCGGATGCGTTCGTCGCGCTCAGCCTGATCCTGCTGGGCCTCGGCTGGTCCGCCGCCACCATCGCCGCATCCACTCTCGTCACCGAATCGGTCCCTGTCGACGACCGTCCCGGAGTGCAGGGCATCTCCGACCTGTTGATGAACGCCACGGCGGCGATTGGAGGCGCTCTGGCGGGACCAGTGCTCACCCTGGTCGGCTATTCGGGGCTCGGCATCGCCTGCATGCTGCTCGTGGCCGTCGTCGCCGCGTGGACGATCGTCCGGATGCCCGCCCGCGTGTCGGCCACGCGGCCCTGAGCGTTTAGCTGCTCTAGCCTGGTCCTATGGCTGAACGCACCCCGTGGTCCCTGTCCGGCGCCCTGCGCGGCATGTTCGCGAAGCAGACGATCGACGAGAGCACCTGGGAGGACCTCGACGACGCCCTCATCGGCGCCGACTTCGGATCGGAGGTCACCGACGCGATCATCGGGCAGCTGCGCGCCATGGTCAAAAAGTACAACACGACCGACCCAGTGGACCTCAAACGGATGCTGCGCGAAATTCTCGAAGAACGTCTGGCCAGACTCGACCCCACCCTGAAACTCACTGCCCGACCCGCCGTCGTGCTCGTTGTCGGGGTCAACGGGGTCGGCAAGACCACGACAATCGGCAAGTTCGCAAAGTTTTTGGCGAACCACGGCCGCAGCGTCGTCGTCGGGGCCGCCGACACGTTCCGCGCCGCCGCCGTCGAGCAACTGGCCACCTGGGCGCAGCGCGGGGGAGCGCAGATCGTGCGCCCGCAGCAGGCGGGACAGGATCCGGCATCCGTCGCCTTCCAAACCGTGGAGAAGGCCACCCGTGAGGGCATCGAGATCGTGCTCATCGACACCGCAGGCCGGTTGCAGACCAAGAGTGGCCTCATGGACGAGTTGTCGAAGATCCGCAGGGTGATCGAGAAGCAGGCCGAGATCGCCGAGGTGCTGCTCGTGCTCGACGCCACCACAGGACAGAACGGCCTCGCCCAGGCCGAGGCGTTCATCGAGCACGCCGGCGTCACCGGGCTCGTGCTCACCAAGCTTGACGGTTCGGCCAAGGGCGGCTTCGTGCTGGCCGTTCAGGAGAAGACGGGCATCCCGATCAAACTCGTCGGCCAGGGTGAGGGCATCGGCGACCTCACCGGGTTCACGCCGCACGTGTTCGCGCGGAATCTGATCGGCTGACTTTCGTTATTCAGGAGGGTGTGGGGCTGGTGATGCTGGAGTGGCAATAGTCAGTAACATCCGCCGCAGAGGTCACATCTGTCACACCAGGTCCTGAATGATGAAGGAGCGAAGGACGGATGCCGGCGTCAGGAAGCAGCGTAAGCGCGACTGAGCTGCAGGTAGTGTTCCGCGTTCCACAGCAGTTTCGCGTGTTCTTCCTCGGTGAGTTCGCGGCGCACTTTGGCAGGTACGCCGGCCACCAGGGAGTTCGGCGGGACGATGGTGCCCTCGAGCACGACGGAACCGGCCGCGACGAGCGATCCGGCGCCGATTACCGCGTGGTTGAGCACCGTTGCGCTCATCCCGATGAGACAGTCGTCCTCCACGGTGCACCCGTGCAGAACCGCGGAGTGTCCGACGCTCACACCCGCACCGACAGTGGTCGGAACGCCGGAGTCGCAGTGCACACTCACGTTGTCCTGGATATTACTGCGCGCGCCGATGCTGATGCTGTCGGTGTCGCCGCGCAACACCGCCCCGAAGAACACGCTGGCCTGGGCGCCGAGCGTCACCCGGCCGATGAGCGTGGCGTTGGGCGCGGTCCAGGCGCTGGCTTCGATAGCCGGGGTGTTGCCTTCAAAGGGCACAATCAGAGTAGTCATGCACCAAAGTTAGCGCGCAAAACCGGAGGCAACCTCGATCAGAACGTCTTCGCTGCCCGCGTAGACGCCGTCGGCTCGAGGCCAGTGTGTGATGACGTCGGTGAAACCCATTCCAGCGGCACGACCGACCGCGTCCTCCCAGGAATCGACGCTTGAAAGCGCGAAGCGCCCAGCGGAATCGAGGCTGAGGTGACGTTCGACGCTGTCGAGTGAGCGTCCGGTCGAGGTCAGCGTGTCATCGAGGCGCGAGGAGAGCTCGGCGACCGACCGCCACCACTCGTCGGGAGTTTCCGACTCCCGGCCAAGGGTGACCCAGCCGTCGCCGTATTCCGCGACGAGTTGCAGGCCTTTGGGTCCGTTCGCGGCGATGATGAACGGCATCCGCGGCGATTGCGCAGGTTGGCCGACCATCCTGGCCCGGTCCGCGGTGAACCAGTCGCCGCTGAAGCTCACGCCGCCGGAGCCTGGCACCTCGAAGCGCAGCAACTGGTCGAGCCCCCGCACGAACTCGGCGAACCGGTCGTGGCGTTGGCGTGGCGTGAGCTCCTGCTGCCCCAGAACAGCGGCGTCGAAGCCGGTGCCGCCGGAGCCCACGCCGAGGATGAGCCGCCCACCGGCGATGTCGTCGAGTGTCGCCACGTCCTTGGCGAAGGGCACCGGGTGTCGAAAGTTGGGGGAGGTGACGAAGGTGCCCAGCCTGATCGTGGCGGTGACGGATGCGGCAGCAGTCAAGGTGGGGACTGTCGCATGCCAGGGCTGGTCGGCCAGGGATTTCCAGGACAGGTGGTCGTAGGTCCAGGCATGGTCGAAGCCGAGTTCTTCCGCCTGCTGCCAGGTGCGGCGGGCCTCCGCCCAGGGCTGCTGCGGAAGGATGACGATGCCGTGTCTCATTGGCCCACTGTAAGGGTCGCCCCGGGGTAAAGATGAGACCCCTGCCCGGGGCGACTGTGGCGTCGTCGGTGCAGCGTCGACTGGGCTGCGCAGCACCGCTTAAACTGGTGGCACTATGGCCACCTTCGGAAACCTCACCGACCGTCTCGCGGAGACCTTCAAGAACCTACGCGGCAAGGGCAAACTGAGCCCCGCGGATGTCGACGGCACCGTCCGCGAGATCCGCCGCGCACTGCTGGACGCCGATGTCGCTCTCGAGGTGGTCAAGGCGTTCACCAGCAAGGTTCGTGAACGTGCGTTGGGCGACGAGGTCAGCAAAGCGCTGAACCCCGCACAGCAGGTCGTGCAGATCGTCAACGACGAATTGACCGCGATCCTCGGCGGCGAGGCCCGCCGCATCCGGTTTGCGAAGAATCCGCCGACAGTGATCATGCTCGCCGGCCTCCAGGGCGCAGGAAAGACCACGCTGGCAGGCAAGCTGGCCAAATGGCTCGCCGGCGAAGGGCACACGCCGCTGCTGGTCGCTGCGGACCTACAGCGCCCGGACGCGGTCACCCAACTGCAGGTCGTCGGAGAACAGGCCGGCGCACGTGTGTTCGCGCCAGAGCCGGGCAACGGCGTCGGCAACCCGGTCAAGGTGGCGAAAGACTCCCTGAAGTTCGCCCGCGACAAGCAGTACGACGTGGTCATCGTGGATACCGCCGGCCGCCTCGGCGTCGACGCCGAACTGATGAAACAGGCCGCGAACATCCGCAAGGCCGTCGAGCCGGACGAGGTGCTCTTCGTCATTGACGCGATGATCGGGCAGGACGCGGTCACCACGGCGAAGGCATTTCTGGACGGCGTCGATTTCACCGGAGTCGTGCTCACCAAGCTCGACGGCGACGCGCGCGGCGGCGCGGCTCTGTCGGTGGCCTCGATCACCGGACGGCCGATCATGTTCGCCTCCACCGGCGAGAGCCTGGATGACTTCGAGCCGTTCCACCCGGACCGCATGGCCAGCCGCATCCTCGACCTCGGCGACATCCTCACGCTCATCGAGCAGGCGCAGAAGAACTTCGACGAGGAGGAGGCGAAAAAGGTCGCGGAGAAGTTCGCGACGGACACCTTCACGCTCGAGGACTTCCTGGCCCAGATGCAGCAGCTCAAGAACATGGGCTCGATCAAGAGCATGCTCGGGATGCTTCCGGGCATGAAGGGGATGCGGCAGCAGCTGGACAACTTCGACGAGAGCGAGATCACACGCACCGAGGCGATCATCTACTCGATGACACCGGCCGAGCGGCGCACGCCCAAGGTGCTCAACGGATCGCGCCGGGTTCGGATCGCGCGCGGCTCCGGCACGTCGGTCACCGAGGTGAACTCCCTGGTGAACCGGTTCGAGCAGGCAGCCAAGATGATGAAGACGGTGGCCAAGGGCGGGATGCCGCAGGTGCCCGGGATGGGGCCGATGCCCGGCGGGTCGTTCGGCGGCGGCCGTGGCAAGCAGCAGAGCAAGAAGAAGGGTTCCCGGTCGGGGAATCCCGCAAAGCGGGCGGCGGAGAACGCCGCCATCGCCGCGGGCACCAAACCGGCTACCACCGCAGGCGGGTCAGGCTTCGGCCTCGGAGCCAAGAGCAGCGGCGGGCCGTCTGAGGAAGAACTCGCGACGTTCCAAAAGCTCCTTGGCGGCTAGAACCCCCGCCACGTGTGCGGCTGGGCAACAATGCGGCCTTTTGCGAACAGAGCGCCGTTTCCGACTGGCGCATTGTTGACAAAATGGCGCACCGTTCGACGTGGACGGCAACGCGGGGTTGGACGTATCACGTTCGTACCACTCGTCGTCCTCCAAGCGCGGACTCACTCGCCGCGCCTAGGCTTGGTGGATGAGAAAGTCCCGGCCCATCAGGATCGGCGTGCAGGTCGCGCAGCAGCACTCGGACTACGCGACAATCCGTGACACCGTCGCCCGCCTGGAGGACGCCGGGGTCTACATCGTCTTCAACTGGGACCACTTCTTTCCGCTGAGCGGTGACCCCGGCGGTTTCCACTTCGAATCCTGGACCATGCTCGCGGCGCTGGCCGAGCAGACCAGCCGGGTGCAGCTCGGCACCCTGGTCAGCTGCAACAGCTATCGAAACGCGAACCTCCAGGCGGACATGGCCAGAACCATCGACCACATCAGTGCCGGAGACGACGGCGTCGGGCGCCTCATCTTCGGCGTCGGCGCTGGCTGGTTCCAACACGACTACGACGAGTACGGCTACAAGTTCGGCACCGCGGGCACCCGGCTGAACACCCTGGCAGCCAACCTGCCGGTAGTCGAGGCGCGCTGGCGGAAACTCAACCCGCCGCCGACGAGGAAAATCCCGGTGCTGATCGGCGGTGGCGGAGAGAAGAAGACGCTGCGCATTGTCGCCCAGCACGCGGACATCTGGCACAGCTTCAGCGACCCCGACACGCTGAGGCGCAAGCTAGGCATCCTTGCGCAGCACGGCAGGGACGTCGGACGCGACACGGATGAGATTGAAATCTCCACCGAGATCCGCAGGCGAACGCCCGACCAGGCCGACGAACTAGTGGGGCTTGGCGCGACTCTGTTCACCGTGGGTATTTCCGGACCCGACTACGATCTCGCGCCGGTGCACGACTGGCTCGCGTGGCGGGATGCGCACAATCGCGGCTGATCGCGTCCGTCTTGGGCGTTCCTCACTGACGCGCTAGCGTGTCAGAGTGACTTCGCAGCAGGTGGTTCGTTCCGGCACAGTTCCGCCACGCGTGGCGACCGCCATCGTGGTCACCGTCGTGGTGTGGGCGAGCGCCTTCGTCGTCATCCGGGGCGTTTCAGTGGACATCTCCGCGGGAGCACTCGCGTTGGCGCGGCTGCTGGTGGGCTCCGTGCTGCTCGGAGTGGTGCTGATCGGCCGGCACTGGGTGGCACCAACGGGTCGGGAATGGCTGCTCATACTCGGCTTCGGCGCGGGGTGGTTCGGTGCATACAACATTGCCCTCAACACCGCAGAACGAACCCTGGACGCCGGCACTGCCGCGATGATCGTCAACATCGCCCCGATTCTTATCGCGGCGGGAGCCGGAATCTTCCTGCGGGAACGGATTCCCCGATGGCTGGCCGTAGGCGCCGGCATCGCCTTTCTCGGGGTCGTGTTGATCGGTATCAGCACCGGGCTGACCGGGTTCGGTGACGGGACCGGCGTTGCCTGGTGCCTGCTCGCCGCGCTGACGTTCGCGGCCGGAGTGCTGTTCCAGAAGCCGGCGCTCAGACGACTGCCCTCCGGGCAAGTCACCTGGCTCGGCTGTGTCGCCGGAGCGCTGGTGTGTCTTCCGTTCGCGGGGGACTTGATCCGCGAGGTGCAGGTTGCGCCGCTCCCGAGCATCCTCGGCGCCCTGTATCTGGGCGTATTCCCCACCGCGCTGGCGTTCAGTACCTGGGCGTATGCGCTGTCCACCATGCCGGCCGGCCAACTGGGCGTGACAACCTATGTCGTGCCGGCCATCGCCATCCTGCTCGGCTTCGTGGCGTTCGCGGAGATCCCCACACCGCTGGCCGTCGTCGGCGGCGCCGTCTGCCTCGTCGGCGTCGCAGTGTCCCGTAGACGCGACACCACAGCGGGTGGTCACGGTCCGCAACAAAATCTGGCAGAATAGTGAGTCGAGTCCGTGCTCGTCCGACCCTCTAATCAGGCGGCACAGGATCCCTTCGAGCTCGAGCCGAGTGTGCACCCCACGCTCACGGCCACCTGTTCAACCACGCAAAGAAAAATTCAGGAGAATTGTGGCTGTAAAAATCCGTTTGAAGCGTCTAGGCAAGATCCGCGCTCCGTACTACCGTGTCGTCGTTGCCGATTCGCGCACGAAGCGCGACGGTCGCGTCATCGAGGAAATCGGCAAGTACCACCCCACGGAAGAGCCGTCGGTCATCGAGATCAATTCCGAGCGAGCCCTCTACTGGCTCGGGGTCGGCGCGCAGCCGAGCCCACAGGTTGAGGCGCTGCTCAAACTCACCGGCGACTGGGGCACCTTCAAGGGTGAGAAGAACCCGAAAAACACTGTGAAGATCAAAGAAGCGAAAATTGCTTTCGTCGCTGATGAGAAGAAGAAGGCGGTGCTGAAGCCGAAGGCGAAGGACGAAGTGCCGGCAGCACCCCAGAAGTCTGCGGCGCCCGACTCTCCTGCCAAGGCGGATGCCGCTGCTGCCGACACCGCAGCCCCGGAGCAGGTCGACAGTTCCGACGTGCCCGTCGTCGCCGCTCCCGACGCCGACAAGGCTTGAGTTCAGTGCTGTCAGCTGCCTTAGAACACCTCGTCAAGGGGATTGTCGACAACCCCGACGACGTGCACGTCGTCGCCAAGGAGTCACCGCGTGGCGAGGTGCTCGAGGTGCGCGTGCACCCCGAGGACCTCGGCCGCGTGATCGGCCGCGCCGGTCGCACGGCCAAGGCTCTGCGCAGTCTGATCACGGCGTTGGCCGATGGTCGGAAGGTTCGCGTCGACGTGGTGGACACCGATTTCTAAGGCAGACCAAACTCAACTGCGAGTGGGGCGCCTTACCAAGGCGCATGGGCTGAAAGGCGCCATCAAGATCGAGTTGTACACCGATGAGCCCCAACGGCGCTTTGTGCCAGGGGCGGTGTTCACTCTGCAGGTTCCGGCCGGTTCGCCCTGGCACGGTAAAACGATCGAGCTCGACGAGCTCAAGTGGTACAACGGGCATCCCGTCGCGTTCTTCAAGGGCGTTCCCGACCGCACCGTCGCCGAGAGCCTGGTCAAAGCCATCCTCTGGGTCGACCACGACCCCGCTGAGCCAGCCACGGACGACAATGCCTGGTACGACCACCAGCTCATCGGCCTGTCGGTGCTGCGCGACGGCGTCGCGGTCGGTACCGTGACCGCGATCGATCACTTCCCGGCGCAGGACCTGCTCACGGTCACCACCCCGACCGGCGAGATACTGGTGCCCTTCGTCACCGCCATCGTCCCTGCCGTGGACATCGAGGCAGGAACCCTTGCCGTCACCCCGCCACCCGGCCTCTTCGAGGAGCTCCCCGAAGGACCAGGCAGCCCAGAGTAGGACCCAGTGCGCGTCGACATCGTCACCATCTTCCCCGAGTTCTTCTCGGTGCTGGATGTTTCGCTGCTGGGCAAGGCGCGCGAAAGCGGTCTCATCGATCTCGCGGTCCACGACCTGCGCGACTACACCTTCGACAGGCATCGCACGGTGGACGACACCCCCTACGGTGGCGGAGCCGGCATGGTGATGAAGCCGGAGCCGTGGGGTGAAGTGCTGGACAGCATCCTGTACGCCTCAGAGGCACAGAACGAGACGCCGCCGGTGATCATCTTCCCGTCGCCGGCCGGCGAACTGTTCACCCAGTCGCTCGCCGCCGAGCTGGCCGGTGAGCATCAGCTGGTGTTCGGATGCGGGCGCTACGAGGGAATCGACCAGCGTGTCGTCGACTACGCCGCCACCCGGGCCAGAGTGCGCACCATCAGCCTGGGCGACTACGTGCTCAACGGCGGCGAGGTGGCCGCCATGGCGATGATCGAGGCCATCGGGCGGCTGATCCCCGGCGTGGTCGGCAATCCGGAAAGCCTCGTCGAGGAGTCCCACGTCGGCGGGCTGCTGGAGTACCCGAGCTACACCAAACCGGCGCAGTGGCGCGGGCTCGAGGTACCGTCGGTGCTGCTCAGCGGCAACCACGGGCTGATCGCCGCATGGCGCCGCCAGCAGCAGATCGAGCGCACCCACGCCATCCGGCCCGATCTGTTGCCGTAACCTGCCGCTCACCCAGCACCGACCTGCGTGCCCTCTCATAATTCAGGAGGTGGTGTGACTGCCGGGACTGCCGGGGCGATTGAGTAGTAAAAGCGGATGTCAGCCGCGGGCGGTGAGGATGACCGGGCCTGTTTCGGTGATGGCGATCGTGTGCTCCGCATGGGCGGCCCGGGAGCCGTCGATGCTGCGCAGCGTCCACCCGTCCGGATCGGTGAAGATCTTGTCCGTGCCCTGCATGAACCACGGTTCGATCGCGAAGACCAAGCCCGGTTGCAGCGGGAAGCCACGCCCCGGGCGTCCATCGTTGGGCACGTGGGGGTCGCCGTGCATCGTATGGCCGACGCCGTGACCGCCGAAGTCGGTGTTGATCCCGTATCCGGCCGCGCGGGCTACCGCGCCGATCGCCGCCGAGACGTCACCCATCCGATTTCCCGGCTGGGCTGCCGCAATGCCCGCGGCGAGGGCGCGTTCCACTGTGGCGATGAGCCGCACATCCTCCTCCCGCGGAGTCCCGACGATGATGGACAGCGCAGAATCGGCGACCCACCCGTCCACCGACACCGCGAAATCAAGACTCACCAGATCTCCGTCCCGCAGCCGATAGTCGTGGGGCAGACCGTGCAGGGCAGCATCGTTGACCGAGGTGCACAGCACCTTCCCAAAGGGCATCGCGCCGAATGACGGATGGTAGTCGACGTAGCAGCTGACTGCGCCGCGCTTTCGGATCAGCTCCGCTGCTATCGCATCCAGTTTGACCAAGCTCACACCCACTGCGGATGCTTCGGCCAGCTTCGCGAGGGTGTCTGCCACGAACCTGCCGGCCGGCCGCATCGCGTCGATCTCGGCGGGTGTCCTCAGCTCAATCATCGATCTCCCGTTCTTCCAGCCATTCTTCACGCATGCCCGGGTACCCTTGCCCCATGTTGGCAAGGCGAGCGTTGTACTACGCGCAGTTCGGGGCGGTTCCGATTCTGCCACTGTGGCTGTTGATCGGTCGCGGCATCGTCATCGACGACACGGGCTGGGAGTTCGTGTTGCTGCTGTTCGTTTGCCCGATCCTCGCTGTCGTCATGCTCGTCATGGTCGGCCTCACGCTCGCGCGGAAGAGCGTGCGCCGCACTCACGCGGTGTCTTGGCTCGATGTGGGCCTGCTCAGCGCCTGGTATCTCGCGATCATCGCCGCGGGCTTCGCGCAACATCCGGTGATGGCGGTGCTCGTGGTGATACTCAGCGTCGCCGTGTTCTGGTCGGCGATTTGGCAGCTGTACGTCGAGACCAGACGGCGGGTGCAACGAGTTTTCGACAGTCTCACCGCAGTTCCCGCCGGGGAATACCAGGCCTCACGACAGGCGGCACAGGACCGCAGGATGAATGCCGGGGGACGGGGCCCCGTGATCAGGATCGACCCCAAGAAGTAGCGGCGCCGGATGCCTATTTGTGGCGCTGTCGCCGACGGTGCCACAGATATGGCAGAATTATCCCTTGTGCCCGCTGCACGACTCTGCCACAGGGGAGTCGGTCCACGTTCTTAGGCACATTCCACTTGAGCATCACCGACCCCGTCATCGACCTGTGGCGGTCACAGAGAGCGAATTACCATGAACATCCTCGACTCAGTCGACGCGGCATCGCTGCGCTCCGACGTCCCCGATTTCCGCGCCGGCGACACCGTGAAGGTGCACGTCAACATCGTTGAGGGTACGCGCTCCAGGGTCCAGGTCTTCCAGGGGGTCGTCATCGGCCGCTCCGGTGATGGCGTTCGCGAAACCTTCACCGTTCGCAAGGTCAGCTTCCAGGTGGGTGTCGAGCGTACGTTCCCTGTGCATTCTCCGGTGATCGACCACATCGAGATCGTCACCCGCGGCGATGTGCGGCGTGCGAAGCTCTACTACCTGCGGGGCCTGCACGGCAAGAAGGCCAAGATCAAGGAAAAGCGCACCTCCCACTAGTCCTCCGCCACTGGTTGGTTGCACTCTCGTGGGCGCGAACACGCGTGCCTCACGGTGTCGGCGTCGCATCTAAAATGGTGAGTAACCCGGGGGCCCGATGACAGTAGAAATGCCGCCGACGCGTGTTGAACGTGCGTCGCAGGACAAGCGACGACGCACCAGGGGCGTGAAGCTGTTCATCCGGGACATTGTCATCATCTTCCTGGCTGCGATCCTCATTTCGGTGGGAATCAAAACCTTCCTGATTCGGTCGTTCTACATCCCGTCCGGGTCGATGGAAAACACCTTGCAGGTGGACGACCGGATCATCGTCAACGAACTCGTGCCCAATCTTGTGCCTCTGGACCACGGTGACGTCGTGGTGTTCAAGGACCCGGGCGGATGGCTCACTCACCAACCGGTGGCCGTGCAGAACCCGATTGCCTCCGGATTGGACTGGTTCCTGTCGGTCGTGGGGCTCAGTGCCCCCGACAGCAACGACCACCTCATCAAGCGCGTCATCGGATTGCCTGGCGACAGGGTCGCCTGTTGCAACGCGTTCGGGCAGATGACGGTGAACGGTGTCTCACTTGACGAGCCTTATTTGAAGCTTCCGCCGGGCGTGACCAAGGTCTCCGCGGACGACTTTTCGGTCACCGTGCCGCCAAAGTCCCTCTGGGTGATGGGAGACAACCGTTACGACTCCAAGGACTCCCGGTACAACACAGATCAGCCTGGTAAGGGTTTCGTACCGATGGACCACCTGGTGGGCCGTGCGTTCCTGGTCAGCTGGCCGGCGAGCCACTGGACCTGGCTCGACAACTACCCGACCGTCTTCGTCGGCGTGGAGGACAAGGGGCACTGAATGGTCGTCGACCCGACCCTGAAGCAGGAACGGGCGCTGCACCGGGGCGGTGCGAAGTTCGTCATCGGCTGCGACGAGGTCGGCCGCGGCGCGATCGCCGGGCCGGTCGCCGTGGGTCTGTGCGTCGTGGATGCGCGCACCAGGGCCTTCCCGAAGGGGTTGCGCGACTCCAAGATGCTCAGTGAGAAGCATCGGGAACTGTTGGCACCGCTCAGCCGACGCTGGTCGCTGCACTCGGCGGTCGGGCTGGCGACGCCGCGGGAAATCGACAGGCTCGGGTTGTCCATTGCGCTCGGACTGGCAGGCAAACGTGCCCTGGCGGTGCTGGTGGAGGCCGGGGTGCTGCTCGAGGACAGCGTCGTGTTGCTCGATGGCTCGTACGACTACCTGAATCCGGTGCTCGCGACCAGGGTGAGGCTGCGCACCAGGGTCAAGGCCGATCAGGAGTGCGCCTCGGTCGCTGCGGCATCCGTCATCGCCAAGGTGCACCGCGACCATTTGATGATCGAGGCTGATGCGACGACGCCGGGCTATCGCTGGAGCGAGAACAAAGGCTATGGCAGCGCCGCCCATTTCGCGGCGATCGCGCAGCGGGGTGCGACCGATTTTCATCGGCGCAGTTGGCTCAGACAGCCCGAACTGCTGCAGGGCGCACTGGGGTAGAGTTCCGGATTACTCCGGAGCCCACGGCGATCAGCAGACCGACGGGAACCCTCGTAGGATGGCTTCAATGGACGAGGATGAGTTCGAAGATTACGACCGAGAAGTGGAACTGGCGCTGTTCCGCGAGTATCGCGACGTCGTGTCGCAATTTCGCTACGTGGTGGAAACCGAACGACGGTTCTATCTTGCCAACGAGGTCGAACTCGTGCGCCAGGATACCGAGCACGACTTCTATTTCGAATTGACCATGCATGACGTGTGGGTGTGGGACGTGTACCGTTCCGACCGGTTCGTGAAGGCGGTGCGTGTGCTCACCTTCAAAGACGTCAATGTCGAGGAACTCTCGTCCAAGGAGCTTGAGCTACCGAAGGAACTCGCACTGGACGAATAGTCCAGACAGCACTTCTCCGGCTTGTCCTCCCCAGGACGATGATTCGGCAGAACTGCGCCATTCGAGCCGTACGGGGCGTCACCCACCCGCTGTTGCGCCATCCTCGTCGTGGAGGTGGCCATGGCTGCGAAAGAC
>JBDSDO010000012.1:0-15776 GCA_039920505.1 Terrimesophilobacter sp.
GACCCCGCTGATGAGGTTCTGGTCGAGGATCGCACGCTTCACGGCACTATTGCGCGAGGCTAACGCTGCCAGGAAGCCGCGGTCGTTGAAGTGCGGGTCGAGCGGGTCGCGGGCGATGTGCGACACGCTGGCCGGCATCCGCTGCCCGGGAACGTCCAGTGCCGGCACCAGATCGTCAATGCCCATGGACCCGAAGATGCGCTGGTCCACAAAATTCAGCCGCAGCGGGCCGTGCTCCGGATGTTCAAGGTCGATCCGGATGCGCGTGCGCGCGTCATCCGTTCCCGGCTCGCGCAGCAGCACCCGCCCGCTCATCCCCAAGTGCACCACAAGTGCCTCATCCTCGGCTCCCAATGGCAACCAAAGGAACTTGCCGCGCCGCGACGCATGCTGCAGGATGCCGCCGGTGAGCCTGTCGACGAAATCTTCGGCCGGACCGGGGTGGCGCCGCAACGACCGCTCGTCATAGACCGCGACTGCGGTCACCGTCGCTCCGGTGACGGCCGGCGCGAGGCCCCGGCGCACCACCTCGACCTCTGGCAGTTCCGGCAACGCTAGCTGGCGCCGGCTTGGAGGATCGCCCAGGCGTCCAGGGCCGCGGCCATTTCAGCGTGCTTCTTGCTCGAACCGTGGCCGGATGCGATGTGATCGCCCGCGAGCACCACCTCGGCGTGGAACCATTTCGAGTGATCGGGTCCGGTTTCGGTGACGATGTAGCTGGGGACGCCTCTCCCGAGCTTTGCCGAGAGTTCCTGCAGGCTGGTCTTCGGGTCCATGGCGGCGCCGAACCTCTCGGGGTCCGTGAGCAGCGGCGCGATCAGCCGCAGCACCAGCGCTGTGGCCGCTTCGCCCCCGGCGTCGATATATGCGGCGCCGATGACCGCCTCGACCGTGTCGGCCAGGATGGACGACTTGTCGCGGCCGCCGGTGAGTTCTTCGCCGTGGCCGAGTCTGATGTGCTTGCCAAGCCCTATTCCCCGCGCGATCTCTGCCAGAGCAACACTGCTCACGAGGCTGGCACGCCGCTTGGCGAGTTCGCCCTCGGGCAGATCGGGGTACTCGGTATAGAGCATTACTGTCACCGCTTGGCCGAGGATCGAGTCGCCGAGGAATTCGAGTCGTTCGTTGTGTGCAATGCCGCCGTTCTCGTACGCGAACGAGCGGTGCGTCAGTGCAAGCTGAAGGTGCTCAGCACTGATTGCGATGAGAAGTTGTTCTGCGAGGTCGCCTGCGGCTGGCTCTACGGCGCGCGGGGTGCCGGAGTCGCCAGCGCCGGATCGTCCAGCGCCGAGGTCAACGCCAGACACGAGTTGCCCCCATCCGTTCTGACGACGGACTAAACGTCTGCGACCTTGCGGCCCTTGTACTCGAGGTACAGCGGGGTGCCGGTGGAGTCTTCGACAACCTTCGCGCGGTGCGGGAGGCTGTAGGTGACCTTGCCACCCTCAAGGGTCTTCACGAGAGTGGGAGGGGTCGCCTTCCACTGTGCACGACGGGCGCGCGTGCTCGCGCGGGACATCTTGCGCTTCGGTACAGCCATTACTTATCTCTCTCTCTTTCGACGTCCACCGCGTCGGCGACATCGTGTGCTTCTGGTACAGGAGAGTCATCTCCGGCGGTTTCTGCTATCCCCGCCAAACCCGACAGGGCAGCCCACCGCGGATCGACCTCGGCCTCGTGTTTGTGACCAAGATCGTCCAGTAGCCGCGCCCCGCACTGCGGACACAGACCAAGGCAATCCTCTTGGCAGATCGGTTGGAACGGCAGCGACAACACCACCGCATCCCGAATGACGGGTTCGAGGTCCAGCGTATCGTTGCGACACGCATACTCGAAAGCTTCCGTTTCAGAGTACGCGAAAAGCTCCCGAATCTCGACTTGAACAGGCAGTTCCATGCCGATGAGGCACCGCCCGCACTCCCCGGCAGCGGTGGTGACGACTTCCGCGCTGGCGAGAAGACCGTCGTGCAGCGCCTCCAACCGCAGGTCGACCTGCACCGTGCCGCCAGCGGGAACGCCGATCATGGCGTTGCCGAAGCGTTCCGGGGCGACGACATCGAGGTGGTATTCGCGCATCTCGCCCGGACGATGCATGAGGTCGTAAACGTCTACTGTGAACGGCGTCTTCTGGGGATGGGCCACGAGCCCCAAGTTTACGCGAGGCAACCGGATGTTCACGAGCACGGCCCAGGACGTACGATGGCTCAAGAGACCCCTGCGCCGGATGTCGCGCGGTGCGTCAGCCCCGGAATTGAGGCGACTGGTCCTCGTTCTTTTTCGGCCCACTCCTCCGCGCCCTTCCTCCGCGCCGTTTCGAAAGTCACCCATGCCAGGCATCCTCTCCCGTTTCAGCGCCACTACGCTCGCGATCATCGTCGTCTCTGGCCTTGCCGGATGCGTTCCTGCCGTCGCGCCGGCACCGGCCACTCCGAACGCCCCGAGCGCAAAAAAAAGCGCGATCGTGTCTGTGGACAATTGCGGCACTCCCGTGAAGTTCGCCACCGCCCCGCAACGCGTGATCACCATCAAATCCACCTCCACCGAGATGCTCCTGGCCCTTGGACTCGGCGACCGCATCGTCGGCACCGCCTTCCAGGACGGACCGGTGCCACAGCGTTGGGCGGCCGCCGCCGCAAGACTTCCGGTGCTCGCCGAACGGGTGCCATCCCAGGAGGCCGTGCTGAACGCCAGCCCCGACCTCGTGTATGCCGGCTGGGAGTCGAACTTCTCTGCGGACGGCGCCGGAGCACGCGCCGATCTCGCGGCGCTGGGCGTCGCCAGCTACGTGTCACCGTCAGCCTGTGAGGAACCAGCGTACAAACCCGCGAAACTCGGCTTCGACGACATCTTCGCCGAGATCGGTCAAGTCGCGACCATCTTCCGCGCCGATGACACGTCGCTGCTGAAGGAGCAACGGGCGGAATTGGCCGCCGTGACACCCGATTCCCGCGGACTGACGGCACTGTGGTATTCGTCCGGCTCCGACACGCCGTACGTCGGCGCCGGCGTCGGCGCTCCAGAACTGCTCATGGAAACGGTGGGTTTGAACAATATCGCCGGGTCGATCAAGAACACCTGGACCCCGTTCAACTGGGAAGCCGTGATCGACGCGAACCCCGATGTGATAGTGCTCGTCGATGCGTCGTGGAACACCGTGGCCCACAAGATCCAGGTGCTCCAGAGCAATCCCGCGACCGCGAATCTGGATGCCGTCAAACACAACCGCTACCTGACAGTGCCGTTCCCGGCCAGCGAAGCCGGGGTGCGCTCGGTGTCCGCGGCGGCCGACCTGGCCAGGCAGCTGGCGAAATTGAATCTGGACTAAATGCGCGACAACCAGGCGACCGCTCCCGATACCGTCTCCCCGCCCCCGACATTGATGGTGCGGGGAAACGGTGTTGGGCGCGCCGACCGACCGAACGGGCGGGGCCTGTTGTGGGGCATCCTGCTCGCAGCGGTGCTCATGGCTTCGGTGACGTTTGCCATCACGATCGGCCCTGCGCAGATCACGCCGACGGAGGTCTGGGGAAGCGTGCTGCACCACCTGGGGCTCGGACACAGCCCGCTGAGCCTGCTGCGCGACGGGATTGTCTGGGAGCTGCGGCTGCCCCGCGTGCTGACCGCTGCCGCAGTGGGCGCGGGCCTCGCGGTCAGCGGCGCCGTGATGCAAGCGCTCACCCGTAATCCGCTGGCCGACCCGTACCTGCTCGGTTTGTCCTCGGGGGCGTCGCTGGGCGCGGTGGCGGTGTTGCTGCTCGGCGCGGCGCTGCTGCTGCCGTTGGCAGCGTTTCTGGGCGCCATGGTGGCGCTGGGCACGACGCTGCTGCTGGCGAATTCGCTCGGGCGGATCACCCCGAGCCGCACCGTGCTGGCAGGCCTGGCGGTCTCCGCGCTTGCCTCGGCTGCGACGAGTCTGATCATCTTCTGGACCGTCACCGGCGACTCTTACCGGGAAATCCTCGGCTGGTTGCTCGGCTCGCTCGCCGGGGCGCGCTGGCCCGCCGTGGCCATCGGATTCGCGGCAATCGTCGTTGCAGGAGTTCCGATCCTGCTGAGCGGACGCATCCTCGACGCGTTCGCGTTCGGCGACACGTCGGCGGCGACTCTCGGCGTCAATGTGCAGGGGGTGCGCTGGTCGCTGCTTGGCGCGACCGCGCTGCTCACCGGCGCGATGGTGTCGGTGAGCGGGTCGATCGGGTTCGTCGGACTGATCCTGCCGCACGCGGTGCGCCTGGTCTCCGGTGTGCGTCACCGCACTTTGCTACCGCTGGTCGCGCTGGTCGGCGCGATCTTTCTCATCTGGGCAGACACCGCGGCGCGGTCGCTGTTCGATCCGCGTGAGCTTCCGGTGGGGATCATCACTGCGCTGATCGGTGCACCGATCTTTGCGGTACTGCTCGCCCGCAGGAAGAGCGAGACATGAGCGGTCTGGTCGTGTCCCGCGTCGACGTGCGGATCGACGGGACGCTGCTGCTGGACGGGGTGGACTGCACCGCGCCATCCGGGTCGTTCAGCGCCCTCATCGGCCCGAACGGCGCCGGTAAAAGCACGCTGCTGCGGGCGATCGCGGCGGCGCAGAAGACCAGCGGCGGTTCTATCGGTTTCGACGACGAAGACCTGCTCAGGCTGCCCCGTCGTCGGCGCGCGCAGATCGTCAGCCTCGTGGAACAGGATGCCTCCACCGAATTGGCGCTGAGTGTGCGTGAAGTGGTCGCGCTGGGCCGCACGCCGTACCAGTCGCTGTGGGGCGAGGATGGCAGGGCCGACCGCGAGGTCGTCGAGCAGAGCCTGGTCGCCGCTCAGATGGACGCGTTCGCCGACCGGGATTTCACGACCCTGTCCGGCGGAGAACGCCAACGCGTCTTGCTGGCGAAGGCCCTGGCCCAGCGGCCCCGGCTCCTGCTGTTGGACGAACCGACCAATCACCTCGATATCCGCGCGCAGCTGGCGACCCTGCGCCTGTTGAACTCACTGGCACGTTCGGGCGTCAGCGTGCTGGCCGCCCTGCACGACCTTGGCCTCGCCGCCGCGGCCAGCGACCACCTCGTTGTGCTGCAACACGGCCGAGTGATCCTCGCCGGATTGACGGCGCAAATCCTCACCCCCGAACTCATCCTCGACGTCTACGGCGTGGATGCGGTGGTGCTCCCGCAACCGAACACCGGCCGGCCGGTGATCGCGTTCAGCCCGCTCGACTGAACGGAGCCAGCATCCGGTACCAGATCGAACGCGGCAGGAGCGCCGCATGGACGCGGGTGGGCGGGTCGGAGTGCGTGTGCAATTGCAGGATGGACCGCACGGCGTCGCCGGCGCTCACCCTGGTCGTGTCCACGGTGAGCGTGGATCCCCCCGGTTTCGCGTACGACTGGATCTCGACGCCGCGCACCACCTTGGCCAACGGACCGGCCAGGTCTATGCCTGCCGCCGCGGCGAGGGTGCTGGCCGTCTCCCGTGGGGTCTGGGTGTTCGAGAGCGGCAGACCCAGGTCCTCGGCGCTGTGGAGCAGCTCGGTCCACGCGTCGGTCGCGGTACCGGAACCCCGCCACAACCGCAGCAGGCACCAGACGCGCTGTCCCGCCCGGACCACCGCGGGGACGAGCACCAGGACGAGAATCAACAGCGCCCCGCCGAGGGCGGCCAGCCAGATGGCGGCGGTGTCGACGGCCGTCGGATCCGTCGGCGCCGCGGCCGGATCAGACGGTGCCAGAGCTCCAGGATCATTCGGCTCACGCGGGGCCGACGTCGGCGGTGCCGGGTCTGTCGCCGCAGGCGGGGGCGGTACCGGCACTCCGGCCAACCCCTGAATCGCGTAATCGGGCACGTCGCCTCGGCTCACCGTGGGCTCGAACCGCACCCAGCCGACACCCTCGAAGTACAGTTCCGGCCAGGTGTGCAGTTCGTGCGTGGTGACCCGGAAAATGTTCTGGCCCGCAGTGCGGTTCGTGGTGAGCACGCCGGGCAGGAATCCGACGGCCATGCGGGCGGGGATGCCGAGGCTGCGGGCCATCACCGTCATCGCCGAGGCGAAGTGGATGCAATAGCCCTGCTTAACCTCGAGGAATTTTGCGATGACCTCCATGCCAGAGCCGTCATAGTTTTGTTGCACCGGTGCGCTCTCCGAGTATTCGAAGTCGCCGTGCCGGAAAAATTCTTGCAGCGCCAACGCCTTTTCGTAGTTGGATCCGGCGCTCGAGGCGACTCTCCTGGCTGTAGAGGAGATGACCTCCGGCATCCCATTAGGCAGCTGAAGGTAACGCTCGAGGCTGGAGGGAACACTCGTCCCCGCTGTCCTGAGTTGGTCGGGGGTCGGGGCAAGCACCAGAGAGTCGACAGTGTAGTTCTCGCCCCAACTGGACCGGTCCGGGCTGGAGACAGTCAGCGCAGCCTTCTCCCAGAACCAGTCGCCGTTCAGCCCGGTAATCTTCACGCTCGGATAGGGCGCCGGCAACCACGGACTGTCCAGTTGATCGACGGACACGTGGGTTCGATCGACTGTGGTCTCGACGTCGCCGAACAACCCCGGTGGCAGTGCGAACTTGGCAGTCGTGTTGGTTCTGTCGATGGCGACCTTGTCGGGAGTCCAGCCGCCGCCGCTGAAGTTCTGCAGACTCACCAGGCGCAGGTAAGTCCCCTGCCCGGAGTCGGTGGTGTAAGTCAACGCCGTCTGGATGGCACCGCGCCTGAGATCGTCTCCCAGGTTCACCACCGGGTTGATGCCCGCCGCGAAACCGCCATTGCGGCCGCCGATGGACGGCGCCTCCGCAACGGCGGGCAGAAGGGCCGGCAGCGCGAGCGTCGCCGCGAGCATCCCGGCACCGAGCGCCAAGGAGAACCGCCTCTGCTGCACGCGGCCGCGTCGCTGCAGAAGCCACAGATACGTCGCGGCGACCAGAAGGAAAACACCCAAGTCGGTGAGGCCCGATGCGGTGATCGCGGGCACCGCAACGACCACCAGCAGCGGCACCCCGGCGAGCGCGGGCCGCTCAGCCGAGATCGCGAGTGCATCCGCCAGCACCGCCATCGTGCCGACCCCGGCGCAAAGCAGGAAGACGATCGCCGTGTTCGGATCGGCCGGCGTCGACTGGTGGTTGATCGAGGTCACCGCCTGCGCGATCAGCGAGCCGAATCGCCCGAAGGTGTCCCACGTCGGCACGACGGCGAGGAACGCGGTGCTCGGGGCGAAGAACACGGTGAGCATTACCAGCAGCGCGCCGATCGCGGCAATCGGCGGCGCACCGCGCCACGGCACCCACGCGCGGGCCGCGGCTGGGACGCCGAGTACCGCTGCGACGACGAGGCAGACGACCAGCCACCACGCCAGGTCCGTCAGCAGGACATGCAGGCCGAGAGCAGCGATCCAGAACGCCAACATCAGATTCAGGCTGGTGCGTACGCGGGTGTCTTCACCCGTATCGTCCTGACGCCTGGCCGCCGAGCGCACGCTACGCTCCTGCACGGTGCGCCTGAAGTGCCCGTGCGGCACCCAGCCACACGTCGTCGAGACTGTCGCGCGGACTCACCGCGACGCACACCCAGCCGGCGGCGCGCAGCGGCGACGCGAGGGAGGTGTTACGCCGGCTCACGAGGAATGCCACCGCCGTGTCGAACGCCGGTGCGGCTCGCACAAGGCGCTCGACCACTTCGTCTTCGGCATCCGCCAGCACAGCAAACATCGACCCGAATGAACGCGACGCCCCCGGCGAAAACAACAGTGCCTCATCGGCGATGGGCTCGTCGGACAACCGGACCTCGGCGAGAGAAGCGAGAAACTCCTGTGCTTGATCGAGACTGGCGATCTGGCGCGGGCAGGTCTCCACGATGTGGACAGCGAACCCGCGCCGGTTCAGGTGTACTCCGAGGGAAGCGGTGAACCGCACCGCCCATTCCAGGCTGTCGCTTTCCGGTTCGAAGTCAACGGAGGCATCGCGGTGCCCCGCACGGCGGGTGTCGAGCAGGATGCGCGCCTCGGCGTGCGAGCGTTGTTCTTCCTGACGCACCATCAGGTCGCCCCGGTGGGCGGATGCGCGCCAGTGCACCCGGCGCAGCGCGTCACCGATGCGGTATTCGCGTGCCATGAGGTCGTCGACGCCACTGGCGGTTTGGCGTTGCAGCGTGCGACCGGAACCGTCGTCTGCGGCGATCACGTGCACAGTGTCCAGCAGCGGGACCACGTCGGGCACCACGAGGACCGTGTGCGTCGCACCAACCTCACTCTCCCGCAGCGCGAGCCCGAAGGGATCCTCTGCTGTGACGCGCAGCGGCCCGATCTCGAAGACGCCGCGCCTGGGAGGCGTCACCCGGTAGCGCAGCCCGTGGCCGCGATGGGCGAACAACCGCCCACCCGGCAGAAGCGACGGGAGGCGACCGGCCGGCGCCTGGGTGGAATACCACGGCCACACGTCGCGCCAAGCGACGTCGGCGCTCGAGGAGCGCGAGAGATTGTGCACCTCGACCGACACGGTGGCGATGTGCCCTGCACTGAGTACCGCAGGGGTGAACCGTCGGTCGACGCCGAGGCGCACGGGGCGCGCACGGAGGAAGACCAGCGCGCCGACCGGCAGCAGGACCAGCAGACTGCCGAGGTAAACGAGCTCGGTGCGCCCGATGACGTAGGCCGCGAGGATCGAGACCACCCCGAGCGTCAGCATCCACAGGCCACGCCGGGTGAGTCTCATCGTCCTCACCGAGTGTCGGGCCCGTCGCCACAGTGACATGGCAGCGTTCGTCAGCTTGCGCCGGAGCCGACCGGCACGGTGGTCGCCGCAACGATGCGCTGCACGATGCCCTCCACGGTCTCGCCGGGCCCGGTGAGTGCTCGACGCACCGGAATCAGCCGGTGGCTGAGCACGGCGACGGCGAGCACGTCGATGTCGTCGGGGAGCACGAAGTCTCGTCCCGCGAGGGCGGCGGTGGCTTTGGCCGCACGCACGAGGTGGAGTGTCGCGCGGGGGCTGGCGCCCAGCCGCAGGTCGGGGTCGTGCCGGGTGGCTTGCACGATCGACACCGCGTATTGTTCGATTGCCGGCGACACGTACACGCTGCGCACGGTGTGGATCATCGACAGCAGTTGCGCGGTGTTCACCAGGGGGATGACGCTCTCAAGCGGACTGACCAGCGCCCGCGAGCGCAGCATGGCCATTTCGGACTGCTGATCCGGGTAGCCCATCGAGATCCGAGCCATGAATCTGTCGCGCTGCGCCTCCGGCAGCGGATAGGTGCCTTCCATTTCTGCGGGGTTTTGGGTGGCGACGACGGCGAACGGCCTGGCCAGCCGGTAGGTGACACCGTCGACGCTGACCTGGTTCTCCTCCATGCTTTCCAGCAGTGCCGACTGCGTCTTCGGGGAGGCACGGTTGATCTCGTCGCCGATGACGAGGTTCGCGAACACCGGTCCCGGCTTGAACTCGAATTCGCGCTTTTCCTGGTTGTAGACCGACACCCCGGTGATGTCGGAGGGCAGCAGGTCTGGGGTGAACTGGATGCGGTTGACCGTGCAGTGGACCGAGCGCGCCAGGGCACGCGCGAGCATGGTCTTTCCGACGCCCGGAACATCCTCGATCAGCAGGTGCCCCTCGGCGAGCAGAACCGTGAGCGCCGTGGTGGCGACTTCCCGCTTTCCGTCGATGACGGTTTCGATCGTGTCGACGATGTGCCGGCTCACGGCCGCGAAGTCCGCCAGCGGCATGCCCGTCACCGTTCGGGCCGTTCCCGAGTCGAGCCTTCCCGACTCGAGCTCGGGCGCAATACTGTTCATGGTCGACTCCGACTGAAATGTAACAGGGTGTGACTGGAGTCTGCCATTGTGACGGCCGGGAATCTACCTGGCATCTGCCGCCGGGGTGTGCGTGGCGTCGCGTGCGAGACCTGCATCCAAGCCCGCGGCGAAGCCTTCCGCTCGTGCCTCGGCGCTGCCCTGGCGGAACATGTCATGTTCGGCGTCGCGGATGATGGAGCGCGCGCCGGGCGCATCCAGCCCGACGACGAACTGCCGAAGACCACGGATGAGCGCGACGGGCAGGTTGTCGGCTTTGCCCTTCACGAGATCGGCGGCGGCGGCGATTTCGTCCCCGACAGCGCGGACGGTGACCTCGAGCGGCCGTCCATTGGCGTCGTGGCCTCCGCGCAAGTCATCGAGCACGCGGATGCCTGCGGCGCCGATGGCGGCATCCGTCTGTCCCACGCGCCACGGGCGGCCGAGGGTGTCGGTGATGACGACGCCGACGGCCGCGTCGAAGCGGTCTCTCAGCGCCTGAGCCAAGAGCACTGCGCTCGCGTCCGGGTCGCGCGGCAGCAGGAGCACCGTGCCGTACGGCGTGTTGCTGGAGTCGACTCCGGCGGCGGCGAGCACGAGCCCGAGCCGGTTCTCGACGATGCGGGTGAGCCCGCCGGGGTGTGTCCGCGTCGCGACGACACGCACGGTCTCCGCGGTGATCGCATCCTCGCGGGCTGGCGCCCGCACCGTGCGGCCCTCGGCCTTCGAGACGATCTTCGAGGTGATGGCGAGAATATCGCCCGGTTGCAGGCCACTGCTGCTGCGTTCGATGGCGTCGCCGATGATGGTGGCCAGGTCGTCGCCCGCGACGATTTCCGGGATGCCCTCGAGCGCTTCGACGCTGAACATCGCTCAGCGCACCAGTGCGGGGAGCACGTCGCGAGCGAACACGTCGATCCACTCCCGTTGATTGCGGCCGACGTTGTGCAGGTAGATCTTGTCGAAGCCGAGGTCGGCGAATTTCTGAATGTGGGCCCGGTGCACATCGGGATCCTCGGACACGAGCATCCGCCCCTCAAAGTCTTCCGGTCGCACGAGCTTAGCGAGTTGCTCAAACTCGAACGGCGACCGGATGTCGGACCGCGGAAACCGAACGCCGCCGTTCGGCCACTGCGTGATCGCGTTGGTCATGGCTTCCTCCTTCGTGGTGGCCCAACTGAGGTGCAGACGCAGCACCTTGGTGCCTGGCGGACGTCCCACGTCGCGAGCGCCCGCGTCAAACCTCTCGAACAGTCCGGGAATCTTGTCGATCGGGGCACCGTCGATAATGAGCCCGTCGACGGTGCGGCCGGCGCGCTTTGCCGTCACCGGTCCGGACGTGGCGACGAGAATCTCAGGCCGCACGGCAGGCATGGTCCACAGTCTGGTCGACTCCAGTGTGAAGTACGCGCCCGCATGTTTCGCGTCGCGTCCGGCGTGGGATGCACCGAAGAGCTTGTGGATCACCTCGACGGCCTCGAACATCCGGTTGATGCGCTCCGCAGTTTCTGGCCAGTATGCGCCCGTGATGTGTTCGTCGATCGCCTCTCCCGATCCGATGCCGAGCCAGTGCCTGCCCGGATACATCGCCGCGAGGGTCGCGCTGGCCTGGGCGACCATGGCGGGATGCTGCCGGAACGTCGGCACTGTCATGCCGGTTCCGAGGTCTCCGGTGGTGAGCTGTCCGAGAGCTCCGAGCACGTTCCACACGAACGACGCCTGCCCCTGTTGCGGCACCCACGGTTGGAACCGATCCGCCGCCATGACGCCGCTGAATCCGTGGTGCTCGGCATAACCGCTCAACTCGAGGATCTCGGTGGGGTGGAACTGCTCCAGCGCGGCGGCGTAGCCGATCGGATTGCGCATCAGTGTGTCTCCGTCGTCTCAGCCCAGAGCGCGCAACCGCGGCGCCAGGTCGCGCTCGAAAAGCTCAAGGAACCGGGACTGGTCGTGGCCGGGACCGTGGAATACCAGATGGTTCAGGCCCGCATCGAGGTACTGCTTGACCTGCGCGACGACCTCATCCGGGTCGGCGCCCACGATCCACCGCGAGGCGATCTGTTCGATGGGGAGGGCATCCGCCGCCTTCTCCATCTCGATCGGATCGTGGATGTCGTGCTTCTGCTGTGTGCCGAGCGCGAGGGGCGCCCAGAACCGCGTGTTCTCCAACGCCGCCTCATAGGAGGTGTCGTAGCTGAGCTTGATCTCAATCATCCGGTCGATTTCGGCACAATCGCGGGCCACCGCATCCGCCCCCTCCCGCACGGCGGGGAGGAGCTTGTCGGTGTAGAGGTCCATGCCTTTTCCGGATGTGCAGATGAACCCGTCGCCAGCGCGGCCAGCATAGCGTGCGACCACCGGTCCGCCCGCCGCGATGTACACGGGGACGGGCGTGTCCGGCCGGTCGTAGATGGAAGCGCCGTGGGTGGAGTAGAACTCGCCCTGGAAGTCGACACGGTCTTCGGTCCAGAGCTGGCGCATGAGGCGCACCGCCTCGCGGAGACGCGCGAACCGCTCTGTGAACGGCGGCCAGTCCGGCTCACCCGCCCCGCGGAATCCGGTCGCGATCTCGTTGAGGGCCTCACCGGTGCCGACGCCGAGCATGATCCGACCAGGGTAAAGGCAGCCCATCGTCGCGAAGGCCTGTGCAATCACGGCCGGATTGTAGCGGAACGTCGGGGTCATCACCGAGGTGCCGATCTGCACCCTCGTCGTGCGCTCCCCGACCGCCGCCATCCAGGACAGTGAGAACGGCGCGTGACCGCCCTCGTGGCGCCACGGCTGGAAGTGATCGCTCACGGTGACGCTGTCGAAGCCGTGCGCCTCGGCGGCGACCGCGAACTCCACGAGATCGCGCGGGTTGAACTGCTCCGCGGATGCCTTGTACCCGAGTTTGAGGGGAAGCATGCTGTCCTTAGTCTCCAATCGGCACGTGCGTCACTGGTGAGAGTCGTAGACGTCGATGCCGGCGGCCACGGCGACCTCACGATAGGCGACACTAAGGTCGGCGAGGCTCGAGTGCGCGTTCAGTCCGCTCGGGTTCGGCACCACCCACACTTGCGCCCCAGCGAGTGATTCCGACTGCCGTCCGACGAGCGCCTTCGGGGCCCCGAAGGCCACCCGGTACGCGGTGATGCCGAGCATCGCTACCACCCTGGGCCGGCTTCGGGCGACACGTTCGGTCAGGCTCACCGCTCCCGCATGGAGCTGCTGGGGTGTCAACTCGTCCGCCCGGGCGGTGGCTCCTGCGACGAGGCTGCTGATGCCGACGCCCCGCTGGATGAGGTACGCGCTGTCCTCCTGGGCCATCCCTTCGAAGGCGTCGATGACCCGGTCGGTGATCCCGGCATGGAAGAGCGCCCGGTAGAACCTGCCGCGGCGGCTGAAGTGGGCATGCATCGCCGCTGAGCGCAGGCCGGGGTTGATACCGACGATGAGCAGCCGGAGTCCGGGACCCACGAGGTCGGGCACGGACACGCCGCGGAACTCGTCCAGTGCGGCACGCGACAGGCCCATCAGCAAGCTCCGCTCAAGGGTTCTGCAGGAACTCCGCGACGGCGCGAGGCACGTACGGTGACACGTCGCCGCCCAGGGCAGCGACCTGCCGCACCAGACTGCTCGAGACGTGGGCGTGCGCGGGATCCGGGAGCAGGAACACCGTCTCCACTCCCGCGAGATTGCGGTTCACGATTGCCATCGGGGTCTCGTAGGCGACGTCAAGTTGGGAACGGACGCCTTTGACGAGCACGCTGGCCCCCACCTCCGTGCAGTAATCGACGAGCAAGCCGACGCTCCACGAGGTCACTTTGATGTTCGACGACAGCTTCGCCTCGGCAATCGCGCGCTCGATGAGCGAGACCCGTTGCGTTACTGGCAACAGCGCCGCCTTGTCCGGATTGTGTACCACCAACACATGCAGTTCATCGAATATACCGGCGGCACGATGGATGACATCGAGGTGACCCAGAGTGACCGGGTCGAACGAGCCGGGGACTACGGCGATCCTGTGCATGACTTCAGCGTACCGGTCGGCACGCGGGATCAGCCGTGGACCTGCCGTTGTCAGCTAGTTCTTAGCGAGGAAATCCCTGGACTCATCGTCGAGGCGGCGGGCAAGCGCATCGCGCAACGCCGTGTGTTCCTGCAGCTGCGCGTCGGCATCCAGCACCTCGTGGGCGATCGTGCGGGCGTCGCTGATGAGCTGCCCGTCCTTGGCCACCCGCAGTAACTTGAGCGAGGAACGACCGCCGGACTGGGCACTGCCGAGCACGTCACCTTCCTGCCGCAGTTCGAGGTCGGCTTGCGCCAGCTCGAACCCGTCGAGTGTCCTGGCCACCGCCTCCACTCGTTCCCTGCCCAACATTCCCATTTCGGCATGTGTCACCATGAGACAGAGGCCCGGCACCGCGCCACGGCCGACTCGTCCGCGAAGTTGGTGCAATTGTGAAACGCCAAACCGATCGGCGTCGAGGATGACCATTGTCGAAGCATTGGGGACGTCGACGCCGACCTCGATCACTGTGGTGGCCACGAGCACATCGATGTCGCCTGCGGCGAAGGCGCGCATCAGTTCGTCTTTTGCCTCTCCCGGCAGTCGTCCGTGGAGCGCCTCGATGCGCGCGCCGGCCAGCAGCGGGTTCTTCCGCAGCTCCTCGATCGTGGCGGCGACGCTGGCCCGCGGCACGGCGGCGCGGGTACGGGCACTGACGAGGTCCAGCGGCTCCTGCGCATCTTCCTCGACCAGCGCCGCGTCGATCGCGGGACAGACCACGAACGCCTGACGGCCGAGCGCGATCTCCTCGGCAACTCTGGCCCAGATTCGACCGGACCAGCCTGGTTTCTCGGCCAGGGGAACGACGTGGGTGACGATGGGAACGCGTCCGGAGGGCAGTTCTGCAATGGTGGAGATGTCGAGGTCGCCGAATACCGTCATCGCAACGGTGCGCGGGATCGGCGTCGCAGTGAGCACGAGAGTGTGCGGCGGGGTGCTGCCCTTGCGTCGCAACGCCTCGCGCTGCTCAACACCGAACCGGTGTTGTTCGTCGACCACGATAAGTCCGAGGTCGTAGAACCCGACGGATTCGCTCAGCAACGCGTGGGTGCCGACGACGATGTGCGATTGTCCGGAGATCGCTGACAGTAGAGCCTTTTTGCGCACGGCCTGCGGCAGTTGTCCGGTGATGAGTGTCGGCCGCAGGTCGGCGGCGAGTTCGGGTCCAAGGGACTGGACGATGGAGCGCAGGTGCTGCGCGGCGAGCACTTACGTCGGCGCCAGGAGTGCCGACTGTCCCCCGGAGTCGGCGACGGCCAGCATCCCGCGCAGCGCGACGAGAGTCTTGCCGGAGCCTACTTCGCCCTGCAGGAGCCGGTTCATCGGCACCGCGGAGGCCAGGTCAGAGGCAAGCTCGGCCCCGACCGTTTCCTGGTCGTGGGTGAGTGTGAACGGCAGGTGACCGTCGAAGCGCTCGAGGAATCCTCCGGGTTCCGGCAGACGCGGCTCCGCCGGCTGTGCCCGCAACAGATTGCGCTGTTGAAGCAGTGCCGCCTGCAGCAAGAACGCCTCCCGGAACCGCAGCGCCTTGCGTGCGGCGCCCCAGTCGGAGTCCTTCTGCGGGCGGTGGACGAGCTCTAGCGCCCGTCTGAATGGGATCAGTCCACGGTCGGCTCTCACGTCGTCGGGGATCGGGTCTGGCAACTCCCCCAGGGTGTCGAGCACGATCACGATGGACTTGTGCAACTGCCAGCTGGCGACGGAGCCGGTAGCCGGGTAGAGCGGGATCGGCTGCTGCGCGAACTTCAGGCCCGCCTCGTCGCCCGCGTCGTCATCCGCGGCGAACAGCTCGTAGTTCGGATGCGCGAGTTGTGGCACGGCGTTGTAGCTACCGATTTTGCCCGCGAAGATGCCCCGCACCCCCGGGCGCAGTTCCTTCGTCCGCCAGGTTTGGTTGAAGAACATGAGGGTGAGGATGCCGCTGCCGTCGCTGATGCGCACCTCAAGGATGGAGCCGCGCTTGGACCGCATCTT
>JBDSDO010000013.1:0-10031 GCA_039920505.1 Terrimesophilobacter sp.
AGCCTTGCAGCCCCGTCAGGTCGGGTGCGGTGCCGCAACGCTGCAACTCGGTTGCGTTGTTGGTGCACGTGGATAGCTGCTTGTTCTGGTCGTTCACCAGACAACCAGGTTCAGCGCCTTCGACACCTGGTCGGAACTGGAGAACTGGTTCTGCAGCGCGCTCGTGTAATCGGGGACGAGCCGTTGCAAAAGCTGCGGCAGGTTGAAGACGAGACCGATCGCGAGGGCGACCATGAGCACTCCGCCGGTGACCCGGATGCCGCGCTGGTGCTTGCGGAACGACCTGACCCGCTCGGCAACCCGGCGACCTGCCAGGGCGAAGATGAGCAATGGGATGGCGGCGCCGATCGCGAAGGTGGTGGTCAGCACGACCGTCTCCACACCGATGCGGCCGGTCGAGCCCGCGACGGTGATAGCGGCCAGCACGGGGCCCGCGCACGGGACGTACACCAGCCCGAGCGCCAGGCCGAGTACGAATCCGCCGTGTGCGGTGCCGACATCCTTGCGGGGAATCCAGGAAAACGGCTTCTCCAGTATCGCTTCGAAGCGCGGGACGATGAGCCCGACCCCGATCAGCGTGAGCACAACGATGCCGGCGTACCGCAGCACATCCTGCGGCAGATTCAGCAGCGCGAGAAGCAGCGAACCGATCAAGGTGAACACGCTGAAGCTGACGATCAATCCCGCGATCACGAGGTAGGGGCGCCAGCGGGAGACCTTAACGGTGCCGTCCCCCGCGGTGCCGTCGCTGCGCGCCCCTTCGACGCCGCCGGAAAAGAAAATGACGGGAAGCACGGGCAAGATGCACGGCGAAATACCGGTGATCAACCCACCGAGAATCCCGATGATGGCAAGGGTGAGATACATGAATCCTCCAGGTGAGTACGGCCCAAAGGGTTCGGCGCCGGACCCCGGCCGGATTGGTCGAAACTTTTTCCAAACCGGCGGCCACCGGTCTCCGAACGTCTTGTGTCAGGTCACACAGCACGTGTCCTGCCTGGCTTTCGCCAGAACACCCCCGGAGCGGTCGTCTCGAGCGCTCAGCCAGTTCAACAAAGGAGAATCTCATGCGACTCACCAAGCGCAACAAGTTCGTCATCTTCGGCGTCGCTGCCGTCGCCGTGTTCGGCCTCTCGGCCTGTTCGACGGGCTCCTCGGCGGCGGACACCGCGCCCAAGGCGGCCGCAACATCCGAACCCGACAGCAGCCCGACTCCCGCGATGGCCGACCCGGCCGCCGACCTCGTGGGCTCCGGATGCGCGGCCTATGCCTCCATGGTCCCGAGCGGCCCCGGATCCGTCAGCGGCATGTCCACCGACCCCGTCGCCGTCGCTGCTTCCAACAACCCGCTGTTGACGACGCTGGTCGCCGCGGTCTCCGGACAGTTGAACCCGGCCGTGAACCTGGTCGACACGCTTAACGGCAGCGAGTTCACGGTGTTCGCCCCGGTGGACGACGCCTTCGCGAAGCTGCCGGCTTCGACCGTCGACACGCTGAAGACGCCCGCCGGCGCCGACACGCTGAAGACGATCCTCACTTACCACGTGATCGCCGGCCAACTGGCTCCTGACGCGATCGTCGGCACCCACGCCACGGTCGAGGGCGGGGACGTCACCGTCACCGGCAGCGGTGATGACCTCATGGTCAACGATTCCAAGGTGATCTGCGGCGGCGTGCACACCGCCAACGCGACGGTGTACCTGATCGACACCGTGCTTAGCCCTCCGGCCAAGCAGTAATTCGCGAAAAACAGGACTGGCCCGCTGCCACTCGGTAGCGGGCCGTTCGCCGTCCCGAGCCGCGCCGGCGGGCATCGATTCACAGGGTTGAGTCAGGTTGACTCAAGTTTTTGAGTTTCAGCTTGACAAAGCGGATCCAGATGCCGCAACATTGAGTACGCAAGGCTCAAGTCTTGCCGACATCTGATCGCATCACTCGCGATCGTCCCCAATCTGTAAGGAGTAAGAGCGCATGGCTCGAGCAGTAGGAATTGACCTCGGAACCACCAACTCGGTGGTGTCCGTTCTCGAAGGTGGAGAACCCACCGTCATCGCCAACGCCGAAGGTTTCCGCACCACCCCCTCCGTGGTGGCCTTCACCAAGGACGGCGAGGTGCTGGTCGGCGAGACCGCCAAGCGCCAGGCCGTCACCAACGTCGACCGCACCATCGCCTCCGTCAAGCGCCACATGGGCACCGACTGGACCGTCTCGATCGAGGGCAAGAAGTACACGCCGCAGGAGATCTCCGCGCGCATCCTGGCCAAACTCAAGCGCGACGCCGAACAGTACCTCGGCGAGCCGGTGGCGGATGCCGTTGTCACCGTCCCCGCATACTTCAACGACGCCCAACGCCAAGCCACCAAGGAGGCCGGCGAGATCGCGGGCCTCAACGTGCTGCGCATCATCAACGAGCCGACCGCCGCCGCCCTGGCCTACGGACTGGACAAGGGCAAGGAAGACGAACTCATCCTGGTCTTCGACCTCGGTGGTGGAACCTTCGACGTCTCGCTGCTCGAGGTGGGCAAGGACGACGACTTCTCCACGATTCAGGTGCGCTCCACCGCCGGCGACAACAAGCTCGGCGGCGACGACTGGGACCAGCGCGTCGTGGACTACCTGATCAAGAAGTTCAAGGAGACCACCGGTGTCGACGTATCCGGCGACAAGATCGCCAAGCAGCGGCTGAAGGAAGCCGCGGAGCAGGCGAAGAAGGAGCTCAGCTCCTCGATGAGCACGAGCATCCAGCTGCCCTACCTTTCGCTCACCGAGAACGGGCCGGCGAATCTCGACGAGACCTTGTCTCGTGCGAAGTTCGAGGACCTCACTAAGGACCTGCTTGAGCGCACCAAGCAGCCGTTCAAGGATGTCATCAAGGAGGCCGGCATCAAGGTCGCCGATGTGGCGCACGTTGTGCTCGTTGGTGGTTCCACCCGCATGCCCTCCGTCGTCGCGTTGGTCACGGAGCTGACTGGCGGCAAGGATCCGAACAAGGGCGTGAACCCTGACGAGGTCGTCGCCGTCGGCGCTGCGCTGCAGGCCGGAGTGCTGAAGGGCGAGCGCAAGGACGTTCTGCTCATCGACGTCACCCCGCTCTCCCTGGGCATTGAGACCAAGGGTGGCATCATGACCAAGCTCATCGAGCGCAACACCGCCATCCCGACCAAGCGCAGCGAGACCTTCACCACCGCGGATGACAACCAGCCGTCCGTGGCGATCCAGGTGTTCCAGGGTGAACGCGAGTTCACCAGGGACAACAAGCCGCTCGGCACGTTCGAGTTGCAGGGGATCGCCCCGGCGCCCCGCGGCATCCCGCAGGTCGAGGTCACCTTCGACATCGACGCCAACGGCATCGTGCACGTGTCCGCCAAGGACAAGGGCACCGGCAAGGAGCAGTCGATGACGATCACCGGCGGCTCGTCGCTGCCGAAGGAAGACATCGAGCGCATGGTGCGCGAGGGTGAAGAGAATGCGGCCGAAGACAAGAAGCGGCGCGAGGCTGCCGAGATTCGCAACACCTCCGAGCAGCTCGTCTACTCCACGGACAAGCTGCTGAAGGAGAACGCCGAGAAGCTGCCCGAGGACGTCAAGACCGACGTGCAGTCGGATGTCGACGCGTTGAAGAGCGCACTGGCTAGCGAAGACGAGGACGCAGTGAAGACCGCCTTCGACAAGCTCAGTGAGAGCCAGCAGAAGATCGGCCAGGCGTTGTACGCGCAGGGTCAGGCCGACGCGGCCGCCGGTGCCACGTCGGACGAGACGCCCGCCGAGGGTGCCGCGCCGAGCAACGACGACGAGGACATCGTGGATGCCGAAGTCGTCGACGACGAAGAGACGAAGTAACCATGGCGAGCAAGGACAAGAAGTCGTCGAACAGTCCAGGGGACCCAGAGAACCGCGACGAACCGACTCACGATGAGCCCGTCGTGCGCGACAAGCGCCGCATCGATCCCGAAACGGGCGAGGTGAGGCATCCGGAGTCCGAGAACGTTGCGTCATCCGAGGGCGCGGCGCCGGCTGCCGCGGACGAGGACTCGTTCACCGAGGAGGACCTCGCGTTTCTCACCGATCTCGCGGCCGAGGCGGATTTGACCGTTGCGGTACCGGAATCCGATTTGGCCGCCGAGCGGCTCGCGGATCTGCAACGGCTGCAGGCGGAATACGTCAACTACCGCAAACGGGTGGAGCGCGACCGCGAGACCGCGCGGGACAACGCGATCGCCGAAGTCGTCAAGAGTCTCTTGCCGATTCTGGATGACCTCGACCGCGCCCACGCGCACGGGGACCTCGAGGGAACGCCACTGGAGCTCGTCGCACAAAAGCTGCGGGCGAGTTTCGAGCGATACGGTCTCACCGCGGTGGGCGCCAAGGGGGACGTGTTTGACCACAACCTCCACGAAGCGATCTACCAGCAGCCGAGTGCGGAGGTCACCGTGAACACGGTGGCGGACGTGATCGAGTCCGGCTACTTGCTCGGTGAGAAGTTGCTGCGCCCGGCGAAGGTTGCCGTCGACGTTCCGGCTGAGTGACGGGCGGGAGGTAGCTCGTGGCTAGCCAAGACTGGTTTGAGAAGGACTTTTACGCGGTACTCGGCGTGCCGAAAGACGTGTCGGCCGCCGACCTGAAGAAGGCCTACCGCAAGCTGGCCAGGAAGTTCCACCCCGATTCCAACCCCGGCGACACGGCGGCCGAGTCGCGGTTCAAGGAAATCAGCGAGGCCAACTCCGTGCTCGCGGACCCGGAGCAGCGCCGCGAGTACGACCAAATGCGCGCCATGGGCCCGGGACGCCCTCGCTTCACCTCCGGCGGTCCCGGGCAACAGGGCGGCTTCGAGGACATCTTCGGCGGCATGTTCAACCAGGCCGGTCAGCGGCAGGGCTCGCGCCAGCCCGGATTTGACGATGTTTTCAGCAGCATGTTCGGCAGTGGCAATTTCGGCCAGCCGAGCGGCGGCTTCCGCGGCGCGGGCGGTCCCACCAAGGGCCGCGACTACACCGCTACCACGACCCTCGACTTCACGACGGCGATCAAAGGCGACACGATCAAGCTCCAGCCGGCATCCGGCAAACCGATCAGCGTCAAGATCCCAGCCGGGGTCGCCGACGGGCAGAAGATCCGGCTCAGGGGCAAGGGCGAGCCCAGCGAGGATGGCGGCCTGGCCGGGGACCTGACGTTGACGGTGTCGGTGCGCAAGCATCCGGTGTTCGAACGGGACGGACTGAACCTGCGCGTGGATGTCCCCGTGACGTTCGTCGAGGCGACCCTCGGCGCCACGATCGAGGTGCCGACGCTCGGTGGCCACCCGGTGAAGCTGAAGGTCACGCCCGGCACGCCCAGTGGCCGCGTGCTGCGGGTGAAGGGCCGGGGTGTCGTCACGGCCAAAGGCACCGGCGACCTGCTGGCGACGGTGCACGTCGCGGTGCCGAACCACCTCACGGCGGCAGCGCTGGAGCATCTGGAGGCGTTCGCGAAAGCGATGCCGAAGGAGAACCCGCGGGATGACCTGATCGCCAAGGCCGGCGGATGATGTCACGTCGTCGGTTGAGTAGCGAGCGTCTGCGTTCGTCCCGCTGGTTGAGTAGCGAGCGCCTGCGTTCGCCCCGCTGGTTGAGTAGCGAGCGCCTGCGCGAGCGTATCGAAACCCGCTCTCCGAAGGTGCCCTGATGGACGAGAACAGTCCGCTCTTCGCGATCTCGGTCGCCGCCGGCCTCGCGTCGATGCATCCGCAGACCCTGCGGCAGTACGACCGGTTGGGGCTGGTGTCGCCGACCCGCACGGTGGGCAAGTCTCGTCGGTACACCATGCGCGATGTGGTTCAGTTGCGGGAAATCGCCCGACTCAGCGCCGAGGGCGTGAGCTTGGAGGGCATCCGGCGCGTCCTGCAGTTGGAAAACCAGGTGTCGGAACTGGCGGCGCGGGTTCAGGAACTTGAATCCGCCCTGGCGGACGAACTGTTGAACCGCCCCGGACGCCGAATCTTTGCCGCTGACGAGGCGGGTGATGTGGTCTCTCTGCGTGCGGGTACCCGGATGCGGCGGCCCACTCAGGTGGTGCTGTGGCGGCGTCCACCCTGGCACGAGCACCCCTGACCCGAGCACCCCTGGCCCCTGCCAACTGTCCCACTACCGGCGCCTCTGCTAGGTTCGGTCACGCGACCGGGATAGGTTCGGCAGCTGCAGATTCGACGGGCACGATCGCATCCGAGAGGTCGCTGGCGGCTGCGGGACGCGCGACGGATGACCGGGTGAACGCGACACTGAGTGCGGTGAGCGCGAGCAGCGCGAAGAATGCTACGGCACCGGCGGTCGGGGTTGTAACCCAGGTGCCGTTCAGAAGGAACAGGCCGCTGATCGAGCAACTCGGGATGCCGAGCCAGATCAGGAACCAGGCGGTGAACCGGCTGAGGCCCGCCTTGCCGAGCGCCATGAGCAGGAAGAACAGTGCCCACATGGCTGCCCAGCACAGCCAGATCACGGCAAAGACCGGATCGGTGGCGAGTGTGATGGCCGCTTCGTAGAGCGCGACCGCCGCGACGAACGCGCTGAACCAGCCGAGACCCTGCGGCTCGAGATTCAGGAAGATGCCGAGACCGTAGTACAGGTAGGTGAACCCGAACAGGTAGGTGGGCCAGGTTGCATTGATGATCGCCTGGTCGCCGCCGCTCTGGACGAGGATGATCGTGGGCAGTAGCACTTGCAGCGCACCGACGAACAGGTTCAGGATGGCGGCGCTGCGCGCCGGCACAATGTTCAGGATCACCAGGCCGTTGACCAGCAGCACGATGCCGACGAAGAAGAGTCCTGCGTTACCCATGATTTCGGCCCCTATCCGTTGAGGAGTTCGACGAACGCGTCGGAGGAGATCACCGGAGCGAAGAACTGGTTGATGCGTTGGAAGGTACTGGCCTCGAATTCCGGCTTCTGGCATCCGGTGGCGTCGCCAATCACGATCGGCAGATAGCCGTGGTCGCGGGCGGCCCGGGCATTGCCCTCGATGCACCAGTCGGTGTGGATGCCGGTGATGACGAGTACTTCGATGCGCTTGCGCGACAGCTCGAGCGGAAGGCCCGTGCCGGTGAAGGCCGTCTGCAGGGCGCATTCGTAGAACTCGTTGTCGCCGGGACGCACGAGTTCGCGCAGCTCGCCGACCAGCTCGTTGTCCCACGCGATCTGCTCGGGTGTCGCGTCCAGGGCGCCCGTCCAAGCCTCGTATTGAACGCGGTCGAAGTCGGTCTGCGGGTAGTCCTGGCGGAAGACGGTGTAGCCGATCCAGTTGAAGGAGACGAAGTTCTCCGCCGCGCGGGCAGCTCGCACCGACTTCACCGTGGCGGGCAGGCTCCCACGTAGGTCGTGACGCTCGCTGTACTGCACGCCGCCCGGCTTGTAAAGCGAGTTCGACTGGCTCACCGAGAGGAACGCGGCGGGGCGGGACAGGACCTCCCGCAGGTCGAGTTTTTTCCAGTGATCGGCCAGTTCGGGGATCGAGGAGACGTTGCTCGGCGGGAAGCTCGGGTCGGAGGTGGTCGCGGCGCGGGGCCGAGTGTCGGTGAGTGTCATGTTTCATCCTTTTCCGGTGACTACTTCGTTAGCGTAGGCAGTGTCGGGTGCCCAAGTCTTGGATGTGACAGAGGGTTTCGTTGCGTTACTTTTTGTTGCGTCGGGAAGCCGATACCGTGACGTGTGACTGAATTCTCGTTCGACCTGCTGCGCCGCCGCCCGGACGTCGAGGCGGACAACCTGTTCGCTGTGGATGCTGCGGACCGGCTTCTCCTGGATACTGCCGCCACTGCGCTGGCGGGCTGCATGCCAGGCGAGGTGGTCACCGTTGGTGACCGTTACGGCGCGCTCACCCTCGGCGCGGCGTCGGGCGGGGTGCTGGGCATCCGGACACATCAGGACGCACTGTCGGGCGAGCTGGCTCTCGCGGCCAACGCGGACCGGTTCGGATTGCGCGACGCCTACCACTCGCTGCCTCTGGGCGCCGAGTTGCTCACCGGCGCCCGCGTTGTACTGCTGCAGGTGCCGCGCAGCCTCGACTCGCTCGAGGAGATCGCCGGTACGATTGCCCGGTACTCATCGCCCGAGGTGACCGTCTATGCCGGCGGGATGGTGAAACACCTGGCGCTCGCCATGAACGAGGTGCTCGCGCGGCGGTTCGACCGCGTACAGGCCGGGCTGTCCCGGCAGAAGGCCCGCGTCATCGTCGCATCCGGGTTCCGTCCCGCAGCCGCGGCGTCGGAGTGGCCGCGGCGCGAATTCCACGAGGACCTCGGCCTGTGGGTGTGCGCGCACGGCGGCGCCTTCGCCGGCACGCGCGTCGACATCGGCACCAGGTTCCTGCTCGGCTTCCTGAGCCGGGCGAAGCCGGATGCGACCTCGGCCGTCGACCTCGGTTGCGGTACCGGAGTGCTCGCCGCGGCGCTTGCGACCTCCCGGCCGCAGCTGCGCATCGTGGCGACCGACCAATCGGCCGCCGCAGTCGCTTCCGCCACCGCCACCGCCGACGCGAACGGGGTCGCAGATCGTGTTCGCGTGCTCCGCGATGACGGACTGATTCAGCAGCCGGATGCCTCGGCCGAGCTGATTGTGCTCAACCCGCCGTTCCACATCGGTGCGGCCGTGCATGCCGGGGGTGCGTTGCGTCTGTTCGAGGACTGCGCTCGCGTGCTGGCCCCCGGCGGTGAACTGTGGACGGTTTTCAACTCGCACCTGGGGTATCGTCCGGCGCTCACCCGGATCGTCGGGCCGACCCGACAGATTGGCCGAAATCCCAAGTTCACGGTGACCGTCTCCACGCCGCGCTCATAGTTCGGGCCTTGACACGAGTTAAGCGCACAGCGATCACCTCGACAGTGATGGCGTCCGGCAGTAGCGTGGGAATCTAGTAACCCGATAAAATTGAGCCAGCACGACTCAAGTTTTCAACCTTCGGGAGGGATTCGATGGCAAACATGCAGGGCGCCCCAGCCTCGAACGAGGAGCAGAAAACTGCCCTCGAGCAGTTCGGCGTGGACCTCACCGAAATCGCGCGCGCCGGCAAACTGGATCCGGTCATCGGACGGGACGCGGAAATTCGCCGAGTCAGCCAGGTGCTCACCCGCCGCACCAAGAACAATCCGGTGCTGATCGGCGAGCCGGGCGTGGGCAAGACCGCCGTCGTCGAAGGACTCGCCCAACGCATCGTCGCAGGCGACGTCGCCGATTCGCTCAAGGGTAAGCGCCTGGTCGCGCTGGACCTCGCCGCCCTTGTCGCCGGTGCCAAGTATCGCGGCGAGTTCGAGGAGCGGTTGAAGGCCGTGCTCAAGGAGATCAACGACGCGCAGGGCCAGATCATCACCTTCGTCGACGAACTGCACACCCTCATGGGCGCCGGCGGTGGCGAAGGCTCCGTGGCCGCATCCAACATGCTCAAGCCCATGCTCGCCCGCGGCGAACTGCGCCTGATCGGCGCCACCACCCTGGATGAATACCGCCAATTCATTGAGAAGGATGCTGCCCTCGAGCGCCGCTTTCAGCAGGTGTTCGTCGGCGAGCCGAGCGTCGAAGACACCATCGCGATCCTTCGCGGACTCAAAGAACGCTACGAGGCACACCACAAGGTCACCATCGCCGACACGGCACTCGTGGCCGCCGCCGCGCTCTCCGATCGGTACATCAGCGGCAGGCAGCTGCCCGACAAGGCGATCGATCTGATCGACGAGGCGGCATCCAGGCTGCGCATGGAGATCGACTCCGCCCCGGTAGAAATTGACGAACTGCGCCGAGGCGTCGACCGACTCAAGCTCGAGGAACTCGCGCTCAAGCGCGAGAAGGACGAGGCGAGCAAGGAACGGCTCGAGAGACTGCGCGCCGACCTCGCAGAGCGCAGCGTGACCCTCAAGGGGCTCGAGGAGCGCTGGGAGAAGGAGCGCGCGTCCCTCAACCGGGTCGGCGAACTCAAGGAAAAACTCGACTCGCTGCGGATACAGGCCGACCGCGCCCAGCGCGAAGGCGACCTGGAAAAGGCGTCCCGGCTGCTGTACGGAGAGATCCCGG
>JBDSDO010000014.1:0-4280 GCA_039920505.1 Terrimesophilobacter sp.
GGTGCACGTGGCCTAGCGAAGTGCGATGGAGTGGAGATATCCCGTAGCGTTGCCGCCCATGTCCGACTACACGCCGCCGCTCGCCGACATCAATTTCCTGCTCCGCCACGTCACGCCCATCGACGAACTGGCCACATTGGAGCCCTATACCGGAATCGACGAGGCGTCGGTGGAGAGCGTCCTCGAAGAGTTCGGCCGCCTCATGGCCGATGTCTGGGCCCCCACCAACTCGATCGGCGACGAGGAGGGCACCGAGGTGGAGGACGGCACCGTCCGTCTGCCCGAGCCGTTCAAGGCCGCGTACGAGGCCTACGCCGAAGCCGGCTGGGGTGCCGTGCCCTTCGACGAGGCCTACGGCGGCGGCGGATTTCCTTGGCTGGTGGGCATCGCCCAGCAGGAGATGCTCAACAGCGCCAACATGGCGCTCGCCATGGCGCCGCTGCTCACGCAGGGAGCGATCGACGCGATCCTGCACCACGGCTCTGAAGAGCAGCGCGAACGCTTCCTCACGAAGATGGTGACCGGCGAGTGGACCGGCACGATGAACCTGACCGAACCCGACGCCGGATCTGACGTCGGCGCGTTGCGGACCCGCGCAGTGCCCCAAGCCGATGGCACCTACCGGATCACCGGCCAGAAGATCTTCATCACCTTCGGCGAGCACGACTTCACCGACAACATCATCCACCTCGTCCTTGCCCGGACACCCGACGCGCCGCCCGGCACGAAGGGCATCTCCTGCTTCATCGTGCCGAAGTTCCTCGTGAACGAGGACGGCTCGCTCGGCGACCGCAACGGTGTCAAGACGCTGTCGGTTGAGCACAAACTCGGCATCCACGGTTCGCCGACGTGTGTGCTCTCCTACGAGAACGCCACCGGCTACCTGATCGGTAAAGAAAACATGGGCATGCGCATCATGTTCATCATGATGAACAGCGCGCGGCTTTCGGTCGGAATGCAGGGTCTCGCGGTGGCCGAGCGCGCCTACCAGCAGTCGCTGGAGTACGCGCAGGAGCGGCGGCAGGGCCTGGCGATCGGTGCGACCGGGCGGGATTCGGCGATCATCGACTTCCCCGACGTGCGCCGGATGCTCATGACACAGAAGACGTACCTGGCCGCGCTGCGCCGGGTGATGCTGCTCAACGCTGTCTATGTCGACCACAGCACGCACGAGCCCGACGCGGCAGCGCGCATCCGTGCCGACGAGATCGTCGGGTTGCTGACCCCGATCTGCAAAGCGTTCGGCACGGACCTGGGCAACGAGTTGACTTCGCTCGCGTTGCAGATCCACGGCGGAATGGGTTTCATCGAGGAGACCGGAGCGGCGCAGCATTACCGTGACGTGCGAATCGCCGCGATCTACGAGGGTACCAACGGCATCCAGGCGGCAGACCTCGTCGGACGCAAGCTGGGTGTGCGCGGCGGAGCTTCCTTTATGGAGTTCATCGCAACGATGCGGGAAATCGAGCCGGAACTAGTCGCAGCGGGAAGCGACTTCGATTCCATCCGCGAGGAGCTCTCCAGGCAGTTCGACGCGCTGGAGAAGGCCACCGGGTGGATGCTTGCCACCGGGTCAGCCGACCCCAACTCGGTGCTCGCTGGTTCGGTGCCCTATCTGCGCATGTGGGGCTTGTGCGTCGGTGGATGGCTGATGGCGCGTTCGGCGCTGGCCGGCCCGGAAACCGGCGACCCGGAACTGGCCGAGACCCAACTGGTGCTCGCGCGCTTCTACGCTGAGCAATTGCTGCCGCAGTGCTCTGGTTTGCTGGGTGCGGCGACTGCGGGTTCCCGGGACCTGTTCGCGCTGGATGCCGACCAGCTGGCCGGTGCAACCCGGCGTCTGGTGAAGTAGCGCTACCCGGCTAAGTTCCGCCGTGAGTGGGCCGTCCATCCCATCGCACGGGAGGTCCTGATAACGTTGCGGGATGGGCGTACGCGTGGAGAAGACGGACCTGCCGGGCATCGGCGTGCGACACGACCTCGTGACCGCGAGGGGCAGGCGCATCGGCGTCATCACCTACCGGGACGGGCAACGGGAACTGTCCATTTTCGACATCGAGGATCCTGATGCGTGTGCCACCTCCATCCCGATGACGGACGGCGAGGCCGCGACACTCGCCGATATCCTGGGCGCCTCGGTCATGCTCAGCAAGCTCACCGAGCTCACGGATGAGGCGGCCGGACTTTTCACGGAACACCTGTTGATCCCGACGGATTCGACATATGCCGGCCGGCCGCTCGGCGACACCAAGGCACGCACGCGAACCGGAGCATCCATCGTCGCCGTTGTGCGCGACAAGCAGGTGATCGCGTCCCCCACGCCCAATGAGCTGCTCGAGGCGGGAGATTCCCTGGTCGCGGTCGGCACACGCCGGGGGCTCGACTCGCTTGCGGAACTGATCGCGTCCAGCACCGGTTGATCGGACGCCGAACCTATGAACGAGACAACTCTGCTACTCGTCGAGGTCGGTGGAATGCTACTCGGTCTGAGCTTGCTCGGGCGGCTGTCCATGCGCTTCGGCATTTCTCCGATACCCCTCTACCTGCTCGCCGGGCTCGCTCTCGGAACCGGCGGCGCGCTCGAGATGTCAGCGAGTCAGAACTTCTTCGAGATCGGTGCCGAGATCGGTGTGATCCTGCTGTTGGCGATGCTCGGACTGGAATACTCTGCAGAGGAATTGGTCGGCAGTCTCAAGCGCTCCCGGATCGCGGGCCTGCTCGATGCCGCGTTCAACGCACTGCCTGGTGCGGCGTTCGCCCTGCTCCTCGGTTGGGGACCGATCGCGGCGGTAGCCCTCGCCGGGATTACCTGGGTGTCGTCCTCCGGTGTGATCGCCAAACTGTTGCGCGACCTCGGCCGGGTCGGCAACCGGGAGACCCCGGTGATACTGTCCATCCTGGTCATCGAAGACCTCGCGATGGCGTTCTATCTGCCGGTGCTCTCTGCCCTGGTGATCGGTGCTGCTCTGCTGCAGGGTGCCATTGCTCTAGTGATCGCGGTCAGCGTCGTGCTCGTGATCCTCTTCATAGCACTCCGTTTCGGCAACCTGGTGTCGCGGCTGTTCACCGCGGATCATGCGGAGCCGTTGCTCCTCGGCGTGCTCGGCTTGACCATGCTGGTGGCCGGGCTGGCCGAACAGGTGAGCGTGTCCGCCGCGGTCGGTGCGTTCCTGGTAGGAATCGCCCTCTCCGGACCCGTCGCCCACAACGCAGCGCAACTGCTCACTCCGCTGCGGGATCTGTTCGCGGCGATCTTTTTCGTTTTCTTCGGCTTGGCGACCGATCCGAACGACATCTGGCCGGTACTCGTCCCCGCGCTGATCCTGTCCGCACTGACGATTGTCACCAAGATCTTCAGCGGCTACCTCGCCGCCAAGCGTGCCGGAATCGGCGTTCCCGGCCGTTGGCGCACCGGATTTGTGCTCACCCCACGAGGGGAGTTCTCGATCGTGATCGCCGGACTCGCGGTGGGAGCCGGCGTGGAGCCGCAGCTTGCCCCATTGGCCACCGCATACGTGCTGGTCACCATCATCGCCGGATCGGTGCTCGCCCGGGTGCCGGATGCATCCTGGTTCCGCAAGCTGGCACGGTATCCGGTAGCCGTGCCGGCACCGCAAGTGAGCCGGCCTCCGGCCAGCGCCTAGCGCGCGAGCGCTTGGTCCCCCGGCAACCCAGCACGTCGAAGTGTCAGCGGGCTATGGTCAAGGTGTGAAAATCGTGTTGGCAGTCGGCGCGGTCATCACTGACTCACAGGGCCGAGTGCTGTTGGTATTGCGTGGGAACGATCCGCAGAAAGACCGATGGTCTCTGCCAGGAGGGTCCGTGGAACCTGGCGAGGCCCTAATTGATGCTGTGGAGCGGGAAGTGCTGGAGGAAACTGGCCTGCACGTACGGGTTGGCGAAGAGTTGTGGCGCCTGCGCATTCCTGCTAGGGACGGGCGGGTGTTTGATGTGCATGACTTCGCTGCGACCGTCATCGGTGGTGATCTGAAATTTGGTGACGACGCAAACGATGCTCGATGGGTGGCCGCGACCGAGTTTGAAAGCCTCCCGCTGACTACAGATCTGGCCGACTACCTCGGTCGCGCCGGAATCGTCTTGCCTGATTCCTGATTTCCAAGGTTTCGGCGAAACTTACTCGGGAGGGGCTTTAAAAAGTACCCAGGGCACTCGGCCGCGGCTGCAATACTCTGAGTAAGTAGTCAACGATGACTCAGAAACCATGACTGAAAAACGCAATCCGACCCTTATATCTTCGGTTCGGCGCGCCCTCCACTTGG
>JBDSDO010000015.1:0-14232 GCA_039920505.1 Terrimesophilobacter sp.
CGGAATCAGGGCATCATGGGAGCATGCCCATCATTCCCGATACCAAAGACTGGACCTGGGTGCTTCGTCGCCCGTGCCGGCAGTGCGGGTTCGACGCCAGCACCTTAGAGCAGGCCGAAGTGGCCGGGTTGATCCGCGCGAACGCCGCACGGTGGCCAGCAGTGTTGCGCCGAGCGGATGCTGCCGTGCGGCCGAGCCCCGACGTCTGGTCTGCCGTGGAGTACGCCGCGCACGTGCGCGATGTGCTGCGATTGTTCCGGTACCGGGTGTCGCTCATGCTTCAGAGCGACAGTCCGACCTTTCCCAGCTGGGACGGCGACGCGCTCGCGGTGTCCGAGCGGTACGGCGAGCAGGCGCCGACCAGGGTCGCGGGCGAACTGCAGCAGGCCGCTGCCGAATATGCCGACGTGCTCGAATTGGTGCCGGATGCCGCCTGGTCACGCACCGGCCACCGCGGCGACGGCACCACCTTCACCATCGCCTCGCTCGCGCTCTATTCTGCGCACGATCCGATGCACCATCTGTGGGATGTGCGCCCATAGCTCCGACGTCTCAGTCGAGCAGGTACTCCTCGAGGAAGCTCACGGTGCGGGCGAACGCCAGCGCGGCCGCGCGGGTGTCCACCCGGTCCGGAAGATCGGCATTCGCGAATGAATGCTGCGTTCCCGAGTAAGTGAACTGGGTGATCGGGGTGCCGTGATCCTTCGCACGGTCGACGAACGAATCCGGGTCTTCGGTCTCAGCCCACTCGTCCACTTCGGCGAGCTGGAGCAACACCGGGCAGGGGATCAGACCCTGTTCGCTGGCGCGCAGGCTCGCGTAGTACGCCACGACGGCATCCGCTGAGCCACCCTGGGCGTGCAGCAGGGTGAGCCAGCCGCCCATGGAAAAGCCGATGACCCCGACCCGGGAGGAGCCCTGCTCGCGGGCCGTGAGGATGGTGTCGTCGATGTGGGCGAGCGCGGTCCGCAAGTCGAGTTCGCCCATGAGGTGGGCGGCTTCGGCGGGGTCGGTGGTGGTCACTCCGTTGAAGAGGTCTGGCACGACGACGCGGAAACCGCGGCGCGCGAGGCCTTCCGCGTAGGGCACCAACCAGGGCAGCCTGCCGTACCAGTCGTGCAGCAGAACGACGAGCGGAATTCCCGGATCCCCGTATCCAAGCGAAGCCCCAGACGGGAACGGAGTTAAATCGCTCATGGGGGCCTTCCGGATCGGGGCGCCGCGCTACGGGCGTCACACCCGGATCCCAGCATATACGCGTGTTCCGCTCGCGTCTCGGAATCGGGCGGCGCTACTTTTGCAGCACCACTTCGATGTCGATCTCGATCTTGACGTTGTCGCCGAGAGTCATGCCGCCAGCCTCGATCGCAGCGTTCCAGCTGACGCCGAAATCCAGGCGGTTGATCGTCGTGGTGGCGGTCGCACCGGCCCTGGTGAGCCCGTACGGGTCGGTGATGACTCCGCCGAATTCACCCTTCAGCGTCACGGGTTTGGTGACACCGCGCAGAGTGAGGTCGCCCTCGACGGTGAAGTCGTCACCGTCGGCGTGAAGGCCGGTGGAGTGGAAGGTCATCGTCGGGAACTTCTCGACGAGGAAGAAGTCGCTCGTGCGGAGGTGGTTGTCGCGGTCGGGCTGGCCGGTGTTGACCGAGGCAACGTCGATGATGGCTTCGATGGTGCTGTCGTGCGGGTCTTCGGCAGTGACGATCGTCACGTCGGCGGTGTCGAAAGTGCCGCGCACCTTGCTGATCATGAGGTGTTTAACCGTGAAGGAGATCTTGGTGTGCGCCGGATCAACCTTCCAAGTTCCTTGGGTGTACTGCGGCCTGGTCTCGATTGTCTTTGTAGTCATAACTCTATGCAAGTGCATGGAACCGGGTGTTATTCCCAGATCGGCGACATGTCCACTAAAAATGTTTCCTCGTTGCTCATGGCGTTTTCCAAGCCGGTCGGCTTCTACTGTGGTGATGGCTCGCATCCGTTCGGTGCTGACGTGGCCCGTGCAACAGGCAATCGACGGCGCATCCGTCCGGGGCAACCGCATGCCCGCGGCGTTCGGTGGCCTGGCTACGCTGGTGTCGCTGGTCGGGTCGTGGGTCCCTTCGTTGTGGGGCGACGAGGCTGCCAGCGCGATGTCCGCACAGCGTTCGATCCCGTCCCTGTTCTGGATGCTCGGCCACGTCGATGCGGTGCACGGCGCCTACTATCTGGGGCTGCACGCCTGGGTCGCGGTGTTCGGCGCCTCCGCGTTTTCGCTGCGCCTGCCGAGCGCCGTTGCCGTCGGGCTGACGGTGATGGCCGTGGTCGTGCTCGTGCGACGACTTTCGACGCCCCGGGTGACGGCGGCCGCCGGCATCCTCTGCGCGATGCTGCCGCGCGTTACCTACATGGGCGAGGATGCCCGGTCGTTCGCGTTCAGCGCCGCTATCGCCGCTTGGCTGACCGTGCTGCTGGTGGTGGCGGTGCACCGGCGGCCCGGATCGGCTGCGTTGTGGATCAGCTACGGCGTACTGCTGGCACTCGGGATCTATCTGTTCCTCTTTGTTGCACTGCTGATCGTGGTGCATCTCGCCGTACTTCTGCGCGGCCGAATTACGGAGGAAGTCCGCCGCGCGCTCCTGTGGCGTTGGGCGACCGCCACCGCCGCTGCCCTTCTCGCGGCAGCTCCGCTTTTCGCGATAGCACTGCGTCAGCGGGAGCAAATCGCGTATCTCACGACGGCCCCGCAGGTCACTTTCGTGACGATCGCCCTGGGGCTCTGGTTCGGCAATGACTGGTGGTTTGCCGCAGCGGCATGGCTTCTGCTCATCGTCGGCGGCGTGGACGCCGTTGTCCGGATGTTCCGCGGACGCCGGCGAGTCATCGCCGCGGCACCGGCGCTGAGCGTGGGACTGGTCGCCGGCGCCTGGCTCATCGTGCCGTCCGCGCTGCTGATCGTGAGCCATTACGTGCTCGAGGACTTCACGGCACGCTACCTCTCGTTCTGCGCGCCGGCGGCCGCCATTCTGATGGCCGTGGCCCTCGACCGGCTCGTGTCGCGGTATGCGGCAGCTCGCCGCTGGGCCAGTGCACAGGCCGCCAGGGTGTTCATGGCGGGTGTGCTCGTGCTCCTGGCACTCGCGGCCCCGGTCTATCTGAGCCAGCGCCAGCCGCATTCGAAAAACGACAGTGACTGGGCGCAAATTTCCGCCACCCTGGCACGTCAGGCGGCACCGGGCGACGCGGTGGTGTTCGACGAGACGGTGCGGCCGTCGCTGCGCCCTCGTTTGGCGATGCACACCTACCCCGCCGGTTTCGCCGGGCTGAAGGACGTCGCCCTCGATGTGCCGTTCCAGCGCAACCGCACCTGGTACGACAAGGCCTATGGCGTCGGTAGGGCACTCGAGTTGGGCCGATTCGACGGAATCGACCGGGTATGGCTCGTGGAATACTCCGACGGGATCACCGTCGACGGGAATGGCCTAGCAGCCCTTCACACGGCAGGTTACTCGGTGATGCAACGCATCGACGGTCACCGCAGCGTCATCATCGAGCTGATCCGTTGATCCGCTGTCTTGAAATCACGTGCGGCTGGATTGCTGTGCCTCTTCACGAGGCGTCGTCTGCTGAAGTGTACGAGGCTGCCGCAGTGATCAGCCCCGAGAACAGTCCCTTGTCAGTGGTGGTTTCCGGATGCCACTGCACCGCCACCTCGAAACGTTCGCCTTGTGACTCCATCGCCTCCAGCGTGCCGTCGCTGCTGTGCGCGGTGGCCACGAATCCAGGATGCGATGCGACCGCCTGGTGATGGTGGCAGGCGACGACGAGGTCCGGGTCGGTCAGTGTTGAGATCCGGTGCCCGGCCTCGATCGTCACAGCGGTGGAGCCGTATTCACTTCCGGCACCGGAGTGATTCGTATTGCCGGACGCGTCCGGTAGGTGCTGTACCAGCGCACCGCCGGCGTGAACGGCCATCACCTGCATTCCGCGGCAAATGCCGAGTACCGGCAGTTGACGGAACATCGCGGCGTCGAGCAGCCACATTTCGGACGCGTCGCGGTCGTCTTGCCACCGGGTTACGCTCGGGTGGGGTTCTTGCCGGTACAGTGCCGGGTTCACGTCGGAGCCCCCGGAGAGGATGAGCCCGTCGAGGCGGGACACGAGTGCCTCCGCGGCAGCGGCGGAGCCCACCGGCGGGATGAGCAGTGGCACACCGCCGGTGGCGGATACGGATTCCGCGTACGCCGATGGCAACAAGTCTGCCGGGGTCTCCACCCAAGAAGACCACGCGGCGTTCTGCCGATAGGTGCTGATACCGATTATGGGTGGCTTGCGAGCCTCGGCGCTACTCAAAGTCGGCATCCAGCGGGGTGACGTAGGCGTTGGACAGGCCGCCGTCTACGAGGAATTCGGTGGCCGTGATGAAGCTCGACTCGTCGCTGGCGAGGAAGGCAACCGCGTTGGCGATCTCTTCCGGCTCGGCGAAGCGGCCCATCGGGATGTGGATGAGACGCCGCGCTGCTCGCTCCGGATCCTTGGCGAAGAGCTCCTGAAGCAGCGGGGTGTTCACCGGGCCAGGGCACAAGGAGTTGACCCGGATGCCTTTCTTCGCAAACTGCACACCGAGCTCCCTGGTCATCGCCAGCACCCCGCCCTTGGAGGCAGTGTAGGAGATCTGCGAGGTGGCCGCGCCCATGATCGCCACGAACGATGCCGTGTTGATGATCGAGCCTTTGCCCTGCTCCAGCATGTAGGGCAGCGCGGCCTTGCAGCACAGGTACACGCTCGTGAGGTTCACCTGCTGTACCTTGTTCCACGCCTCAATGCCGGTTTTCAGGATCGAGTCGTCGTCTGCGGGGGAAATCCCGGCGTTGTTGAAGGCGACATCCACCCGACCATAGGTGGACTTGGCGTGAGCGAACAGCGCGTTGACATCTGCTTCGATGGCGACGTTCGTGCGCACGAAGGATCCGTTCAGTTCCTGGGCGATCTGCGGGCCGTTGGCCTCGTCGAGGTCGCCGATCACGACCGTTGCGCCCTCCGCAGTGAACTTTCTCGCGGTCGCCAGCCCGATCCCGGAGCATCCGCCCGTGATCACGGCGATTTTTCCTTCGAGTTTTCCGCTCATGGTGTGTGCTGTTACCTTTCCGTTGAAATGAACACGTTCTTGACCTCGCTGAACGAGTTGGGGGCATCTGGGCCGAGTTCCCGGCCGAGGCCGGACTGCTTGAATCCGCCGAATGGAGTCCAATACCGCACGGACGAGTGCGAGTTGATGGACAGGTTGCCGGTCTCCACACCCCGGGCGACCCGCAGCGCGCGGCCGATGTTGGAGGTGAAAATCGATCCGGCCAAACCGTAGTCGGTGTCGTTGGCCTTGGCGATCGCATCCGCTTCATCGGTGAACGGCATGACGGCCACGACCGGCCCGAACAGCTCGTCCCGCCACACCGGGTCACGTGCGTCGGCAGAAAGCACGACGGTGGGCGCCAACCAGAACCCGTCGCTGCCCTCAACGGTCGAACCGCTATACGCGATGTCGGCCCCATCGAGGTACCCGGCCACAGAGTCGCGTTGCTTGGCTGATACCAGAGGACCCATCTCCGATTCCGGTAAGGTCGGGTCCATTACTTTGACCGCCTTGACGGCGGGTTCCAGCAGTTCGAGGAAGCGGTCGTACACGCTCTGTTGCACGAGGATTCGCGAGCGGGCGCAGCAGTCCTGTCCAGCGTTGTCGAACGCCCCGGACGGAGCGGATGCCGCGGCGAACTCGAGGTCCGCGTCATCGAAGATGATATTCGCACCCTTGCCGCCGAGCTCGAGTGTCACCCGTTTGACTTGGTCTGCGCAGCCACGCATGATCGACTTGCCCACCGAGGTGGAGCCGGTGAAGCCGACCTTGCGCACGAGCGGATGCGTAACGAACCGGTTGCCGACGACGGTTCCTTTGCCCGGGATGACCGTGAGCACGCCTTCCGGCAGGCCCGCCTCCAGCGCCAGTTCAGCAATGCGCATCGCCGTCAGTGGGGTGAGTTCCGCGGGCTTGAGCACGACGGTGTTTCCTGCTGCGAGCGCCGGACCGAACCCCCAACCGGCGATCGGCATGGGAAAGTTCCACGGCACGATGAGGCCGACAACTCCGAGCGGTTCGTGGAAGGTCACGTCGACGCCGCCTGGAACCGGGATCTGCTTGCCGAAGTGGCGTTCCGGGGCTGCAGAGTAGTAGTTGAGCACGTCGCGAACGTTGCCGGCTTCCCAGCGGGCGTTGCCGATCGTGTGGCCGGCGCCAATCACCTCGAGTTGCGCAAGCTCCTCGAGATGGGCGTCCACCGTGACTGCGAAAGCACGCAGGAGTCGGGCGCGATCGCCGGGACTAACGGTGCACCAGGTCGCGAAGGCGCGGTGCGCGCGCTCGATCGCGGCGTCCGTCTCGTGCACGTCCGCAAGTCGCACATCGGTCACAACCGTGGCGTTCGCTGGATTGATGACGGAGTGTGTTCCCCCGGCGCTGTAGACGGACCCGGCAAAATTCATGGTGTTTACAGCCTTTCGAACCCGCGGTGGAGTTCCCAATCGGTGACGGCGGCATCGAAGGCAGCGATTTCGACATCCGCATAGTGAACGTAATGCTTAACGACGTCGGCACCGAACGCCTCGAGCGCGATCTGAGAGTGCGCAAACGCCTCGCGGGCCTGACGCAGCGTGGAGGGGACCCGGGGCGCCTCCGACGTGTATGCGTTGCCGACGGTTTCCGGCTCGAGTGGAAGTTCGTGCTCGATGCCGTAAAGGCCGCCCGCGAGCATCGCCGACAGAGCGAGGTACGGATTGACGTCGCCGCCGGGAAGGCGGTTTTCCATCCGGGCGCTCGCGCCGTGCCCGACCAGGCGCACCGCGCAGGTCCGGTTGTCTTGCCCCCAGGCCACGGCGGTGGGGGCGAAAGATCCTTCCACGAACCGCTTGTATGAGTTGATGTTGGGCGCGTAAAACAGGGTGAACTCGCTCAAGGTTTTGAGCACGCCGGCGATGAAGTGGTCGTAGAGCGGCGTTCGGTCGCCTGCTGCTTTGTCCCAGAAGACGAGGCCGCCATCCAGCGAGCGGAGAGACATGTGCACGTGACAGGAACTGCCTTCGTGCTGGTTCGGCTTGGCCATGAAGGTGATGGACTGGCCGGCTTGCTGGGCGATGTCTTTGGCGCCCGTCTTGTACACGCTGTGGTTGTCTGCGGTGGTGATCACGTCGTCGTACTTGAACGCGATCTCGTGCTGGCCGAGATTGCACTCACCTTTGGCCGATTCGACGGTCATGCCCGCGTCGTACATCATGTTGCGGATTCTGCGCAGCAGCGGCTCCACGCGGGACGAGCCGAGGATCGAGTAGTCGACGTTGTACTGGTTGGCCGGTTCGAGGTCGCGATAGCTCTGCTTCCACGCGTCTTCGTAGGAGGTGTTGTAGATCATGAACTCGAGTTCAGTGCCCGCGAGAGCCGTCCATCCGAGCGATGCCGCTTTCTCGACCTGCTTGCGCAGCATGGCACGGGGGGATACCGCGACGGGTGTGCCGTCGGTCGTGCTGAGATCGCACTGGATCATGACGCTGCCCGGCCGGTACGGGAGCCTGCGGATCGTGTCCAGGTCCAGGTCGAAGAGCATGTCTCCGTAGCCCTTGTCCCACGAGGTGATGTCGTAACCCGCTACGGTGTTCATCTCGGTGTCAACGGCCAGCAGGTAGTTGCATCCCTCCGTCCCGTGGCCAAGCACGGAGTCGAGGAAGAACTGCGCGTGCACAAGCTTGCCCTGCAGCCTGCCTTGCATATCGGTGAAGGCGAGGATGACCGTGTCGATGTCCCCCGCGGCGATAGTGGATTTCAACTGGGCCAGGGTCAGCATCCTGTCATTGCGAGGGTGGGGCGATGCGGTGACCGCGCCGGGAGCGCTGGCGTTGGAACCGTTTGTTTCGGAACTGCTCATGTGGGAACTGCTCATTTCAGTAGGCCTTTCAGGAGTGCTGCCGTTGCGTCGCAATGCTCTTCCATGACGAATCGCGCGGTATCGGCATCCCCCTCCAGGATGGATTTCACTATTTTCCGGTGTTGTCGTTCGGAGTTCACAATGTTCTTTTGCAGGAACGGGATCTCATCAAGGAACTGGTGGATTCTGGTCTGGACCATGCTGCAGGCCTTGGAGAGTTCGCGCGACCCGCAGGCCGAGGCGATGGCGAGGTGGAGGCGCGCATCCGCTTGCCGATAGGCCGTCGGGGTCGACGCCTCCTCCACCTCCTTCAGACAATCGCGCAAGAGCGCCCTGGCGTCTTCGCTCAGGTTCGAACTGGCGGCCCGATAACAGGCGCCCGGCTCGATGACCCGGCGGAAGATCACGGTGTCGGCGATTTCGCTCGCCCGGTCGATGTTGTCGGCTTGGTCGGGCATCCGTGCCGGATGCACCGCCTCGACGACCGTCCCACCGCCCCGGCCCCTGGTCGTACGCACAAAGCCAGCGGTCCGCAACGCGCCGATCGCCTCGCGCACTGTCGCACGGGAGACGTTCAGCTTTTCGGACAGCACACGCTCAGGCGGGAGCATCGTCCCGGTCTCGAAAATGCCGAGCTGGATCGCCGATCCCAGCTGTTCGACACACGATTCGAAGGCCATGTGGTCTCGGACCGGGTGCAGAACGACGTTGACCAGCCGCGTGCGTACCATCGGTGTGCTCGAATTTCCGGATGTCAGTTGAGCAGTTTGTCTGGATCGTCAACCGTGAGGTGCTCGGTTTCTTCTTTCGTCATGAAGTGCTTACGGCCCTTGGTGAGCCAGAGGATCGTCGCAAGTAGCGCGACGGCGATGACGGCGATCGGCGAATAGTTGAACGTGTCGATGTTGATGGGGGCCACCGGCGGCAGGATGAACAGAATGCAGATGAAGATCACCCAGACAACTGCGATCCACCCGATCGGTGCGCTCCACCTGCCCAGGTGCCACGGGCCGTGTTCGAAGTCCTTATTGAGGCGGCGGAGGAACACCGGTGTGACGTAGGCGATGTAGAGCCCGATCACCGCCACCGAGGTGACTGCCAGATAGGCCGTGGTGTTGAACAGTGCCGGGATCACCAGCACGATCGAGCAACCGACGCACAACCAGATGGAATTCGTCGGGCTGCCAGTGCGCGGGTTGACCTTGGCCCAGATCTTGGACCCCGGCAGCGCGCCGTCGCGGGAAAAGGCGAAGCTCATCCGCGAGTTGGCGGTGACGGAGGCCATGCCGCAGAAGAATTGCGCCCCGCAGACTATGAACAGCAGGAATTTGGCCATCACCGGATTGTTCAGTGCGTCGAGAAAAATCTGCGCCGGGGGGAGACCGGTGGGGCTCGCCAGCAGCTTCGCCATTCCCTTGGCCGTGCTGTCTTGGATGGCAGCCGTGATCGAGAACAGCAGGATCCAGCCGCCGATGATGGAGATCACAACGCTCATCACGATGCCCTTGGGGGCGGCCAGTGCAGCGCCCTTGGTCTCTTCCGCCACGTGCGCGGAAGCGTCGTATCCGGTGTAGGTGTATTGCGCCATGAGCAGGCCCATGAGGAACACGTACGGCGTGAAGGACCAGCCGGTGTCGTTGTACCAGCCGGTCATGGTCCAGCTGAAGGACTGGTGACTCGTGGGCATGAGCCACAGCACTGCCACGATGATCAAGACGCCCACAATGTGCCACCAGGCGGACACGTTGGAGAGGATGCTCACCAGCGAGACCCCGAAGGTGTTGAGCAGGCCGTGGATGACGATCAAGACCAGAAAGAGGATGAACGTGTTCAGGGGCGTGGGGGTGACCCCGAAGGTGAGCGAGGCGAATGCCATCATGGTCGTCGCGGCGCCGAAATCGATGGCCGCGGTCACGGCGACCTCGCCGAGGAAGTTGAACCAGCCCACGTACCAGGCCCACAGCTTCTTATTACGCTTGGCCAGGCGTCCGGCCCAGAAGTACAGGCCACCGGCTGTCGGGTATCGAGAACACACTTCGGCCATTGCGAGGGCGACGAACAGTACGAAGACGCCGACGATGGGCCAGCCAAGGTTGATCGCCGACGGCCCGCCGGAGCGCAATGCGATCGAGTACGACGTGATACAGCCGGCGAGAATGGAGATAATCGAGAAGGAAACGGCGAAGTTCGAGAAGCCGGACATGCCGCGGTGGAGTTCTTGTTTGTAGCCGAGCCGTGCCAACTCTGCCGCGTCCGCTGCGTCGCGGGCTTCGGAAGCCGACATCTTTGTCGCTTTGTCAGTCATGGAGGGTCGCTCTCTGTCCAAATGAGGGGGAATGATGCATTTCGACGAACTGAGCCGATCATTCCGCTACTGCGCCCCGGTTGTTAATGGTCTGACCCTAGACATTTGAGATCTTTTGCGGTGTCGATAGCCTAGGAGGCACGAGACAGGAGCACGCGATGACATCGCAGAACATCCGCGTCCGCTACCACAACGGCGTCGCACAGCTCAATCTGCACCGGCCGGACCAGGCGAATGCGCTTGACCTGGAGTTGGCTCGCGCCGCGCTTCTTGCGTTGCGGGAGGCAGAGCACACCCCGGATGTGTTCGTCCTGTCGATCACGGGCACCGGCGACTACTTTTGCGGTGGCGGGGATGTCAAAGGCATGGCTGCTGCGCACGACAAGCCCGCGTTCTTGCACGAGTTGGCGGAAGCGGCCCACGAATTGGTCCTGGCCATGGTCAGCTCGAGGCTGTTCATTGTCAGTGCCGTCAACGGCCCTGCGGCCGGCGCCGGACTCGGGCTGGTGTTGAACTCGGATTACGTCGTCGCGTCGGATCGGGCGAAGTTGATGGCTGCGTACGCAGCCATCGGGCTCACTCCCGACTCCGGAGTGTCATATCTGCTGCCTCGCGCGGTCGGCTACCAGCGTGCCATGGAACTCATGCTCATTGGCTCGACGCTCGATGCCCAAACCGCGCGTGAGTGGGGTTTAGTCAACGAGGTGGTGACGTCCGAGGCGCTCGAGCCACGCACGATCGAACTGTGTGAGCGGTTGGCCAGCCGTGCACCGCAGGCTTTGGCTGCGACGAAAAAGCTGGCCAGACACGAGATGATCGCTGAGTATCGTGACCATCTGGCGCTGGAATCGCTGCGCATTACGAAGATGGTGGCGCGCTCGGATTCGCAAGCACTGATCGCTCGGTTTGTCGCGAAAGGCTGAACGGGTCACGCCGTCGGAGTCACGTACTCCTGGCGCATCACCCGCTTGAGCAGTTTGCCGGACTGGTTGCGCGGCAACTCGGCGACGAAGCTCACGTTCTTGGGCACCTTGTAGCCGGCGATGCGGCTCTTGACGTGCGCGGTGATCTCGATGTCGGACAGTACGGCGCCGTTTTTGAGTACCACCACGGCGGTGACCGCCTCGATCCACCGGTCATCCGGCACGCCGATCACGGCGACTTCCGCCACTTCGGTGAGCTCGTAGATGCAGTCCTCCACCTCACGCGGTGCGACGAGCTCGCCGCCGGTGTTGATGATGTCCTTGATGCGGTCCACCACTTGGATGAAGCCTTCAGCATCCTTGGTGACCTGGTCACCGGAGCGGAACCAGCCGTCCTGGAAGGCAGCCTCCGTGGCCTCGGGTTTGTTCCAATATCCGGTGAACAGGTTAGGGGAGCGGTACTGGATTTCGCCCGGTTCGTTCACGCCGGCTTCAAGCCCGGTGGAAGTCACCACCCGGGTCTCGACGAGCAGAATCGGCCGCCCGCAGGATGCCGGGCGCAGGTCGTGTTCCTCCGGCCGCAGCACCGTGGTGAGCGGACCCAGCTCGGACTGGCCGAAGCAGTTGTAGAAACCGATCCCCGGGTAGCGTTGCCGCAGCCGCTGCAGCACGGTGACCGGCATGATCGATGCGCCGTATTGCGCCTTGGTGAGCGAGGAGAGGTCGCGGGTGTCCAGGTCCGGATGGTTCGCCAGAGGCACCCACACGGTGGGGGCGAGGAACAACGATCCGATTTTTTCTTCCTCGACCAGCCGCAAGATTTCGCCGACGTCTGGCCGTTGCATCAGGCGGATGCGGGCTCCGAGCGCCAGATACGGCATGGCGAACACGTGCATGGCGGCCGAATGGTAGAGCGGCATCGGGATCAGCGGCCGGTCGTGGGCGTTGAGGTCCAGTGCGATGATGCACGAGACGTACTGGTGCACGAGCGCCTCCTGCGTCATCATCGCGCCCTTGGGCTGGGAGGTGGTGCCGGAGGTGTACAGCAGTTGCGCCAAGTCGCCGCCATCGACTTCGACCGGCACCGGTGACGCATCACCGTGCAGTGCCGTCGCGAGCACGGACTCAGTCGTCTGGTCTGCGCTACTCGTCTGATCGGGAAACATCGGCAGCACAGTGTGGATGCCCTTCGCCCGTCCGTCGTCACGGATTTGGGCGACCAACGGCATCAAATCGTTGTCGGCGACCAGCAGGCAGCTTTGTGAGTCCTCGAGCAGATAACACAGCTCGTCACCCTTGAGAGCGAAGTTCACCGGAACATGCACCAGCCCCGCACGGGCGCAGGCGATGAACAGGATCAGGTAGGCATCCGAGTTCTTGCCATAGGTGGCTACCCGTGAGCCCGGTTCGATCTTGAGGTCGATCAGACGGTGGGCCACTCGGTTGACCGCGTCATCCAACTGTGTATAGGTCCAACTGCGGTCCCCGAAGGCGACGGCTGTGGCCGGGCCGTACACCGAGGCGCTACGGCGTAACACGGCACCGATCGTGTTGGCTCGGGTGGTTGTGGTGATGGCACTCATCGGTGAGGCTCCTCTTTGCTGGTTGGTGAACTACTGTCTCTTCAAGGCCGCAAGCAGTTGCGCGTGCCCGGCGGCGGCGTCGTCGAGGTAGCCGAAACTGCCCTGCTTAAGAAGGTCGGTGCCGGCCCGGGACAGTGCGGCAAGCGAAGCGAAGGCGAAGGCGCCGCCGACCGAGATTCGCGCGACGGAGGCCGCCGCCAGGTCCGCGACGGAGCCGAGCCCGGGCCGAGCCAGCACGTTGACCGGCCGATCCACGGCCGCCGCCACCTGGCGCACGTCCTCGAGCCGAGTCAGCCCCGGAGCGTAAAGCACATCTGCGCCGGCTTCCTGGAAGGCCTGCAGCCGGGCGATCGTATCGGCAAGGTCGTCGATGCCATGGATCAGATTTTCGGCGCGGGCGGTGAGCACGAGCGGGGCGTCCAAACCGTGCGCAGCCTGCGCCGCCGCGGTGATGCGCTCGACGGCAAGACTCAGGGGGTAGATCGGAGCATCCGGGTCGCCGGAGAAGTCCTCGATGGAGCAACCCGCCAGACCGGTCGCGGCTGCGGCGCTCACCGTGTCGAATACCGCTTCGGGGTTGTCTCCGAAACCGTGCTCAAGGTCGGCAGACACCGGCACGGCCACGGCCTGCGCCAGCGCGGCGACATGCGCGATCGCCTCAGCCTGCGTGACCTCGCCGTCGGCCCTGCCGAGGCTGGCCGCGAATCCGCTGCTGGTGCTGGCTAAGGCCTGGAAACCCAGGGAAACGAGCAGTTTCGCCGACCCCGGATCCAACGGGTTCGGTATCAGTAGCGGGGTCCCGGGCACGTGCAGGGCTAAGAAGGTTGCTCGAACTTCGCTGATCGACCGCATACCCCGAGCCTAGCTTTGGCTCCTGCGGCGCGCTGCGGCTGACGGCGACGAGAGGCGATGTTCGGCCGATCCGCGCTGCCGCCAGAGATCCTCGTGCCGAACGGACTCATGGCAAAACTCAGGGCTGCTTATTCCGGGGCCCGGCCGACGACGCAGCGAGCGACCGCTTCGAGCGTGAACGGCTCGCTCGGTGATCCGAGTCCGCGAAACATGATTGAGCGTAACTCGGCGCGGGTCTGCTCAGGCAGGCCTAAGCAGTAGGCGCCGGCCGGGCCGATGCCGGCCAGAAACCCGGACCAGAGCTCATCGAAGTCGGCATAGGTCGAGGTGACGGTCAGCGTGGTCTCCGATAGCTTGTGGAACCCGGCTGCTTCGAACAACTGGGTGATCTCTCCCTCGCGGCTGAATCGCAGGGTGCGTGCCTCGTCGGGCGCATCCGGGTCCACTGTGAGTGCGGCGTCCCAGAAATGTCGGAGCATCTGCATGCCCTCCGCAAAGTCCCAGACGCAGGCGGCCACCGTTCCCGCGGGGCGCAACACTTGACGAAACTCCTCGGCAGCGCGCGCGGGATCGCTGACGAAGTGCAGTACCAACTGGGCCAGGATGGCGTCGAAGCTGTCGTC
>JBDSDO010000016.1:0-29745 GCA_039920505.1 Terrimesophilobacter sp.
AGATCGTGTACGACGAGCAATTGGCTTTGGAGGGGCGCGCTCGCTACTACGACAAGGCTGGTGCGCTCGTCGACATGATCCAAAGCCACCTGTTACAGGTCATGGCTGTACTGGCGATGGAACCTCCTGTGACTCTCGGTGCGACCGACGTGCGCGGCGCGAAGGGCAAGATACTTCGAGCAACTCACGTCTTCAACGACGACCCGGGAGCATTCAGTCGGCGCGCCCGATATTCAGCCGGAACGGTGTCGGAACGTAGGTTGGGATCGTACGTGGATGAGCCTGGAGTCGACCCGGGGCTCAACACCGAAACTCTCGCCGAAGTCACCTTCGGAATCGACACGTGGCGGTGGGCCGGCGTGCCGTTCACCCTTCGATCTGGCAAGGCGCTAGCCAATCGGCGTCGAGAAATCGTTGTGACGTTTAAACAGGTCCCGCATCTCCCGACCGGACTCAGCGGCTTGGCTGCCCCGACTGTTCTGCGTATCGCGTTGGCCCCGGATGAAATGTCGCTCGAACTGAACATCAACGGCCCCGGCGACCCTACCGTTTTGAAGAGAGTGAGCCTGCGCGCGGACTTCGGTCCGGGACAGCTTCTGGCTTACGGTGAAATTCTTTCCGGCATCCTCGACGGCGACCCTGCACTGTCCGTCCGAGGCGACGTTGCAGAGCGGTGCTGGCACATCGTCGCACCGGTTCTTTCCGCCTGGCGTGAGGGCGCAGTCCCGCTGGCCGAGTATGCCGCCGGCTCGAACGGACCCCACGAGTGGGCGTGACCCTCGTTAGAGCATGGAGCCGAGGTCAGAACCCACGGTGGGGTACGCGGTCGTCACGGATTTCAGTTGCCGGGTGGTCAGTCCGAGTTTGATCGCGAGACCCAGGAAGTTGATCAGTTCGCTGTATCCGGGCCCGAACATGTGCGCGCCGATGATGGTGTTGTTTGATTTGTCGATGAGGATCTTGACTGCTGCCGCTGACTCGCCGATACGGTAGTTGGAGTACCAACTACCGGTGTCGGAGAAGCGGACGTTCAGGTCGAACCCGGCGGCGCGAGCCTCTTCTTCGAGCAGGCCTACTCGTGCGAGTTCTGGGATCGTGAACACGACCGTTGGCACGCCGGCGTAGTCTGGCGCGATCGTGGTGCCTTTGAGCATGTTTGATGCGGCGACTTTGCCTTCCGAAACTGCGACCGGGGTCAGCGGCATTCCGTCCGTATCGGCGGCGTCTCCCACCGCCCACACCGCTTTGTTGGTCGTGCTTTGGAGGTGCCCGGCTACCTTCACACCGTGCTCGCCCCATTCCACACCGGCAGCATTCAGGCCGAGCCGGGACAGGTCAGGCACCCGCCCTGCACCGTGCACGATCAGGTCTGTTTCGATCGTCTCGAACCCTTCGGGACGTTCGACGGAGACCTGGTAGGTCTTCCCGGTGCGTTCTATCGCACGGATCGTCGTGGATCGCCGCAGTTCGATCCCGACCTCGGTCCCTCGGGTAACAAGAAGTTCAACAAGGTCCGGGTCAAACTCCTTCAAAGGGCGCAGCCCCCGGTCGATGATCGTCGGAGTGCTGCCGGCCCGGGCGGCGATGTGTGCGAACTCGAAGGAGATAAACCCGCCGCCGAGAAACAGGATCCGCGGCGGGAGCACCGGAAGGTTCATGAACTCAGTACTGTCGATGAGATACTCGTGGCCAGTGAAATCGAGCGGGCGGGGCTCGGCGCCTGTGGCAATCAACACGTGCGACGCCTGGTAGGCCTTCCCATCAATCGCGAGCTGCTCACGGCCGACGAATCGCGCCGCACCGTGAAAGGTGACGACATCGTTCCGAGTGAGCCTGTCCTCGATATTGCGCGAGACCGGGTCGGTAAAGCCGTGCTTGTGCTCGATCAGGTCGCTCCAGTTGATCGACAGGTCGGCATCGTCGATGCCTTTGCCGCGCATCAGCCTGGCACCATCGATGATCTCAGCACCACGACGGAGGATCTTCTTCGGATCACAGCCGCGTAGCGCGCAGGTGCCGCCATACGGGAGCGAGTCGACGATCCCAACCTTCCAGCCTTCTCGGGCGCATTTTTCTGCTGCCGCCACACCGGCCATACCGGCACCGATAACGACCAGGTCAAAGCTCGTGTCCACAGCTACTCCTTTGTGGTGGTCAGATGCTTCGTCCACGCAGCGTCCGGTAGTGGCGGATGAGTCCGCTGGTGGATGCGTCGTGTTGCAGAGTCGGAGCCTGGTCAGCGGTGAGTTCGCCGCTGATGGTTGTGGCGAGGATCTTGCCCAGTTCCACACCCCACTGGTCGAAGGAGTCGATATCCCAGATGACACCCTCGGTGAAGACCTTGTGCTCGTAGACGGCGATGAGACGACCAAACGCGCGCGGGTCGAGTCGCTCCAGCAGCAGTGTCGTGGTCGGTTGGTTGCCTTCGCAGACCCGGTACGGGATCTGCCTCTCGGGTGAGCCGGCCTCGCGCAGTTCCTGCTCGGAACGGCCGAACGCCAGCCCTTCGGTCTGGGCGAAAACGTTGGCCATCAGCAGGTCGTGCTGGTGTTCCAGGTTGCTCAGCGGGGCGACGACTCCGATGAAATCACAGGGGATCAGCTTCGTGCCCTGGTGGATGATTTGGTAGAAAGCGTGTTGGCCGTTCGTGCCGGGCTGGCCCCAGATGATCTGTCCGGTCTGGTAGTTCACCCGGTCCCCGGACAGTGTGACGTGCTTGCCGTTGCTTTCCATCTCCAACTGCTGCAGGTACGCCGGCAAATGGGCCAGGTCGTGACTGTATGGCAGGATCGCCTGCGTTTCGGCGCCCAGAAAGTTGGTGTACCAGACCGACAACAACCCCATCAGCACAGGGATGTTCTGCTCAAGTGGGGTGGTGCGGAAGTACTCGTCGACGTCGTGAAACCCGGCCAGCATTTCGAAGAAGTTCTCGGGCCCGATCGCGACCATCAGCGAGAGTCCGACCGCGGAATCAACGGAGTAGCGACCGCCGACCCAGTCCCAGAACCCGAACATGTTCTGTGTGTCGATGCCGAACTCTGCCACTCCTTCGGCGTTGGTGGAGACCGCCACGAAATGCCGGGCGACGGCAGTCGTGTCTCCGTCGAAGGCGGCCAGGGTCCAGGCGCGGGCGGTTGCGGCGTTGGTCAGCGTCTCCTGAGTGAGCCAGCTCTTTGAACTGATGATGAACAGAGTTTCGGCCGGATCCAGGCCATAGGTCGCTTCGACGAATTCCGCACCGTCGATGTTGGACACGAATTGCACTCGCAGCGCCGGGTCACCGAATGCGCGCAACGCCTGGTGGGCCATCCGTGGCCCAAGGTCGGAGCCGCCGATGCCGATATTGATGATGTCGCGGATGCGTTTGCCGGAGTATCCCAGCCAGGCTCCCGACCGGACCTCGGTGGCGAAGGCGGCCATTTCATCGAGAACCTTGTGCACGTCGGTGACCACGTTTTCGCCATCAACCGTGATTGCTGCATCCCGCGGTGCACGCAACGCGACATGCAGAACGGCGCGATCCTCGGAGATATTGATCTTCTCGCCCGCGAACATCGCCTCGATCCGCTCGCTCAGGCCGCATTCCTCCGCCAGCTGGATCAAAAGTCGCAGCGTTTCCGGGGTCACCCGGTTCTTGGCGAAGTCCACGAACATCCCCAGAGCCTCGACCGTGAAGTCGTCGGCGCGGCCTGGATCATCGTCGAACAGCGTCCGCAAGGTAACCCCCTGCATCCGCTCGGCGTGCTTCTGAAGCTTGAGCCACGCGGGAAGCCCGCGCCGCCCCGACCCGGTTAATGCCGGTGAACCTGGTTGGCCGACAGATTGTGCGTGCGTCATATTTTCCTCGATTTCTTAACGATTGACCGCAAGCGGTCTACATCCCCGGAAACGGTTCCGTCAAGGATTGCAGGATGTAATCGGCCCCCGCTTCGACGAGGTCTTGGGTCTTATAGTGCCCACTGGCGACGCCGACGGCGGTGGCTCCGGCGGCATGGGCCGCGTCGATATCGCGTGGCGTGTCTCCCACGACGCAGACTTCGTCAAACGAAAGCTCGTGTCCGTGCAACCGAGCAGCCTTGCCGATCGCCTGCCGGGTGATTTCCGCCCGGTCGGGGGAATCCGACCCGTACGCCCCAAAAACGAAGTAGCGATTCAGCTTGCCCGGGTCCATCTTGATCCGGGCGGCACCTTCCATCGCACCCGAGATAACGCCAAGAAGAACTCCGGCATCCGACAGAGACCGCAACAGGTCATCCACACCGTCGAGAACGCGGTACCCCGGGGAACTCCAAATGTCCTCGGAAAGATGCCAAAGGTACTTCGAATACAGCCGGGCCAATTCATCGTGGCTTGGATCCCGACCGAGCACCGCCGTGAAGGTCGCGCGACCGACCTGAGGGTCAGTTTCTCCCGCGGAGGTGTGCTCTCCAATGTCAGCCGGCACACCGTACAGCTGATCGAACGCCCACGCCCAACTGCGCGCCCCGGCCCCACCGGTATGCACGAGCGTTTCGTCGATATCGAAAAGCACCGCCTGAAACTTGGTCACCGCGACGCCTTACGCTGAGGGCTTTTCGTCGTGCCCGCCGAACTGTTTGCGCATCGCCGACAACGCCCGGTCTGCAAACTCGTCAAGATGGCGCGAGGAGAACCGGGAGTCCAGCGCGGCGGTCAAGATGGGCGCGGGCACGCCTTCTTCGATTGCGGCGATCGCGGTCCACCTGCCTTCACCGGAATCGGATACCCGTCCGGCGAAGTCCTTCAATTCCGGCGATTGGTACAACGATTCGGCGCTGAGGTCAACCAGCCAGGAGCCGATCACACTGCCGCGGCGCCATACCTCGGCGACCTCCGGCAAGTCGATGTCGTAGCGGTAGAACTGGGGATCCTCCAGCGGGGCGGTCTCCGCGTCGCGATCTTCTGGCGGCTCATTGCCGATATTCGCCTTGTGCAAGATGTTCAACCCCTCGGCGATGGCCGCCATCATGCCGTACTCGACGCCGTTGTGCACCATCTTCACGAAATGCCCAGCACCGTTGGGTCCACAAAGCAGGTACCCGTTCTCCGAGTTTGCCACCACACCGTCGCGACCCGGTGTGCGTTCGGCGACATCGACACCGGGTGCCAGCGACGCGAACACCGGCTCGACCTGGGCGAACGCGTCCGCGTCACCACCGATCATCAGGCTGTACCCACGCTCCAACCCCCACACTCCGCCGCTGGTACCGCAGTCCAGCAGCCGGATGCCGTGCTCGGACAGCTCTTTCGCGTGCCGGAGATCATCGCGATAATACGAGTTGCCGCCATCGATGACTGTGTCTCCGGCTTCCAACTTCTCTGCGAGCTCGTCGATGACCGACTGGGTGATCTGTCCGGCCGGAACCATTACCCACACCGCTCGTGGGGTGGAGAGCTTCGATGCCAGCTCCTGTACCGAACCGACACCCGTCGCACCTTCAGCGGACAGCGCCGCGACGGAGTCGGGGTTGTGGTCATAGACGACACACTCGTGGCCGTCGCGCATCAGCCGGCGCACCAGGTTGGCGCCCATCCGGCCCAGTCCGATCATTCCCAGTTGCATGGTGCTTCTTCCCATTCCGTCTGTGTCGTGTAGTTATCTCCGACGGCGGGGTCCGGGTCGCTCGGTTGTGGGCTTGAGCGCATTATCACTGCGAAACGGCCCACTGTCCTTACCGTAACGCGTCAGGCGACAAAAGCAACGTCGGTCGCATATCTCACGCCACACGACCAGTCTCGAGCGGCGAGCTGCGGCACCCCGAGCGTCGTCGGCCAGCAGTCGCCGGTCGCGCAGCCGCCATTGGCCCTCGACAGGGGCTGAACTTCAATAGAGCTACCAGGGACGGGAGCAACGTGTACTCTTCACCCTTAGTAGGCCGGTAAACGGCTGGTTCGTCAAGCGGCCGCGTTGACGAGTCTTGACCGTGGTCCGTTCTCGACGTACGTTCAGCATGTTGCTCTAGTCCTGGCGGCGGTCTGAATGAACACTGAGCACCACGAAACGAACACTGAGCACCGCGAAATGAACACTGAGCACTACGAGACGAAATGAACACAGCGCAGTACGAAAAGGTCGCTCGAAGTACCGGGTTCGTCGCCGCGCTCGACCAGAGCGGGGGAAGTACTCCGAAGGCACTCCGCGCCTACGGCATCGAGGACGACGCTTACTCGAGCGAGGGGGAGATGTTCGATCTGGTCCACCAGATGCGCACCCGTATCATCAGTAGCCCAAGCTTCGACGGAAGCCGGGTACTCGGGGCGATCTTGTTCGAGAACACGATGGACCGCACTATTGTCGACAGGCCCTCCGCCGAGTACTTGTGGGTTATCAAGAGGATCGTGCCGTTCCTCAAAATCGACAAAGGCTTGGAGGAAAGCCACGATGGTGCGCAGATCATGAAGCCGATCCCTGATCTCCCCGAGCTGCTGTCTCGTGCGATTCACCACGGGATCTTTGGCACCAAAATGCGCTCGTTCATCACCCTGCCAGGCGCCGGCGTGGGCGCAGTGGTCGAGCAGCAATTCGCGATCGCCAGGCAGATCCTTTCTACCGGTCTCGTCCCCATCATCGAGACGGAGATCGACATCCATAGCTCCCGCAAGGCCGAAGCCGAAGCCAGCCTGGCGGCTGCGCTGCTCGCCGGCGTCGACAAGCTCGGCGCAGATGAACAGGTCATGCTCAAACTGACGCTGCCTGAGATCGACAATGTGTATCGGGAGCTCGTTGAGCATCCTCGAGTGCTTCGTGTGCTCGCGCTCTCCGGGGGATACACGCGGAAGGACGCCGACGACCGGCTGGCCCGCAACAGCGGCGTCTCCGCAAGCTTCTCGCGTGCGCTCACCGAGGGGCTCACTGCCCAGCAGAGCACCGCAGACTTCGACCGGACACTGGACGAGTCAATCGGCGAGATCGTCGCGGCGTCACGCGCCTGAACCGCTACGCGCGCCAACGCACAGAGCCCAAATGGCAATCGACCGCGAGACGTCCAGGCTCAGCGCGAGATTCGGGTGGACGAAGACGCTTCGCTTATCGCATCAATGGCGATCGTTCTGCCCGTGACACCCTCGGCGACGGCATGGAGCGTGAGGTTATGACTGCGAGCGTATCTCCGTAGTGAGTTGAACGCCTCGTCGGTGGTCATCGTGGTGGCTTGTGCGAGAGCGCCCTTGGCTTGCTCGATCAGGATTCTGCTGTCCAGTGCCCTCTGTAGCTGTTCGGCGACAAGCTGAGAATGCGCGGCGACGCGCTCCTGAATGATCCCGATCGTGGCGACATCAGCCAAGGCTTGAGCAACCGCAGCGTCGGCGCGGTTCACCTCGCCCGTTGCAGTGCCGAAGAGATTCATCGTGCCGATGACAGTTCCGCGTAATCGCATCGGTGTCGCGTGTACCGAGAGAAAGCGCTGGCTCAGCGCAGCTTGACGGAACGCGGGCCATTTTTGACCGGTTGCAGCGATGTCCGGCACCGATACCGCCGTTCCCGTGGTGAAACAGTCGACGCAGGGACCGGCGCCAGCCGCCAGTTGCATGACCTCCACCAGGTCCGCGCTTTCGCTGGTGGAGGCGACCAGCTGCAAATTCCCGTCAGCGTCGGCCAGCATCAGGCCGCCCGCCTGGACATTCAGAATCTCCGCGCACTCACTGACCAAGGTATGCAGCAGGTCAACCACATCGTAGTCGGCGGTCAGCGTGTCAGCGACGGCGACAAACGCGGCGTTGAGCCGCGTTTCCCTGGACTGGATGCTCATCGGCTGGACCTCGCTCTCCAGGATAATGCTAAGCCGTTACTCGCTGGGAAGTTGGCTGAAGTCGATGACTCCCGCCAAGACATCGTGCGCGATCTCGGCGACGGTTCGGTCGTTGGCGAATGCGAATGCCCGTAACACGGCGAACGCATCAGTGGCGGTGGTGTCCAGTTGAATGAGGATCATCCCGGTGGCTTGATGCACCTCACGACGCAGCGCGGGGGCCCGCTTCATCTCCGGAGAATCCGGTTGTTCTGCCGAGCGCATGGCGGCACCTACCGACCGGGCGGCAGCCGTTCGTGCGAGGTAAAGCGCGTGCCGGACGGTGTCGCGGTCTAAACCGCCAGCGGTGTCCCGATAGAGATCCACCACCCCTAGCTGCACCGCCCCCATGAGGATCGGGAAAGCAAAGAGTGCTCCGACATCCAGCGCGGCGGCCGCGGCCCCGAACACGGGCCACTGCGGGTGGGGCTCCGCTCGAACATCAGCGCACAGAACCGGTCGCCCCGTGCGCGAAACTTCCGTACGTGGGCCCTCGCCCAGGTCAAACTGCATCTGATCCAAACGAGCGGCCACCGCGTCACTGGTACAGACGGTCAATTGGTTTTCGCTGACTCCGATCACGCAAATCGACGCACCTGACACCGGAAGCTGTTCCACAAACGGTGCGCAGAGGTCCTGGCCCCATTTCCAGGCTGGTAGGCCGACCTGGAGCTCGCCACCGGATGCTCGTCCCAGATCACTCATCGGTGGTCCCAACCTCGGTGGCCCGAAGAATCGGCAGGCTAGCCGAGCGTCAGACGTGCACACGAGACATTGCGTGTGTCAGCTACGATAGCCGGTTCCGGTGACAGTCCCGGATGGATTCTCGTGACGAGCCGAACACGAACTGTGGATGTCGCAACCCCCGCGTTGACTCTGTATGGGTCGCGACGTACCGTGGAAGTGTTGCCCCGGTCCCTGGCAGCGGATCACAGCGCCGGCCACAGGGAGCAGTTTCATGAACCAAAGTCATCTCGATCTTGCACGACAGATCGCTACCCAGTTGCGGGTGGATTCGATCCGATGCAGCACCAAGGCCGGTTCAGGCCATCCGACGTCGTCCTTGTCGGCGGCGGACCTGATGGCGGTGCTGCTGGTCGGACACCTGCATTACGACTGGGACCAACCGCACCAGGCGAACAACGATCACCTGATCTTCTCCAAGGGCCACGCTTCCCCGCTGCTGTATTCGATGTTCCGGGCCGTGGGTGTGGTGGATGAGGATGAACTGGTCAACACCTACCGCACGCTCGGGGCCCGACTGGAGGGCCATCCCACTCCGGTGCTGCCGTGGGTGGATGTTGCGACCGGCTCACTAGGACAGGGTCTACCCGACGCCGTCGGTGTTGCGCTGGCCGGCAAGTATCTGGACAAGCTGCCGTTCCACACCTGGGTGCTGTGCGGGGACAGCGAGACCGCGGAAGGTTCCGTCTGGGAGGCACTTGATAAGGCCAGCTACTACAAGCTGGGCAACCTCACCGTGATCATCGACGTCAACCGGCTCGGCCAACGCGGGCCGACGGAGCTGGCGTGGGACCTGGACCGCTATGCCGCCCGGGTGGAGGCCTTCGGTTGCCATCCGCTGATCATTGATGGTCACGATGTCGAAGCCATCGATCAGGCTCTGGCGCAGGCGCGCGCAGCGTCGGATGTTCCGACTGTGGTGTTGGCGCGCACCATCAAGGCCAAAGGCGTTCCCGAGATCGAGGACAAGAACGGCTGGCACGGTAAGGCGCTGCCGCCGGAGATGGCTGAGCGGGCGATCGCCGCTCTGGGCGGCGTCACCAACCTGCACGTCACCACCGAACATCCGCAGCCGTTGGTGCCGGCGATCACCGCCAACCCGGAGGCCGTGGTGACCTTACCCGCCTACGAGCTGGGTGAGAAGGTGGCGACTCGGGTCGCGTTCGGTACGGCCATCGCCGCCCTGGCGTCCCGCCCCGAAGTTGTGGTGGTCGACGGGGAGGTGGGCAATTCCACGCATGCGGAAGAGTTTGAGAAGGTTGCGCCAGAACGCTATTTCGAGGTGTTCATCGCCGAACAGCAATTGGTTGCCACTGCGGTAGGGCTGGCGGTGCGAGGCTACGTTGCGTTCGCGGCCACGTTCGCCGTGTTCTTCTCCCGAGCCTTCGATTTCGTCAGGATGGCCGGGGTCTCCCAAGTGAACATTCGCCTGGTGGGTTCCCATGCCGGGGTAGAGATCGGTGAGGACGGCCCGTCGCAGATGGCATTGGAAGACATCGCCTCTCTGCGCGCGGTGCACGGTTCTGTGATCTTGTATCCATCCGATGCCGTTTCCACGGTCCTGCTGACAGCGGTGATGGCCGATACTGACGGCATCGTGTATCTGCGCACTACCCGAGGGGCCTATCCGGTCATCTACGGGCCCGACGAGGATTTCACGGTTGGCGGGTCGAAAACGCTACGCTCCACACCGGACGATCAGGTCACCTTGATCGGGGCGGGGGTGACGCTGCACGAGTGCCTGGCCGCGGCCGACCAACTCGCCAGCTCGGGCATCAGCGCCAGGGTCATCGATCTCTACAGCATCAAGCCTCTCGACCGGGACACCCTGATCGAAGCCTGCCGGGTCACCGGTAGTCGCCTGGTCGTGGCCGAAGACCACTACCCCGAGGGCGGCATCGGCAGCGCCGTGCTGGAAGCCCTCGCCGACGCCAATGTGCCCGCATTGCATGTTGCTCTGCTTGCGGTGAAAGATTTACCGACCTCTGGCAAGCCCGCAGAGCTGCTGGACGTGGCCGGTATCTCCTCCTCCCACATTGCCGCTGCCGCCAAAGCGCTGGTCGGCCGCTAAACCTTAGACGCACACCAGAAACATAAAGAAGGAACAACGATGAGAGCGACACAACAACTGCACGAATCCGGTCAGAGCCTGTGGCTGGACAACATCACCCGCGGGCTGCTGGACAAGGGCACCATGGCCGAGTACATCGCCGACTATTCCATCACCGGGCTCACCTCGAATCCGACTATTTTCGACAGAGCCATCGAGGGAGGCACCGACTATGACGTCCAGATCCTCGCCGAAAAGGCGGCCGGTGTCTCCGACGAGGACGTGTTCTTCGAGTTGGCGTTGACCGACCTGCGTCGGGCTGCCGACCTTTTTGCGCCTGTCCACGAGAAGACCGACGGTGTCGACGGATGGGTGTCCTTGGAGGTTTCGCCATTGTTGGTGAACGACACCGCCGCCACAATCGAGCAGGCGACGCTGTTACACGCCAAGGCGGCCCGTCCAAACGTGTTCATCAAGATTCCGGGCACGCCGGAAGGCGTGCCGGCGATCGAGGAGTGCACCTTCGCCGGGATACCTATTAACGTGACTCTGCTGTTCTCGGCTGATCAGTATCAGTCCGCGGCGGAGGCCTACCTTCGAGGCATCGAGAGACGGGTCGATGCTGGGCTGAACCCGGCCGTCCACTCGGTGGCATCGGTGTTCATCAGCCGGTGGGACAAAGCAGTAGCCGACAAGGTTCCAGCGCCGTTCCAGGACCGGCTCGGAATCGCCGTGGCGGGCCAGGCGTATCGCGCATACCGAGAACTGTTGAACTCGCCACGGTGGCAGCACCTGGCCAATGAGGGAGCTCGCCCGCAACGGCTGCTGTGGGCCTCCACGTCGACGAAGAATCCAGACGCACCCGACACTCTGTACATTGAGGCCCTGGCAGCACCGTTCACGATCAACACGATGCCGGAAGCCACGCTGCACGCGTTCGCCGACCACGGGACGATCGGCGAGCTTATGCCTGCAGACGGCGGCAATGCCAATCAGACCCTGGCCTCCTTTGCCGAAATCGGCATCGACTACCGGGCGCTGGGAGAACAACTCCAACAGGACGGTGCCAACGCTTTTGACAAGTCGTGGAAAAGCCTGCTGGCCAGCATCGCCGCCAAACACGAACTCGCCCCCAGCGGTCGCTAGGGCCCGAGGTCCACAGAGACCAAACCCGGCTGCGGGCGAGGTCTTTCTCGGCGTGCGCGCCACCCTGGAGCTGGCCGAGACGACACGCGGGCGGCGCCGGTTCCAACATCCTCTTAGTGCCGGTTCTGCAATGCAGATCACAGACTCTTGGCATGGGTGGACCTAACGTGGCACGGATAGAGGTTCACACCGCCGGGAACCTCAGCCGGCTTCACGCGGACGACAAGGGGATAAGAGATGACAGAGTATGTCGATGTTGTCGTCGTGGGCATGGGCCCCGGCGGGGAGGCGGCAGCCGCGGAACTCGCTCGGGCCGGCCTATCGGTGATCGGGATTGAATCCCGACTCGTCGGCGGGGAGTGCCCTTACTACGGCTGCATCCCCACCAAAATGATGGTCCGTGCCGCCAACGCCCTGGCCGAAGCCCGCCGCGTTCCGGCTCTGGCCGGCGCTGTCGACGTCACCGCAGACTTCAGCACCGTCGCGAAACGGATCCGGGTCGAGGCCACCGATGACTGGAACGACCAAGTCGCCGTCGACCGTTTCGAGCAGGCCGGCGGGCGCTTCATTCGGGGGACCGCGACGATCACCGGACCGAGGATCGTCCGGGTCGGCGACCAGGAGTTCGAAGCAGCCAAAGCGATAGTGCTCAACACCGGCACTGAGCCTGCGATCCCCCCGATTCCGGGCCTGGCCGGCACTCCGTTCTGGACCAACCGCGAAGCCGTCGCCGCCGAGGAACCGCCGACTTCTCTGATTGTGCTCGGCGGCGGCCCGATCGGACTGGAGATAGCCCAGGCTTTCGCCCGCTTCGGAACCCAGGTCGACGTGCTGGAGGCCGTCGACCGGCTGCTGCCACTCGAAGAGCCGGAATCCAGTGCATTGATCGCCGATGTGCTTTCCGCCGAGGGCCTCGGTATCCACACCGGGGTCACCGCACGAGAAGTCAGCCACGACGGGAAGGCGTTCACCGTCGGTTCTGACGGCAAATCCTTTACTGCAGCGCGTCTGCTGGTCGCCACCGGCCGGCGCAGCAACTTCGACAGCCTCGGACTGGCAGCCCTCGGCATCGACACCTCCCGGCGCACCCTCGACCCCGACCCCCACCTTCGGATCGCCGACGGGGTCTACGCGGTGGGCGACATCACCGGCAAGGGAGCCTTCACCCACATGTCGATGTACCAGGCGCAGATCGTCACCCGGCACATTCTCGGCCGGCCGGGTCCGGTCGCGGAATACCACGCTGTGCCGCGAGTGACCTTCACGGATCCCGAAGTCGGTTCGGTTGGTTTGACCGAGCAGCAAGCTCACGATCAGGGCATACCCGTCGGTGTTGGGCTCTCGCGCCTACCCGAATCCTCGCGAGGGTGGATTCACAAGGCCGGAAACGAAGGTCTTATCAAACTCGTTGCCGACACGGACCGGGGAATCCTGGTGGGTGCTACCTCGGTGGGGCCCAGCGGTGGTGAGGTGCTGTCCATGCTCACTCTTGCCGTCCACGAGCGAATCTCTGTGAAGAGGCTACGGGAAATGATCTACGCCTACCCCACTTTCCATCGGGCCGTCGAGGACGCGCTGAATCAGATCCCCTGAAGGGAACAAAGTCATGCCCACCTATCGAGCAAGCTGGAACGGCGCGGTCCTCGCAGAATCAGAGCACACGGTTCAGGTTGAAGGGAACCAGTACTTTCCGCCCGAATCCCTCAACCGCGAGTTCATCGCGGACAGTCACACCACTTCACGGTGTCCCTGGAAAGGGTCGGCCAGGTACTACACGGTCACCGTCGATGGGGCCGCCAACCCGGACGCTGCCTGGTATTACCCGCAGCCCTCGCACGCGGCAGAGAGCATCCGCGATCACGTCGCATTCTGGAACGGCGTGAAAGTCGCCAAGGTCGCCGGCTCGGTTCCGGAGGCGAGCCAACCGGCGGCCTCCTGGTGGGCGAAACTGACGGGCCGGCAGTGACGGATTCGGTACCGATCTCCGCCGGTTCGGCACCGACTTCCCTCCGTGTGATCACCGCGCGACTGTGGCTGGGGGCAGTGGTTGCCCTCACTGTCGCTGTCGGATGGTTTCTGCTCGCGGTGACCAACCCCACAACCACATACCATCTCGACCCATTTCTTGTCGTGATCGCCCCGGTCGCGCTGACGCGGTTTCGTCACACGGGATCGCTATCGTGGCGGATCGTGTTGATTGGCACCGGGATCGGTACCGGTTTGGCGCTCGCTACCACAGCGCTACTGAGCAGTGTTGGCGGGCTGCGTGGGCCGGGCCTCGTCGGAGGCATCGACCCGGTTGCCGAGGCCTTGATCGGTATCCTGCTCGGCGTCGCCGTCCAGGTCCTCTCCACCCTGAGCCGGAAGCACCGTGGTGGCCGACGACGTCTTTGATGAACCGGACAGTCGTGCCGCAACCGATGAGCTCCTGCGCTCCCTCCGCGCCCGCGGCTACGCGCCTGCGGCGTGGTCACGATTTCTCGTTCGGGCTACCAGGCGATCGGTTCGGCAAGCTCTGAATCATCGTCGGGCCCTGCTCGAGTCGAGCGTGCTCCACGCGGGGCTGGCCGCGGTTGCGGATCCGTCTCGCCGCACGTGGGTGGCGGTGAGTTGGCTGCTCACGGTCAGCCATCTGGGCATGTTGGAGGGCCGGGGCACACTCGGGGTTGCCAACGCACTCACGCTGTTGCGTGCGAATCTTCCTGCACTGGAGAATTGCTTCGGAAGTGCTGTACCGCTCGTGGCATTCGCAACGGATTGGCTCGATGGCCGGATTTCCCGCGCGACCGGGACCCAGACCCGGTTCGGGCGGCAAGGGGACTTCGTGGCTGATACCGCACTATGGACCTGGTTCGCGATCCGGCACGAGCCCAACCGTTGGCTGCGCTCGGCAACGTTCGTGGCCTGGGGGGTGACCGTTGCCGCCGTCGCCACGGCTAGTTTTGCCGGTGGTGCGATGAAGGACATACCGCGCTCTCACTGGATTCGCCCGGCCGCTGCCGTGCAGGTCATCTTCGCCATTCGAATCGCGCTGAATCGAACGAGAGCACTTGCCTACGTCGGTCACCGTGTGACATGTTCGAACGGTGGAAAATCTCCGGATTGATCGACTTGGCCCGGGCGATCTGACCATTGCGCGCGAGGTTTTCTCGATGATGGTGGATGTCTTCGAGGAAGATGTCGGGGGAGCCGGTGGTGGGCCGATCACCGACGAATATCTTGACCGGCTGCTGGGCCAGGACTCGTTCTGGGCCTTCACCGCGTTCGCCGGTTCCGAGATTGTCGGCGGACTCACCGCTCACACTCTCGCGATGACCAGGTCGGCGTCTTCAGAGGTGTTCATCTACGACCTCGCGGTGCGCGCGGACCACCGACGGCACGGTGTCGGGAGTCGGCTGATCGACGAACTTCGTCACCGTGCCTCGGCGGCAGGCATCCGGGTGGTATTCGTCCCGGCTGACAATGACGACAACCACGCCCTCGACTTCTACCGCGCCCAAGGCGCCGTCGAGTCGCCGGTGACCTTCTTCACCTTCACGTCACCGTAGAGCTCTCAGCTACGGGCACCCAATCCGATCAGGAATCGAGAAGTGCAGAAAGTGTGGTCGGGCCTAACCTGTCACCGGAGGGCGCCTAGATCGGGCCCCGCGGTAACGGATGGAGAGCCGAAAATGCCCACGAAGAATGCGAAGTCGGAATCCGAGGGCTTCACTGCCGCGGAGCGAGCCGCGATGAAGGGGCGCGCCGCCGAGTTGCGCGCGGAGGCCAAGCAGGGTGCCAAGAAGGCGGACGGGCTGCAGGCGGTCCTTGAGAGCATTGCGAAGATGGCGACGGAAGATCGTGCGCTGGCCGAGCATGTGCACGCGGCGGTGACCGCCAATGCCCCGGAACTATCGCCGAAGACGTGGTACGGGATGCCCGCGTACGCGAACGCGGACGGCAAGGTCGTGGTTTGCTTCAAGAACGCGGGCAAGTTCAACACTCGCTACTCGACCCTGGAGTTCCAAGAAGCTGCGCGCCTTGACAGCGGCGAGATCTGGCCGGTGTCGTTCGCGATGGAAAAGTGGGGCTCGGCGGTAGAGCAGCAGATCGCCGAACTGGTGAAGGCCGCGATCTCCTGACGGCGGAGTGTTACTTGATCGTCGCGATGGCTGCCGCAACCTTGGCGGCAAGCTGGCTGGACAAGGGTGCCGAGCCAGCGGACGCCGCGGCCTTCTGCTGGCCCTCGGAGCTGGCCACGTAGCCGAGATACGACCTCACCAGGTTCGCGGTGGCGGCATCCGGGTACTGCTGGCAGGCGATCAGGTAACTCACCAGCACGAGTGGGTAGTGCGACGCGTCGCTTGTCTTCCGGTCGAGTGTGATGGCGATGTCGTTCTCCGCCCGGGCGGTGGCCAGCGGGGATCCTGCGACGACGGCGGCGGCTGCCTTTGCGCTGTACTGGACGAACGAATCGCCCACCTTCAGCGCCGCCACGCCGAGCGTTCCGGCGCGGGACGCATCCGCGTAGCCGATCGTGTTCACCCCGCCGGTTACCGCGTCGACCACGCCGGAGGTGCCCTGGGCGGCCTCACCGCCGGTGTAGGGGAACGTATCGGCGGGCTTGGCGTCCCAGGCCTCCGGGGCGACCTGGTGCAGGTAGTCCGCGAAGTTCTTGGTTGTGCCGGAGTCGTCCGAGCGGTGCACGGCGGTGATGTCCGCGTTCGGCAGGGCCGCTCCGGGATTCAGCGCTGCGATCGCCGGGGCGTTCCATTTCGTGATCGTCCCCTTGAAGATTCCTGCGATAGTCGCGGCGTCCAGATTTAGTTTCTTCACACCAGCCACGTTGAAGATCACGGCGATGGGGGAGACGTACACCGGCAGGTCGATCGCCGTCGAGTCGGACGCGCAACCGGCAAACGTTCCTGTTAGCTCCTCATCGCTCATTGCGGAGTCGCTACCGGCGTACTGCACGCCGCCGGCGATGAACGCCTTCCGCCCGGCTCCCGAGCCATCGGGGGAGTAGTTGATGGTGACATCCGGATGCGTTGTTTGGAAGGCGGCGATCCATGCGTCGGATGCGCTGCCCTGCGAGGAGGCGCCCGACCCGTTGAGCGTGCCGGCCAGCGTGGTGGCATTGCCGGCAGCAGCCGGTGACTCGTTGGCCGCGCACGATGACAAGGCGATGGCCGCCGCGGCGGCGATGGCGATGACGCCGACGACGCGTGAGCCGGTGGGTCGCGCGGCAGAGGATAGGAGTTTCACAGGGTTTGCCTTTCGACGGTGCTGTGCCGGCGGTTGCCGACCTGTGATGAACGCTAGGAAGCCGGCGTGACCAAGTCCTTCCCCGTGGATGAATGGTGGGTGAACGCGTGGCTAACTGCGTCCCCCGCCTACTCTTGAGACATGGATCCAGCAGCCCACCTCAGCGATCTCGCCCGTTTCATCACCGCCTCGCCCTCCTCATACCACGCCGTCGACGAGGCGGCCCGGCGCCTGACTGCGGCGGGGTTTACCGGCCTGGACGAGACCCAGCCGTGGGCGGATGTTGCCGGATCTACGGCCAAGCACTTCGTCGTGCGCGACGGGGCCATCGTTGCCTGGATCCAGCCGGCCGCCGCGCACCCGACTACGGCCTTTCGCATTCTCGGCGCCCACACCGATTCGCCCGGCTTCAAGCTCAAACCGAAGCCCACCATTGCCGCCCACGGCTGGCTGCAGGCGGGGGTGGAGGTGTACGGCGGTCCGCTGCTGAACTCCTGGCTTGACCGCGAACTCGAATTGGCCGGTCGCCTGGTCACTCGCGACGGTGCCGAGCACCTGGTGCGCACCGGAGCCTTCCTGCGCATCCCGCAACTGGCGGTGCACTTGGACCGTTCGGTCAATGACGCGCTGAGCCTCGACCGTCAGCGGCAGCTCACCCCCGTCTACGGCGTCGGCGACGGCGAGCACGCGGACCTGCTCGCCCATCTGGCGGCGCTGGCAGGACTCGACGCCGCACAGATCGCCGGCTACGACCTGCTCACCGCCGCCACGGAGACACCCGCAGTCTTCGGCCTGAACGGAGCATTGTTCGCCGCCGGTCGGCTGGACAACCTGTCTTCGGTGCATGCCGGGCTGCAGGCTTTGCTGGCTGCACCAGATCACACTTCCCACATCAGCGTGTTCGCCGCCTTCGACCACGAAGAACTCGGTTCCGCCACCCGCTCCGGTGCGAGCGGACCGCTGCTGGCCGACATCCTCAGCCGCATCGGCGACGGGTTCGGAGCCACGCTCTCGCAGCGCGCGCAGGCGATCGCCGCCTCCTGGTGCCTGTCCGCCGACGCCGGACACGCGGTGCACCCGAACTACCCGGAGCGACACGACCCGGTGAACACACCGACCATCGACGGCGGCCCGCTGCTGAAGATCAACGCGAATCAGCGCTACGCCACGGATGGCGTCGGTGCCGCGCTGTGGGCGCGCACCTGCGAGCAAGCGGGCGTGCGCTACCAGGAATTCGTGTCGAACAACGACGTGCCCTGCGGCTCCACCATCGGTCCGCTCACCGCCACCCGGCTCGGCATCCGCACCCTGGATGTCGGCATCCCTCTGCTGTCAATGCACTCCGCACGCGAACTGTGTCATGCGGATGCCCCGGCGGCACTGTCGAACGCGATCGCCGCGTTCTTCGACCCGCGGGGCTAGCCGATCACAAAGAGCACCACGGCCAGCGCCAGCCCGAGAACGCACACCGCGTAGCGCAACACATCACCGTTCAGCTTCTTGGCCAGCATCCCGCCGACCACCCCGCCGACCCCGGATGCGGGCAGCAGCACCGCAACGAACAACCAGCTGACCTGGTCGGAGAACGCGTAGATGACCACCCCTGCGGCGATGATGAGTAGCGAGAGCCCGTTCTTCAACCCGTTGATCTTCTGGAAGTCTTCCCGGATCGTGGCCCCGAGGCAGGCCAGCAACAGCACGCCCACTCCGGCGCTGAAGTACGAACCGTACACGGATCCCACAAAGACGCTGCCGATGGCAGCGCCGGATGCGCCGTGCGACGCCCCAGCCTCACCGGGCGCGGGAGCGAACTTCCGCCGCAACCATGGCTGCGCCAACAGCAGCACCGACGAGAACAACACCAGGTACGGGATCACCGTCTGGAACACCTTGCCCGGTGTCGTCAGCAGGATCACCGCGCCGAGCACCGCGCCGACCACGGTCGCGATGCCGAGGATGGGCAGCCTACGTCGTTGGTCGATCACTTCGGATCGGTACGCCCAAGCGCCGCCGACGTAACCGGGAGTGAGGCCGATCAACGACGTCACGTTCGCCGTCACGGGAGGCAACCCGCAAGCCAAAAGGGCGGGGTAGGCCAGCAGGGTGCCACCGCCCGCCACCGTGTTCACCCCACCGGCGAAAAATCCGGCCACCGCGACGAGGGCGAACTGGGTGAACAAATCCATTGGCGGCTTTCTGATTCTGCGATGCGGAATGCGAGTTTTTCTGGTGCTTCACAGCATAATCCCAGGGTATATCCTCGTCTGCGGAGCCCTGTTTGCCGGCCGACGCGATCTATAAGAAGCACGCCGCCGAGTCTCAAGTTCCGGTTGGAAATCCCACCGAACGCCCGACTCTAGAAGAGACACCGATGTCACGTTCTGACACACCCACGCGCGGGCCAGCACGGCCCGGCCCGTACATCATCGCAGGAGTTCTCCTGGCTGCGGGAATCATTCTCCCCTTGATCGTCCCCATGTACGCCAGGAAAGGGCCGGAGCTATTCGGATTCCCCTTCTTCTATTGGTATCAGATCCTGTGGGTCTTCATTGAGGCCGCCCTGCTCTGGATCACCTACGCGATTGTGACCAAGGAAGACAACCGCCGCCGCGCCGCGGTCCGTGGCGACAACAGCAGCAAGGGAGCGCAGCGATGAACACCTCCGCCTTCAGCTCCGTCTTCACCGCAGCAGCACCCGCGCATCCGGTGCACGGCGTCGCCCTCGCGGTCGTCATCATCATCTTCACCCTCGTCGCCGTGATGGGATTCATGGCCGTGCGGTGGCGCGTCAAGCCCGAAGAGCGCGGGCTTAAGTCCCTCGACGAATGGGGCCTCGGCGGTCGCAGCTTCGGTAACTGGATCACGTGGTTCCTGCTCGGCGGCGACCTCTACACCGCGTACACCTTCATCGCCGTCCCGGCCGCCATGTACGGCACCGGATCGGTCACCGGCTTCTTCGCCGTGCCATACACGGTCGTGCTGTACCCGATCGTCTTCCTGCTGATGGCCCGCCTCTGGTCGGTCTCACACCGCCACGGGTATGTCACCCCCGCCGACTTCGTCAAGGGGCGCTACGGCAGCAAGCCGCTGTCCGTCGCGATCGCGGTCACCGGCATCCTGGCGACCATGCCGTACATCGCTCTGCAGCTTGTCGGCATCAAGGCGGTGCTCTCCGTGCTCGGCCTGGGCAGCGGTGAGAACTGGTTCATGGCCGACCTGCCGCTGATCATCGCGTTCGCGGTGCTCGCGGCGTACACCTACACGGCGGGTCTTCGCGCTCCGGCGACCATCGCGGTCGTCAAGGACCTGCTGATCTACCTCGCGATCGTGGTGGCCATCATCTGGCTGCCGCAGCACCTGGGCGGCTGGGGAGCGATCTTCGACTCCGCCGAGACGAAGATGGCCGCGGTCAACCCGGCGACGCAGAAAGCGGTCGGCTCGATCATCCCGGGCGCGACGAGCTTCAACGCGTACTGGACGCTCGCGCTGGGCTCGGCCATGGCCCTGTTCATGTACCCGCACACCATCACCGGCGTGCTGGCCACGAAGAGCCGCAACACGATCCGCCGCAACGCCGTCGTGCTGCCCCTCTACACCGTGATGCTCGGCTTCCTCGCGCTGCTCGGTTACGTCGCGATCAAGGCCGGCACGATTCCGGTCGGCGTCGATGGCAAGATCAACCCGCAGCTCATCGTGCCGCAGCTGTTCCTGGACAACTTCCCGGCCTGGTTCGCGGGCGTCGCCCTGGCGGCGATCGCGGTCGGGGCTCTGGTGCCTGCGGCGATCATGTCGATCGCGGCATCCAACCTGTTCACGCGGAACATCTACCGTGACCTGTTCCGACCGAACGCGACCCCGGCGCAGGAGGCCAACGTGTCGAAAGTCACCTCCCTCGTGGTCAAGTTCGGCGCGCTGATCTTCGTGCTCATCATGGATCAGTCCGCGGCGATCAACATGCAGCTGCTCGGCGGCATCTGGATCCTGCAGACCTTCCCCTCGATCGTCGCTGGCCTGTACACCAGGTGGTTCCACAAGACCGCGCTGCTCATCGGCTGGGCGGTCGGTATCGGCTACGGTACCTGGGCTGCCTGGAACGTCGTCAACCCGGTGACTCACGCGCACTTCGGCGGGTCCATCGCGGCGATTCCGTTCACGGACATCCCGATCTACATCGCCATCACCGCGTTCGTCATCAACGCGATCGTCGCCGTGGTGCTCACCGTCGTCTTCCGGGCCTTCAAGGTCAAGGATGGCGTGGACAGCACGAACCCGAGCGATTACGGCGCTGACGAGCACGACCCGAAGGTCGCCGACCTGGAGAAGGCGATGGACGCCGAGCTGCTGGACGGCACCGACGAGGCCGAGGAGCCCGAGGTCGCCCCGGTTCTCTGACCTCGACCAGAAACTCCAGTCCGGCCGGTTCGCAGTCCTCCTGCGGGCCGGCCGGTATCGTTACGCCAGAATGAGCTCGGCCGCGCGTTCGCCGATCACCAGGGACGGCGCGTGGGTGTGTCCCCGGATGATGGTGGGCATCACCGAAGCATCCGCAACCCGCAAGCCCTCCACACCGCGCACCCGCAGTTCCGGGTCGACCACGGAAGCGGCGTCGGCGCCCATCCGGCAGGTGCCCACCGGATGGTACATGGTGTGGGCGTACTGCTCCAGGGCGACAACGTATCGTTCCTCCTCCGGCATGCTCGCGCCGCCTTGTGGGGCGATGTAGCCTCCCACCACACCGCGGAACGCCGGCGCGTGCAAAATGCGATCGGCGAGCCGCAGACCCGCCAGCATCGCGCGCCGATCGGCGCCGGCCGGATCGCTGAGGTACCGCGGGTCGATGACCGGCGCCGCCACCGGGTCCGGGGAGCCCAGCGTGATCGTCCCGCGGCTCTTCGGTTGCTCGAGCAGCACACCCAGGGTGATGCCGTGCCGCGGCGGCTTCTCCAGCCCTTGGCCAACGTACGCGACCGGCGCGAACAGCAACTCCAGATCGGGCAACGCCAGCCGGCTGTCGCTGCGCACAAACCCGTACGCCTCGGCAATGTTGGAGGTGAGCATTCCGCGGCGGCGCAACAGGTAGTCGACTATCTGCCTCGGCTGGTCGGCGGAAAGCAGGCTCCCACCGGCGACCTCGACGATCAGACCGCTGACCAGGTGGTCGAGCAGGTTCTTGCCGACCTCGGCCCGGTCGGCGACCACCTCGATGCCGTGCTCGCGCAATTCGCCACCGTCCCCGACTCCGGAAAGCATCAGTAACTGCGGTGAATTCACCGAACCGCCGGCGAGGATCACCTCTCGAGCCGCCCGCACCGTGTGAAATATGCCGTTTCTGGTATATTCGATGCCTCGTGCTCGTGGCCGGTCACCGGTGCGGTCGAAGAGCACTCGAGTGGCCTGCGCGCCGGTGAGCACTGTGAGATTGCGCCGCTGCCGCACGGGCTTCAGGTACCCGTCCGACGCCGAAAAGCGACTGCCGCGATGCTGGTTCACCAGCGTCTGCACGAATCCGTCGGGTTGGGCCGAATTCACTTCAGCTCGGAGCAAACCGAGTTGGTCGACTGCCTCGAGGAACCGGGCGGTGTGCTGGCGAGGACTGCGTTGCGCCTCGATGTGCAGGGCGTCGTCGATGCGCCGGAAGTACCTCGTGCTGTGCTCGTAGTCCCAACCGGCGCCGGCGAGTTGCGCCCACGCGTCGTAGTCCGCCGCGTAGCCGCGCACCCACATCATCGCGTTGAGCGAGGACGAACCGCCGAGCACCTTCCCGCGGGGCCAGTAGATGCTGCGGTCGGCGAGCTCCGGCTGCGGAACCGTGTCGTACGACCAGTCCAGCGGCGACCGGAACAGCCTGGATAACGCCGCGGGGATGTGCACTGCCGCGGTCCTGTCCGCCGGGCCAGCCTCGACGACGAGCACCGAGACATCCACTCTGGCGCTGAGACGGTTGGCCAACACGCATCCGGATGAGCCGGCGCCCACGATCACATAGTCGACCACGTCTGGCATTGCCGCCTCCTGATCCCCACACTCTGCCACACCCCCGGGGCAGCGGGATCGGACAGATGCCCCCCTGTACTGGGGTATAGCAGGAGAAAGCGAGTCCCTGTTAGCGTCGAAGAATCGCCGGGGGGTTAGGTGTTCATCACCGAAAACGCCGTTGCTACTTGGGGGAGTAGCAACGGCGTTCTTTCGTTAAGACCTTTGTTGCGGGGGCGTCCTGTCGCGTGTCGAAGTCAGCGGCCGTTGATCCGCGGCAGGATGTGGATCGGGATGAAAAATCCGCCGCACATCGCCAGGAGACCTAAGAAGAACGTTTCCGGCTGGAAAGCAGTGATCTCGAACGCCAGTCCCATGAGGAACAGACCCAACAGGAACACCCCGAAGGAGACGACGTAGCCGATAGCTTTCATGTCCCTTATCCTACCTGCGGAGGAGCAGGGCCGCAGTAGCCTGAGTACACCGGCGCACACCGTGTCTGGTGATCAGATGCAAGGAGTGCGACATGTCCCGCGTTGTTCTTGGGGTCTCGCACAAGTCCTTCCCGCCGCGCAGCTGGGGTGCGACGCTCGACGATTTTCTTTTGCAGCGTCCCGGCCTGGACGAGTTCGCGACTCCGCTGGTCACCGTCGACGCGAAGGCCATGGCCCACAATGTGGCTCTGCTCGCGTCCTGGAGCGCCGCCCGCGGCATCCGGCTCGCTCCGCACGGCAAGACGACCATGGCTCCGGCGTTGTGGCGGCAGGTGATTGACGCCGGGGCGTGGGGGCTCACGTTGGCGACCGGATGGCAGGTGCAGGTAGCCCGGTCCTTCGGCATTGACCGCATTCTGCTTGCCAACGAACTGATCGACCCCGTGGTACTGCGCTGGCTCACGGAGGAATTGCGTGCGCATCCGCAGTTCGAGTTCTACTGCTGGGCGGACAGCATCGATGCGGTTCGCGGCATGGACGAGGTCCTCGCGGATCTCGACCTGCCGACCCCGCTCAACGTGCTCGTGGAACTCGGATCGCTGCGCGGGCGCACCGGCGCCCGGTCGATCGAGACCGCGCTTCAGGTCGCCGGAGCCATTGCCGCCTCCGGCAGCCTCCGGCTCGCGGGGGTCGGCGGATACGAGGGCCCCATCACCCACGACAGGAGCGTGTCCAGCCTGGCGGCCGTCGGCAGGTATCTCGACGAGATGGTCGAACTGCACCGCCGCATCGACGCCGGCATCGGCTACGCCGGCCTGCGCCCGGTGGTCAGCGCGGGAGGCAGTGCCTACTTCGAGCTGGTGGCGCAGCATCTGGCGCCCCTGGTCGACTCGGCGACGGTGGTGCTGCGCTCGGGCGCCTACCAGGTGCACGACGACGGGTTCTACCGCGGGATCTCGCCGTTCGCGCACGCGCCTGCCGAGGAGCAGTTCCACGCCGCGATGCACGGCTGGGCACGAGTGCTGTCCCGCCCGGAGCCACGGCTGGCGATCCTTGACGGCGGTCACCGCGACTTTCCGTTCGACGAGGGACTGCCCAAGGCTCAGCTGATCGTCGGCGCGTCGGAGGCGGACAGCGTCGCGGCGCTCGCCGGGAGCCGGGTCACCAAGGTGAATGACCAGCACATGTTCCTGAAACTGGGCGAGGGTGCCGGATCCGACACGCTCCCGGTGGGCAGCGTCGTACGGCTCGGCCTATCGCATCCGTGCACCGCGTTCGACAAGTGGCGCCTGATGCCGATGGTCGACGACGCGTCGCTACCGCATCCGGTCGTCGTCGACGCGGTGGAAACCTACTTCTAGGCGACGAGGCGCGGAGCCGCCAACGGCACCGGCACCGAGTGCGTCGCGGCGAGCGACGCGGCGATATCGCGCGCGACGCTCTGGGCGAAGATCTCGCTGAAAAACACGTCGTCGTCGTCGGAACGGCGCACGGTTACCGCGAACGAACCGGCAGGTCCGATCGAGTTCATCAGGCGCGTGCGCACCAGCTCGTAGACGAGGTCATGCAGGTCGGCCGTGTTGGGCGCGTAGACATCGCGGCCCGCACTTCGGTATTTCGGAAATAGCACCGCGCGCTCCCTTCGGTAAGATCGTGTCCCCATTATGGAGGTCAAATCACCCTCGTTCAGGGGCGACACGCCGCAACCGAGAGGGACTCATTCCGGGCGTACTCCGCCGCGGGCCCGAGGACGAGCACGAGAACTAGCATGGGGGAATGGCCGGCGCGATAGATCTGCACACCCACAGCAGCGTGTCAGACGGCACCGAGCCTCCCGCCGAGCTTGCCGCCTCCGCGATTCGTGCCGGGCTCGGCACCGTGGCGCTCACCGACCACGACTCGACCGCCGGCTGGCAGGAGGCGATGTCTGCCGCGGCCGGTACCGGGCTCACCGTCATCCCCGGGATGGAATTGAGCACGCAACTCGATGGCAGAAGCGTGCATCTTTTGGCATATCTTTTTGATCCTCTGGATGCCGGGATTCTGGACGAGACCGCGCGCATCCGGGAATCGCGGTTGCATCGGGCGGAGGCCATCGTCAGACGGATCGGGGCGGACTACCCGATCGCGTGGGCCGATGTGCTCGCGCAGACCTCCCGGGGGACGACCGTCGGACGCCCGCACATCGCGGATGCTCTCGTCGCGTTGGGCATCGCGGCAGACCGCGGCGCGGCGTTCGCGGACATCCTGCATCCGCGCAGTGGATATTTCCTGGCGCATTACGCACCCAGTCCGCTGGAGGCGGTGAAGCTCGTGCGCGCGGCGGGCGGCGTGCCGGTGCTCGCCCATCCCGCCGCCCGCGGCCGGGACAACATCCTCTCCGAGGAAAACCTTCGCACCCTCGTGGACGCGGGACTCTTCGGCCTTGAGGTGTACCACAGGGAGAACACCGTCAGCGGCAAGGAGCGGCTCGTTGAGCTGGTGGCACAGTTCGGTCTGGTGGTCACCGGATCCAGTGACTACCACGGCGACGGCAAACCGAATCGGCTCGGCGAGAACACCACTGCCGACGACGTGCTCGAGCGGATCATAGCGGCCGGCACTGGTTCGAAGCCGTTCTACGGCTGAGCACCGGCAGACCCCGCCGCCTCCGAAAGCAGTTCGCATCCCCCGAAGTTTCGGGCTCGGCGAGCCGGTTACTGGTGCGGAACGGGCCTAAGCGGCCGGCGGGGAACTGCGGCGGGTACGCTGCCGAGACCGTAACGAGCGCGCGGTCTCCGGCTTCGACTCGGAGCGTTGCCCGGCCGGCGCGGCCGACGTTGCGGCGCGCGGCCCGCCAGTCTGTCGGCCGGTCCGCTGGCCGGAGCGGGCACCCTGGTGCCGCTGTCCTCCGGCCCGGTCATGGTCACTGGTGCGCGGTCGCGCGACAGCGGGACCGGTGCCCGGCAACCGACCCTTGGCCTCCGCTGGGATGTCGAGGTCGGTGTAGAGGTGCGGGGAGGACGAGTACGTTTCGACCGGCTCCGGCACGCCGAAGTCGAGTGCCTTGTTGATCAGCGTCCACTTGTGCATGTCGTCCCAGTCCACAAAGGTGACGGCGATGCCGGTCTTTCCGGCGCGGCCCGTGCGGCCGACGCGGTGCAGGTAGTTCTTCTCGTCTTCGGGAATGGTGTGATTGATCACGTGTGTGACGTCTTCGACATCGATGCCGCGGGCGGTGACATCCGTGGCCACCATGACGTCTTTCTTGCCGGCCTTGAACGCGGCCATGGAGCGCTCGCGAGCCTCCTGGTTCATGTCACCGTGCACCGCTGTGGTATTGAAGCCGCGGTCGTGCAATTCCTCGGCGAGCTTGGCGGCAGCGCGTTTGGTGCGGGTGAAGATCACGGTCTTGCCTCGGCCCTCGGCCTGCAGGATGCGCGCGATGACCTCGTCCTTGTCCAGGCTGTGCGCCCGGTAGACGACGTGCTTGATGTTGGCCTGCATGAGGCCCTCGTCCGGATCGGAGGCGCGGATGTGGATGGGCCGGTTCATGAACCGGCGGGCCAGCGCCACGACGGGACCGCGCATGGTCGCCGAGAACAACATGGTGTGCCTGGTCGGGTTGGTCAGCGCGAAGATCTTCTCCACGTCAGGAAGGAAGCCCAGGTCGAGCATCTTGTCGGCCTCGTCGAGCACCATCACCTTGACGTTCTTCAGTGACAGCAGGTGCTGGCCGGCGAGGTCGAGTAGCCGTCCGGGGGTGCCGACGACGACCTGCGCGCCGGCCTTGAGCTGTTCGATCTGACCCTCGTAGGCCTTGCCGCCGTAGATGGCGACGACCTGCGTTGACCGGTTGGTGGAGGCGAGCACGAGGTCCTCGGCTACCTGCACGCACAGTTCCCGGGTCGGGACGACGATGAGCGCCTTCACGCCGGGCTCGGGATCGAGGCCGAGCTCCTGCAGCAGCGGAAGACCGAACGCGAGCGTCTTGCCGGTGCCGGTCTTGGCCTGGCCGATGATGTCCTGCCCGGCGAGTCCCATCGGGATGCACTGCGTCTGGATGGGAAACGGTTCGAGGATCCCTTCCGTCGCGAGCGCGTCAACCATGTCCTGGTCTATGAAGAGATCTGAAAATGTCACAAGAAGTAATGCCCTGTCAGTAGGTGGAACGGATGCGCCCACTTTGTCTCAGGGCGTCAAGCCCCCGTCAGAATAGGGGACTGCCGCCAGTTTAGCCGCCGTAGCTGCGTCAAGGCTGCGAGCGCAACCCCGGTGGCGCGTCGCGTCGGTGCTGTATGTCGGTGCCGTAGGCTATTGGCCGTGGTCAGGTTGTTCGGTCGTCGTCGTGCCACACGGGTCGGCGCGCCCAAGCCGAAGTCGCGTCGCGTCGCGTCGTCGCACGCCGTGAACCACGTCGGCCTGCACGAGTTGACGCCCGACATCACCCGGTACCTGGGCCAGGCAGCATACCTGCAGCTGTCGATTTTCGAAACGCTGACCGGATGCCTGGACACCGCCCCGTCGACCGCCGCGAAAGAGGCGGTCGGTGAGATCGCCGCGCTGTCTTTGGCCAAGCACCGCGGACTCGTCGCCCAGATCGAGCGCCGCGGCGACGACCCCGGCGCGGTCATGGCGCCGTATGCGCCAAGGATCGACGAGTTCCGCCGCACCACGCTCGGCGCCGACTGGCACGAGACGCTGATTACCTGCTATGTAACGGCGGGTATCCTCGACGAACTGTTCGTCAGTCTGGCGGCCGGGCTGTCCGGCGACCATCCAGCCAGGATGACGGCGCTGCTCTCCGGCGACGAGGAGTCTCACCTTCTCGCCGCTGTGCTGCGCGACGCCATCGAGGCAAACCCGCATCTGGCCTCACGCCTGGCCATGTGGGGGCGGCGGCTGGTCGGCGACACGCTGCTCATGGCCCGGGCGGCGCTCGCCCTGCCGGACAACACGGCACCGGATGACGCACGGCTCGAGCCGGTTTTCACCGAGTTGATTGCGGCGCACACGCGCAGGATGGACGATCTGGGCCTGACCGCGTAGCAGTGCGGTTCTACGCCTTACTCAGGCTCTCGAACATCCGCTCGTCCGCTGCGGAACGCGTCCGCGCCAGCACGAACCCGGTGAGGCTCGCCGCGGCGACCCCTGCCGCCAACGCGACGATCCAGATCCAGCCGCCGTCGAACCTCCAGCCCGCCCAGGTGAGGCCGGCCCACACCGCCGCCGTCCCGGCGCCATCCACCGCGGGCAGCACCGTGACACCGTACTTGTCCTTGCCCGGCAGCAGGTAATACACGCCGATCCCGAGCAGCAAGCCGCCCAGAACGACGAACAGCATTTCCACGGTCAGGCGACGAAGCCGATGCGGCGGGACTCCTCCGAGCCGACCTCGATGTAGGCGAAGCTCGACATCGGGACGATGAAGATGCGTCCCTTGTTGTCGACGAGCTTCATGAATTTGGCGCCCGACTCGAGTGCGTCTTGCACGGTCTTCTCGACGTCGTTGCCGGTCTGAGATGATTCGAAATTGATCTCGCGGGAAGTATTGATAATGCCGATGCGAATGTCCACGGCCCCAGATTACGACAGAACGGCACCGGCACGCGCTCCCGTTCACTGTCGGCGCAAGCCGATAGCGTTTGAGGCATGAGCAAACTCGACGTGTCCCAGTCGGCGGTGCTCACCTTGCCACCGGATGCGTGTGCCGCGGTGCTCGGCGCACACGGCACCGGAAAGACCACAACGCTCATCGAATTCGTCGCTCGTCGGGTGCTGGCGGACCGCTGGTCGCCGAGCGAGGTGCTCGCGCTCACCGCCTCCAGGTCGACGGCGACCGCTCTTCGCGACGCGCTCGCGGACCGGCTCGGGATCGCCACCAGCGGACCGCTCGCCCGCACCGTCAACTCGATCGCCTTCGACATCGTCGGACACGACCGGAAAGCCTCCGGCGGCACCCCGCCGCGGCTGCTCACCGGATCCGACCAGGACAGCGATCTCGGCCACCTGCTCACCGGGCATCTTGCCGACTGCACCGGGCCGGCCTGGCCGGAACCGCTCGGCCCGGACGTGCGCCGCCTGCGCGGATTCCGCACCGAACTGCGCGAACTGATGATGCGCGCCAGCGAATACGGCGTCTCGCCGAACCAACTGCGCGCCCTCGGACAGCAGCACGGGCATCCCGAGTGGGTCGCCGCCGCCGACTTCACCGCCGAATATCTGCAGGTGATGGGCGGCGCCCGTCCCGACCAGCTCGACTCTGCAGAGCTCGTGCGGGCCGCGTGCGTGGCGCTGGCCGTCGGCGAACCCGGCGAGACGGTCTCCGCGCTCAAACTGGTCGTCGTCGACGATGTGCAGGAGGCCACCA
>JBDSDO010000017.1:0-16249 GCA_039920505.1 Terrimesophilobacter sp.
GGTTGAGGTGGCTACCCCGACGGTGATCGATTCGACGTCCTCCGGGGTGATGCCCTGCGCCCGAAGTGCCAGCGCGGCGTCGATCGCGGCGTGGGTGAAGTGGTTGGCGGGATACGGTTTGAAGAAGATACCAGGAACGGACCAGACGGTGCCCAGCCCGTCGGTGATTTCGTCGGGGTTGTATTTGCCGTGCAACCAGGCTTGGAAGAACCCGAACCGCCCCTCGAGTACCGTGGGCGGGCCGGTGAAGCCCAGGGTCACCAACTGCGCCGCCGAGACCCCGGCATGGGCCGCCCACCCGCAGTGCATCCGTTTGACCGTGCCGCCGGTGCGGTTCGACTCGATGATGCCCGAGGCCATCGACGCCGCCACCCCGAGCACGTCCACCAGAGCGTTTTCGTCCAGACCGAGCAGCATCCCGGCAGCCACTGCGGCGCCCATCGCGCCACAGATCGAGGTCGCATGCTGGCCGTGCTCGAAAAAGACCGAGGTGCGCCCGGGCCGATCGTACCCGGCCATGCCGATCCGCACACAGACTTCCAGTCCCACCGCGATAGCCGCGATGGTCTGCCGACCGCCCGCGCCGCTGGCTTGCGCGGCTGCGAGAGCGGCGGGAATCACCGTAGCGCTCGGATGCAGCACCGAGGGCAGGTGGGTGTCGTCGTAGTCCAGCGAGTGCGCCAGCACGCCATTGACGAACGCCGCCTGCACGGCGGGAACGCCGCTGTCGATCCCGATTGCGGTGGCTTGTGCGGTGCCGCCCTGGGCGCTGACCCACGCCATTGCAGCGCGGCTGGTATCCAGCGCCGTCGCTGCGATGCAGATGCCCAGGCAATCGAGAATGCGTTTGCGTACGCTGTCGGTCACCTCGGCGGGGAGGCGCTCGTAGGTCGTCGCCGCAGCGAAAGCCGCCAAGTGCCTGGCCAGTGTCGGCTCAGCCATGCGTCACCACCGCCAGCGGCCGCACCGGTGACCCGGTGGCGCCGATCAGATTCAGCGGCACGAGGATGAAGGTGAACTCGTGTGTTCCGGAGTCCGCCAGTTCTTCCAAGTCGAGCGCCTCGATGATGTAGATGCCGTGCTCAACCAGAAGCACGCGGTGTGCCGGCAACACCGCATGGCCGGCGCCGGCAGGCAATTGTTCGAAGGCGATCGTGTCGGCTCCCGCGGCGAGGATGCCGTGATCGGCCAACCAGTGTGCGCCGGCTTCCCCAACGCCGGGTACGCCGGTTTCATTGCCGAGGTACGACTGGGTTCCCTCAGCGAATCGACGGCCCCATCCGGAACGGATCAGCACGACGTCGCCGGAGCCGAATTCGAGGTGCTCGCGCGTCGCCGCGGACTGAAGATCGGCGGGAGTGATCTCGTACGCTGGATCGCACACCTCGAGGCCGAGGGCGCGCGGGATGTCCAAAAGTACGCCGCGCCGCACCATCGGCGCAATGGTGTTCACGCCGTGATCGGGGTATCCGCCGTCCCTGACCTCGCTCGCGTCCGCTCCGCCGTGCAACTTGCCGAGGTGGGAGACGTGTGCCAGGGCGTCGATGTGCGTACCGACGTGAGTACCCATCACTAGCAGATCACTGGCCGCCGAACCTCCGTCCGCACGTACCTTGTCGCCGTGTCGCCGAGGCAGTGCGTGTGTGAACTTGGGATGGTTGGGGGACTGGGGCATCCCGGTGAAAAGTGGCCGACCGAGGTCGTACACTCGCACCCCACCCCGCACGGCATCGAGAAGAGCATCGCTCATCTGATTACTCCTTCTTCTCTCATCGCTGAAATCTCTGCGGGACTGTAGCCCAACTCACCGGCCATGATGGTGTCGGTGTCGGCGCCGAGAGCGCGGCCGGTGAACCGAATCGCGCCGGGCGATTCGGACATCCGCCACATCACGTTGTGCATGAGAACGGACCCGAGGTCCGGGTCGTCGACCTCGACGAGCATTTCCGTTTGACGGATGTGCGGGTCTTCGACGATGTCCTTGGCGCTGTACACCGGTGCGACCGCGCCGCCAGCCTTCTCAAAGACTGCAAGCACCTCGGCCCGATCGCGTTCCGCAATCCACGCGGCGACGTAACCATCGATCAGATCCGCGTGCTCGGCACGGCCACGGCCAGTCGCAAACCACGGCTCGCTCAGCAATTCCGGATGACCCACAGTCGTCATCACTCGTTCTGCAATGCTCTGCGCACTGCTGGACACCGCCACCCACGCGCCATCACGAGTTTGATAGGTGTTCCGTGGCGCGTTGTTGGTGGAGCGGTTGCCGTGGCGCTCCTCCACCGTGCCCAGTTGATCGTAGATCGTCGGACCCGGACCGACCGCGGTCATGATGGGCTCGAGAATGCTCAGGTCGATGACCTGGCCGCCGCCGCCGTTCGTGTCCCGGTGCCGGAGCGCCATCATTGTCGCCGTGGACGCGGCGATACCGCAGATGCTGTCGGCCAGTCCGAACGCGGGCAACGTGGGTGGACCATCCGGTGACCCGGTGAGGTAGGCGAAGCCGCTCGTCGCCTCGGCCAACGTGCCAAAACCCGGCCGTGACGAGTACGGGCCCTTCTGTCCGAAACCGGTGAGGCGCACCAGGATCAGGCCCGGGTTCACTTCGTGCAGTTGCTTCGGTCCGATGCCCCAACGCTCGAGCGTTCCAGGACGGAAGTTTTCCACCACAACGTCGACGGTGGCGGCCAGACGCAAAAATGCTGCCGCGCCGTCAGGCTTGCCTAGATTGAGGCCCAAGGTCCGCTTGTTGCGACTGACCTCTTTCCACCACAGCGAGACGCCGTCCTTCTGGCCGCCGTGGCCACGCATGCTGTCGCCGTACAACGGATGTTCGATCTTGATCACGTCGGCGCCGAAATCGCCCAGGATTTGACAGCACAACGGTCCGGCAAGGATTGTCGAAGAGTCCACAACACGCACGCCTTCCAGCGCCATCATGACCGAGAGCCTCCAGTTGTGTTCCGTTGCAAGAAACGCCTACAAAGGTGAACTCTATCCGAGTTGGGTCGCCATTTCTACTGTTATATTGGCAATTTCAGGGATTTTGGATCTTTTGATTGTCTCTATTAACCACGAGTCAACCTCAACGTAATGATGATGTTTCGCCTAGCGAAACATCATTGTTGACAGTGCTACCGACATTGGCCGCGTTGGCCGGGCCGGGCCGAGTCGCTAATGCGCTTTGCGCGCCACTGGCTGTTCGTGAAGAGTGTCCCAGCCGAGCCGAGTCGAGATACGTGCCGCAGCGGCGGTGACCAGCGGAATGTACTTTTCCACCGCTTTGGCATCGAATCGCACCAGCGGTCCACAAACACTGATGGATCCGATTACCCGACCGTCGCCTCGGAAGACCGGAGCTGCAACTGAGCCGGCACCGGATTGCCGTTCTCCTCGGGAAGTTGCGAAACCGTTCGCGCGCACCTGGGCCAGACGCTTTCTCAACACGTCGAGGTCGTCAATAGTTTCCTCGGTGAGCGCCTCGAGTCCCGAACTGAGCACCCGTGCGACGTCTACTTCCGGGAGGAACGCCAGGATGGCCCGACTCGAAGCGCCTGCATACAGGGGATACAGCCGACCAGGTTCTACCGTCATCTTGATCTCTTGTGGACTCTCGTACTGATCGACATAGGTGCGCTTGTCGACTGCGAGGAGGGAGAGGGTGGTCGTCTCCTGGGTTTCGTTCCGTAACCCGACGAGGTCATCTCTGGCCACGACCCTCAAGTCGAGTTGACGGAGCGCGCGAGCCCCGAGAGCCGTCGCGCTGGGACCCAGGCTGTATTCGCGGGAGACGGGGTCGATCCGCACCAGGTCACGGGAAGCAAGAGACTGCAGGATGCGGTGAACGACGGCCTTGCTGAGCTTCAACTCGCGTGCGATGGCGCTCACACCGATGGCTGACTCGCCGCGAGACAGGGCCAGGAGGACGTCGGCCACTCGCTCGGCTGCTTCCGTCCCCGTCGAGATGGTCTTTGCGTTCACCATAGCGGCGCTCATTACAGTTGCCCCTTCGCGGTCTCAGCCTGTGCGTTCCGGCAGTTTGCCGTACGCGAGCTTACCGTCCACCAAAACCGTGGCGAGGTCGGTGGGGCTCGCTCTATCCACGATGCTGGCAATGGGGTTGACCGACCCGACGAGGTTGTCCGAATCCATGTCGATCACTAGTAGGGTCGCCGATTTTCCGATGGAGAGGGATCCGAGTTCATGATCGAGTTTTAGCATCCGGGCTGCATCCACGGTGACAGAAGCCAGCAAGGCCTTGGCGTCAACTGCCACAGGGTTGCCAGTAGTGGAGCGCAGCGATCGCGACATGAACTCCAGTTCTGCCAGGAGGTCCGGGCTGGAAATCATCGCGTTGTCGGTGCCCAGCCCGAGAGTTGCGCCACGCTGTGCCGCGCGCACGAAAGGTGGAATGCCGTACCCGAGAGCCGCCTGCGTACGGCCGCACATCACCAGAGGGATCCCGGCAGCCGCGGTCGCGTCGAGCTCCTCGTCCGTGGCGGAGGTCATGTGGACGACGAAATCGGGAGCGAGGAACTGCACTACCCGCTGCACGTCTCCGAGTCCAGTTCTTGCCATCGACAGCTCTCGATACTGCGCGGTCTCACCGGCATGCGTCGCCAGCAGCTTCCCGCGGGCCCGCGCGCGCTGTGCGATTTGAGTGAGACCGAGGTCTGTCGTGTCGTTCGCCCAGAGCGGGGAAAAACCGTCAGCTACATCCAGACCCGCATCGACCTCCGCCAACTGGGCATCGGAGAGCCCCACCGCGTTGCCGTTCAGAGTGGCATCGTCGTGAAGCGGGTACGTCGTGAGTCTGGCGAATGCGAGGCACCTGATCGGCAACCCCGCAGCAGCCTCGCGCAACTCCAGAACCCCCTCGACCCCGCCCTCTCGGAAGTCGGCCAGCGCGACGGTCCCCGTCGCCAAGGCGCGCCGCAGTGCACGTCGGATCCCGGTCACTCGCTCATCCCTGCCCATCGCGCCCATCCGAACGTGGCGTAACCCGTCCGGCTGCCAGAGCAGGTTGACGTCAGCGGGAACCCCGTAGCCGAGTTCTTTGACGACGGTGTCACCGATATGGGTGTGGCAGTTGATCAGCCCGGGCATGATGAGGTGTTCCGGCAAGTCGTACATCCGAACTTGGTCGCCGTCTCGCCGCCTCGGAAAGGCTCCCTCTCCGACGTCGACAATCACGCCGTTCCGGACGTGCACGTAGCCGGGACTCAGAAGGCGCAGGTCCTCGTCCGCGATGACGTGCGCGCCGGTGAGGACGAATTCGACGCCGAGGTCGGGGATGTCCATGGCCGGCGGATGCTCAGGAGCCGGAAGCGGTCGATGTGCGCTGCATCAGCAGCGGTGCGACGCCCGTTTCTGCGAGGTCATTCCAGACATACTGTTCGTGAATGAGCCCATCCTGGATGATGAAAAGATCGAGGTAACGCACCCCGGTGAACGTCGTTCCCCACAGCGTGGTTCCGTCGAGCGTCCCCGTCGAGATGCACATCGTCGCGCCGTCGCTCGCCCGGTTACCGACCAGGAATTCTGAGCGGTGCTTGCGTACGCTGCGGTAGCGCATGGCCGCATCGGCAACCATGCTGGGGAGGTCGTCGAACACGGTTCCACCGGGAAACGTGAGGCGCGCATCGTCGGCGAGGTACTTCGCGGCCTCATCGAGATTTCGCTCTTCGCACAACCTCAGGTAGTCGTCGACGATGTCAATTTCGGCGCTCTGCATCATGAATCTGCTCCTTGATCTCTTGTTTTCTTGTTCTCAGACTTCCAAATACGACTTCTTCAGGTCCGGGTTGTTGTTGACCTCCGCTTTCGTGCCGCGGAAGACGGGCATTCCCTTTTCCAAAATCACCACTTCGTCGCAGATCTCGAGGGCGAAGTTCACGTTCTGTTCGGCGACCAGCATCGTGGCGCCGAACGAACGCAGCTTCTGCAACGACTCCAACAGCCGATCAACGACGACCGGTGCGAGTCCGGTAGACGGTTCGTCCAAAAGTAGAAGTCGCGGTTCCCCGACCAGAGCGCGGGCCACGGCAACCATTTGTTGCTGGCCACCGCTGAGTTCTCCTCCGCCTGACCCCAAGAACGCCTCTATCTCGGGGAACACGCTGAGGATCCGCGCCACGTAGTCGACGCCTCGCGCCACGCGCGCTCCTCTCGCAGCCAACTCGAGATTCTCCCGCACCGAAAGTCCCGCGAAAACTCGGCGATCCTCAGGGACCAGCTGTACTCCACAGCGCGCGACCTGGTCGGCCCGCATCCCCTGCAGCTCCGTGTCGCCGATCTTCACCACTCCGGTTCTGGTGAGATCGGCGGTACCGGCGATGGATTTCAGCATGGTGGATTTGCCGGCACCGTTACGGCCGAGCACCGCGACCGCTGAACCTGCCTCGGCCTCGAAGTCCACGCCGTGCAACACGTGAGCCGTGCCGTAGTAGGCGTGCAGCCCGCGGATGCTCAACGCGGACGAACCCGAGGTGGTCGGCTTCTGACGCTTGCCGCGTGACGCGCGTGTCGGCCCTAGTGTCGGCAGTGGTTCGCCGGAGCCATCGGCGAGCGTCATTCCATCATCGGCCACCTAGATACACCGCCTTGACGTCGCTGTTGTTGCGGATTTCGTCCGGTGTCCCCTGCACGAGAACCGCGCCGCCCGCGAGAACCACTATCTGTTCCGCGAGACCGAACACCACCTTCATGTCATGTTCGGTGATCAGGACCGAGCATCCGGTCGCCTTCTGAACGCTTGCCACGAGATCGATAACGGTCACCGTCTCCTCCGGAGTCATGCCCGCCGTGGGTTCGTCCAGCAGGAGCAACGTCGGATGGGAGGCGAGGCCCATCGCTATCTCGAGTTTCTTGCGGTCACCCTGTGCCAGTTCGCCCGCCTCGCGGTCCATGAGACCTCCGAGGTTGACCTGATCCAGCAGTATCGCAACATCGTCCGGAGATACCTGTCGCGACGCCGCTGCCCAGAACACGTGTGATTGTCGACGCGCCGCCAGGAGCGCGACTCGCACGTTCTCCGCAACGGTGCGTGATGTGAACACATGGGCCACCTGGAACGCGCGCGAGATCCCTTCTCGAGCCCTGGTGCGCGCCTTGTGTTTGGTGACATCACGACCGTTCAACCAAATCTTGCCGCCGTCCGCCGGATACTGTCCCGCGATCACGCCGAAAAGAGTGCTCTTTCCGGCGCCGTTCGGTCCGATGACCGCGTAGATGCTGGACTGCGGCACTGTGAAACTGACGTTGTTCACGGCGAGGTTGCCGCCGTAACGCTTGCTGATGCCCTCGAGTCTGAGCACAGGTGTCGACTCGTTCATAGGGCGGCGGCCTTCTTGCTGTCTCGGGGTCCGGAATCGGTCCACCTGGAAGCCACCTGCCTGATCCGCGCCGGGATGCTGAGAAGACCCTGCGGCAGGAGGATCAGGACGATGAGTAGGATTCCGCCGACATAGATGAGGTAGCTGGTCGAGCCCTGGCCCACCTGTTGCAGGAGGGTCGTCAAGGCGATAGCGCCGATGACGGGACCGAAGAACTTTTTTGATCCGCCCAGCAGGCACATGATGATGGGTTCGCCCGACCGCGTCCAATAGAGCGTGTCGGCGGTGACGATGCCGGTAGCGAAAGCGTAAAGCGCGCCGGCTAGTCCTGCGAGCGAACCCGCGACGACAAACGCCATTAGTCGATAGCGGAAAGTCGAGATCCCGAGCGAGCTCGCCCGTTCGGGGTTGTCGCGGATGGCCAAGATCGTTTCTCCGGCAGGGGTGCGGAACATCCACCAGACCACCGCGCAGCCGGCAGTCACGCACGCGACGATGACAAGCCAGAAGCTCTGCGGCGAAACTTCACTGGGCAGCGTCGCCAGTAAACCGTTCTCGCCGCCGACGAGGTCGGTATTGGCGGCGATCAGGTAGAGCATCTGACCGAATGCGAGTGTGACGTTCGCGAAGGTGATGCCGCTGGTCCTGACCGCGAGCAGCCCGAGCAGAAGGGCGAGGATTCCTGCCACAGCGACGGCGAGAAACAGTGAGGCGTACAGCGGCACCCCCTGGATGGTCAGGGCCGCCGCATACGCTCCCGTGCCGAAAAAGGCGGCTTGGCCGAAGGACGGCAGGTGCGCGTAGCCGATGAGGATATTCACGCTCATCGCATACAACACCTGAACGAGCACGATCTCGACGAAAAAGCTCGGCGGGGTCTCGGATGTGGCCTGGGCGACCACGTATACGAGAGCGATCACGGCCACTGCGATCCACAGCCCTTTTCGCCATCGGCCGTCGGTGGCGATCCACCTCGACCACGATCGAGGGCCGCCAGCCACCGGCGCGTTCGTAAGCTTGCGGCTCATGGCAGTTGTGCTCCGTTCATGAGATATCCAAGCTCGATTTTCCGAGGATGCCCTGCGGTCGGAACAGAAGTATGGCGAACATCGTCGCGTAGAAGGCGACGCCGGACACGCTGGGCACGTAGGTCACAACGATGCTTTGGGTCACGCCCAATACGATCGCAGCGATAAGGGCGCCGTAGAAACTGCCGAGACCTCCGACGACGACGACGGCGAACGCCTGGATGATGAAGGAGGTCGCCAGATCGGGCGTCAACGCGATGGTGGGGGTTGCCAACGCGCCGCCGATACCGGCCAGGAAACCGCCAATCAGCATCACCTTCCCGGAAACTCTGGAGATATTCACACCGAGCAGTTGGGTCATCGGACGGTCCTCAGCAAGCGCTCGAACTTCCAGCCCCAGTGATGTCTTGTAGAGCAGGAACGACATCGCCACGACCACGATCGCACCCACTGCGATGAGAAGAAGGCTGTACTGCGGAACGTCGACCGACCCGATCCGCACGGTGCTGTTGAGTCCTTCGGGGTAGGGCACCGACAGTGAGTTCGGCCCCCAGACGACGAGGATCGCGCCTTCGAGGAGCAGCAAGAGAGCGTAGGTGCCCAGCAGTGAGTCGATTGGCGGCAGCTTGTAGAGCCGACGGAAGACGACGACCTCGCTTGCATACGCGAGAGCGGCTACGCCAAGGCCTGCCAGCAGGGCGCCGCCGATGAGCAAGACCGGCGTCAGCTGCAACGTGTTCAGGAAGTTGAACGTCAGGTAGCCGCCGATGGCGAAGAAAGCGCCGTGGGCGAAGTTCAGGAAGCGCATGGCTCCGAAGATCACACTCAAGCCGCTCGCGATGAGGAAAAGCAGCATGCCATCGCCGAGTCCGGAGACGATCGAAGGCAACACGTTCATCGTTTCTGTCCACTTCCCGTTGTCCGGGGACCCCGGCCCACTACGGCCGAGGTCCCGGTTCGTGACTACTTTTTGGTGGGGTTGGTGGCAGGTACGACGTCTTTCGCGGGCACTGACGTCGCGTTCTCGCACTTGTAGCCGAATTCCGAAGCGGCATCTCCGAAACACTCGACGGCGGTGACCGGGGCGTAGAGGATATGGTCCTCAGCCCTGAAGTACGCTTCACCCATTGCCGTGTCGAACTTCATGCCGGGCAGTGCCTTGAGCACCTTCGTGGCGTCGGTCGACTTGGCCTTTTTCATGGCGTTGGCGAAGGCCATCGTGGCCGTGTAGCCCTCGTAGAGCCAGGAGTGCGGTCCGTGTGTCTTCGGGCCGACCTTCGGGCGCTCCTTCCATTTCGCGATCAAGTTCTTGTTGATCGCGTTGTCGTATGCGCCGTAGAAGTAGTCGTGGACGTAGTAGATACGGGGACTGTCTGGGCCCAGCGCCGCGGCGAGTTCCTCTCCACCGCCCACGTTGGCGACGACGGCGTACTTGTCGAAGAGCTTGTACGGTTCCGCCTGCTTGGCAAACGTCACTGCGCCGCCACCGAAGGTGGTCACGAACAGACCGCTGTCCGTCTTGCTGGGGTTGGTGCCGATGAGAGACGTGATGTAGGCGCTCAGCTGGCCGCCCGCCAGGGGGTAGAAGACGGCCTGCCCGAACTTCACTGATGGGCTGGCCTTTTTCGCGAGTGCCTGAAACTCATCCCACGATCCGTGCCCAGTGACGTAATCGAAGCCGACGTTCTGCCATTCCTTGACGTCTTTCCACTTAGTGGCAACCAGGTGCGCTGCTGCGGCGTTCATCATCGACGTGTTCGATGCGACCTCGAACAGGTTCTTGCTGAAGTTGGTTGTGGTCAGCGCGGTGCTGGTGGCGCCGGCGGTGATGATCACCATGCCGTTCTGTTCGGCGATCGGTGTCGCGGCAATCACGTCTGCGCTGCTCGTGAACCCGGTGACGTACTTGACACCCTCCTGCGCCAACTCGCGCATCGCTTTCACTGTTTGAGTCGGCGAGAGTTGTTCGTCCTTGGTGACGATCTCAAGGAGGTGTCCGTCGATTCCGCCTTTCTCGTTGATTTCTTCTATGGCGATGTGGGCGCCGTCCAGTCCGGTCTGACCGACATCGGCCGAGCCGCCTGTGAGAGTTCCGAGGAATCCGATCTTGACCGGATCCTTATGAGTGCTTTCCGTTGGTGTTCCAGTGCTGCCTGAGCAGGCGGCGAGGGTCATCGTCAACCCCAGGACCATGGCGCACGCCGCGAGTGGCCTCTTACCTATCACGTGAATTGCTCCTTTCGGGCGGCAGCGCGCGAAGTCCGCGGCTGCTCAGGTTCATCGCGTCGGCGTTCGATCGTCCAATGACCGTTCTCGTCAGCGAAACATCGTTGGTACTTGAGGGTGGCACAGCGGCAGCGCAGCGGTCAAGCGTTTTTCTGAGAATGCAATGAATGTAAAGTAAAAGTGCCCAATTTGTTACTATTTGTCTGTCGTTCCCATCGAAGTTTGTCGTTCCGCTTGGAGAAACGATGTCATGAATACGGTCAGATTCTGACCCTGTCGGTTCGGATTGTCGCCTTTGGCCACGCGAGTTTCGACGGGAGACCGAAATGGCGTCTTGTGTATACAATGGAGCAGGAACATCGCCGTGAATGACACCACTGACCGGACTTTCACGAAGCGCTGTATACACAGAGGGATGGTGACGACGTGCGTGCCAGCGATCGCGCCTACAACACCCTCCGCGACGAAATCGTCGAATGGGAATTGCCGCCCGGCACCGTTTTAGCCGAGGTCGAGCAGTCGCAACGGCTCGGCGTTTCGCGAACACCGCTGCGGGCGGCTCTTGCCCGACTCACCGCTGACGGGTTGGTCGCCCCGCAAGCCGGTCGGGGACTCGTCGTCACGGATGTCTCGCTCGAGAATATCCGGGAACTGTTCGAAGTGCGCCGTGCCCTGGAAGAACAGGCTGCCAGATTGGCGGCGCAACGTGGGCAGACGGAGATCTTCGAGACACTCGAGCACGAGCTGCTCGCGGCCTCAGACCTGCTCGAAGGCGACGACCCCGGTCGCCGGGCGTATTACGATCTCGTGCGCCGCTTCGACGAGGCCGTCGACGACGCGGTCGGAAACCCATACCTCGTCTCGGCGTTGCGCGGCCTGCGCACCCACCTGGCGCGCATCCGGCGGCACGCCAAGGACGATCCCGCCCGACTGCGCGGCGCCGCGGCAGAACACCTCACGATCGTCCAGGCGATCATCGCCCACGACGCGGAGCTGGCCGCCCATGCAACCCACGTGCATCTGCACCGTGCATTGCGCAATGCTCTGGCAACCTCGACTTCAACCTCCACCTCCGACGCCGACCGCACTTCGCGCTCGGCCTAACCGCCCTCGAAGGGACCACAGTGAAAACCACCACAGTTCGTGTGCACCGCAGCGACGAGAACCTTTCGCGCGCCAACCAACTCGCTTTCAAAATCGCCGAAGTCGCCGCCGACCCCGTCGCGGTGACCGATGAGGCGCGCGAGATGGCAGTCAACCGGATCATCGACAATGCCGCGGTCGCCACGGCTTCGCTGACCCGAGCGTCCGCGGTTGCGGCACGTGCGCAGGCGGATGCGCATGGCGTCTCGGCGGGCGGGGCCGGATCAACCGTTTTCGGCGAAGCACCAGACCACCGGGTCAGCCCGGAGTGGGCCGCATGGGCGAATGGCGTTGCCGTGCGGGAGCTCGACTACCACGACACGTTCCTGGCCGCCGAGTATGCCCATCCTGGCGATAACATTCCGCCGATGGTCGCCGTCGCCCAGCATGCCGGGCGCACCGGCGCCGAACTGATCCGCGGCATCATCACCGGGTACGAGATCCAGATCGACCTGTCCAAAGTGATCAGCCTGCACGAGCACAAGATCGACCATGTCGCACACCTCGGGCCCTCCGTCGCCGCGGGGCTCGGCACTATGCTCGGGTTGCCCGCGGAGACGATTTTCCAGTCCATCGGGCAGGCGTTGCACGTGACAACCGCTACCCGGCAGTCACGCAAGGGCGAGATCTCCAGCTGGAAGGCCTACGCGCCGGCGTTCGCCGGCAAGATGGCCATCGAAGCCGTCGATCGGGCGATGCGCGGCCAGACGAGCCCGACTCCGATCTACTAGGGCGAGGACGGCGTCATCGCCTGGTTGCTCGGCGGCTCGGATGCGCGTTACCAGGTATCCCTGCCGGATGCCGGCGAGGCCAAGCGGGCGATTCTCGACAGTTACACGAAGGAGCACTCGGCCGAATACCAGGCGCAGGCCTGGATCGATCTCGCGAGAAAGCTTGGCGCGCAGCATCCGTTCCTCCGCGAGGCCGACGCAGCCGAGAAGGTCAAGAGCATCGTAATTCGCAGTTCCCACCACACCCACTACGTGATCGGCTCGGGGGCGAACGACCCGCAGAAGTACGACCCGACCGCAAGCCGGGAGACGCTCGACCATTCCATCCCGTACATCTTCACCGTCGCACTGCAGGACGGAACCTGGGACCACCTGCGCTCGTACGCTCCGGAGCGGGCCAACCGGCCCGACACCGTGGAACTGTGGCACAAGGTCGTCACCGAGGAAGATCCCGAATGGACCCGCCGCTACCACTCGCTCGACCCGGACGAGAAGGCCTTCGGCGGCCGGGTGGAGATCACCCTCGCCGACGGCACCCAGATCGCCGACGAAATCGCCGTCGCGGATGCGCATCCGCTGGGCGCCAGACCGTTCGCCAGAGCGCAGTACCTCGAAAAGTTCCGCACCCTGGCCGCCGGCGTGCTGGAGGAACAGGAGATTGAGAGGTTCCTCGGGCTCGCGCAGCGTGTGCCCGAACTTTCCGCCGACGAGCTCGGTGGGCTTACAGTAGTGGCCAGACCAGGGCTGCTCGAGTCTGTCACCGCGCCGAAAGGACTCTTCTGATGTTGTATTCAACGGTCACTCCCGCGACCAAGCGGCAACTTCTGCGCGAGCGCCTGGCCTCGGGCGAACTGCTCGGGTTCCCCGGCGCGTTCAACCCGCTGTCGGCCAAGCTCATCCAGGACAAGGGCTTCGATGGCGTCTACATCTCCGGCGCGGTGCTCTCGGCCGAACTGGGATTGCCGGACATCGGACTCACCACGCTTACCGAGGTGTCGCAGCGTGCCCAGCAGATCGCACGGATGACGGACCTGCCCACCCTCGTGGATGCGGACACCGGATTCGGCGAACCGATGAACGTCGCCCGCACCGTGCAGAGTCTCGAGGAGGCCGGGGTCACCGGTTTGCACATCGAGGACCAGGTCAACCCGAAGCGGTGCGGCCATCTGGACGGCAAGGTGGTCGTCGATATCGCCACCGCCACGGGACGCATCCGCGCCGCCGTCAACGCGCGCCGCGATCCGAACCTGCTCATCATGGCACGAACCAACATCCGCGCCATCAACGGGCTCGACGCCGCGATCGACCGGGCAAAAGCCCTGGTGGACGCTGGGGCGGACGCGATCTTCCCCGAGGCGATGCGCACGCTGGCGGAGTTTGAGGCGGTGCGCCGCGCCATTGACGTGCCGATTCTCGCGAACATGACCGAGTTCGGCAAGAGCGAACTGTTCACCACCGCGCAACTGGCCGGAGTGGGGATCAACATCGTCATCTACCCGGTCACTCTGCTGCGCAGCGCGATGGGCGCGGCGGAACGCACCCTCGACGCCATCAAAACCCTGGGCAGCCAGCAGTCCGTCGTCGGCGAGATGCAAACCCGCGCTCGACTCTACGAACTGCTTGACTACCCGGCGTACAACACGTTCGATTCGTCCGTTTACAACTTCACGCTCGAGTCCAACTCGCGCGCAGGAGAGTGAGGCATCCATGACCGACCCTGAAATTCACAAGGGCCTCGCCGGCGTCGTCGTCGACGTGACCGCCATTTCGAAGGTGAACCCGGAGACGAATTCGCTGTTGTACCGCGGATATCCGGTGCAGCAGTTGTGCGACAAGAGCACGTTCGAGGAAGTGGCGTACCTGCTCTGGCACGGGGAACTACCGAACCCCGACCAGCTCGAGGAGTTCCAGAAGCTCGAGCGGTCGCTGCGGCCGCTGGACGCCAGGACCAAACGCGTGATCGACGAGCTGCCGCTCACCGCGCATCCGATGGATGTCGTACGCACCGCCGTCAGCGTCATCGGCGCCACCGACCCCACCTTGAACGACCTTAACGGACTGACGGACCGCGCGCTCAACGAGGGCAGGGCGATCTACCTGCTCGCCCAGCTGCCGGCGATCATCGCCTACGATCAGCGCAGGCGTCGCGGTGAGGACCTCATCGAACCGCGCGACGACCTGTCGTACTCCGCGAACTTTCTGTTCATGGCCTTCGGCGAGGTGCCGGAGTTTGCGGTGGTCAATGCGTTCGATGTGTCGATGATCCTCTACGCTGAGCACTCCTTCAACGCCTCCACCTTCACCGCCCGCGTCATCACGAGCACTACCTCCGACCTGTACTCCGCGGTCACGGGCGCCATCGGCGCGCTGAAGGGCGCACTGCACGGCGGCGCGAACGAAGCGGTGATGCACACCTTCGACGAGATCGGTACTGCGGACAGGGCAGAGCAGTGGCTGGATGCGGCCCTCGCCGAGAAGCGCAAGATCATGGGTTTCGGGCACCGTGTCTACAAGAATGGCGACTCACGGGTGCCGACCATGAAGGCGGCGCTGGACAGCCTGATCCGCGAGAGGAACGCACCCGAAGTCGGTGAGCTCTACGACGCGCTGGAGGCGGCGATGGCGCGGCGGAAGGGGATCAAACCGAACCTCGACTACCCGTCCGGGCCCGCGTACCACCTGATCGGCTTCGACACGGCGACCTTCACGCCGTTGTTCGTGGCCAGCCGCATCACCGGGTGGACCGCGCACATCATGGAGCAGATGGCATCCAATTCCCTCATTCGTCCGCTGAGCGCGTATAACGGAGTCGACGAAAGGCATTTGTGATGACAGTTCCCACCCTCGCGCTCAACGACGGACACCGCATTCCACAACTCGGCTTCGGCGTGTTCCTGGTCGACCCCGACCAGGCGGAACACATCGTCTCCGACGCGTTGGAGGTCGGCTACCGGCACATCGACACGGCCGCCGGGTACGAGAACGAGGCGGGTGTCGGCAAGGCGATCACCTCAAGCGGAATCGCCCGCGACGAACTGTTCGTGACCACGAAACTGCACAATCCCGATCAGGGGAAGAGCACGACGCAGGCCGCGTTCGACGCGAGCCTGGACCGGCTCGGGCTCGACTACGTCGACCTGTACCTGATTCACTGGCCGATGCCGAAGCGGGATCTGTTCGTGGAGACCTGGAAGGTGTTCGAGCGGATTCTGGCCAGCGGTCGTGCGCGCTCGATCGGCGTCTCGAATTTCCTCGTGCCCCACCTGGAACGTCTGTTGGCCGAGACAGGTGTTGTGCCGGCGGTCGATCAGATCGAGTTGCATCCGTACCATCAGCAACCGAAGGTGGCTGCCTTCGCCGGGTACCACGACATCCGCATCGAAGCCTGTGGTCCGCTCGGGCAGGGCAAATATCCGCTACTCGAGCTGCCCGAGATCACGAAGGCCGCCTCGGCGCACGGCAAGACGGCTGCTCAGGTTGTGTTGCGCTGGCACCTGCAGGAAGGCCACATCGTCTTCCCGAAGTCCACTCACCGTGAGCGCATGGCAGAGAACTTCGACGTGTTCGACTTTGAACTGAGCCAGTCGGAACAGGCATCCATCACCGCGTTGGAGCGTGGCGGACGGGTCGGCAGTCACCCAGACGAGATGAACTAGTCCTCTCCGGTCCCTATCGCCGCCCCTGCTTTTAACCCGTTTCACGGAGTTTCTGTTTCGTAGGCCCCTACTTCCCAGTAGTCCGGCTCTCGCACGACAGGTTCTCCGTGAAACGGGTTCCCGGGCGAGAA
>JBDSDO010000018.1:0-16765 GCA_039920505.1 Terrimesophilobacter sp.
TCGTAGACGGCTGGCATGAGCTTCTTGCGCGAAAGGTCGCCGGTCACCCCGAAGATGACCAGTGCGCTGGGACCGGCAATGCGATTCAGCCTGCGGTCGGAGGACACCCGTAACGGGTTGAACTCCGGCGTGATTTCCACCGGTGGCATGGTGCTCCTGACGCCTAAGCTGTGAGCGCTGCGGCGATCGCCGCGAGATCGCGTTCCGGATCGGTGAGCGTCAGCGTGAGCACGGGTCGCCCGTGATCGGCGAGCACGCTCGCGTCGCCGGCCGCTTGCGCGGCGATCAGTTGAGCGAAGGTGAACGGCCGGTCGGGTATGGCCAGATCGCTCGGATCGATTTCGGTCAACTGCAGGAACACTCCCACGGCGGGGCCGCCTTTGTGGAACTGGCCGGTCGAGTGCAGGAACCGAGGACCCCAGCCGAAGGTGACCGGACGCGTCGTATGCGCGGCGATGAGGCCTCTCAGCTGAGCGTAGTCAGGATGCGCGACCCGGTCGGCGTAGGCATGAACGGCGATGTACCCGTCGTTGCCCACCATCGACAGTAGGGTATCCAGCACAGACTCGAGACCTTGGGACTCGTCGAGCCGATCCAGAACGTCGTCGCTGCCGCGCACTTCGATGCCGTCGGTGACGAACGCCGGTGCGGTCGGTTCCGGTCGCGACTCGAGGAGGCCGCGGGTCGCGGTTTTCGCGGATTCCACGTCGGGCTGATCAAACGGGTCGATGCCGAGAATGCGACCGGCGACGGCGACGGCATATTCCCACACCAAAAACTGCGCGCCCAGCGTTCCGCTGATCTCGACCTCGCCCTCTTCGACGTGTTCTGTGGCGCGCGCACTCTCCACCAGCCGTACGATCTGCAGGTCTGGTTGCCGGTCGGACAGTTCGGGGGAGCTCGTATCGAGCACCACGGGAAGGATGCCCTTGCCCAGCTTTCCCGTGGACTCGGCGATCAGCTGTTCCGCCCAATCGGCGAAGCCGACAATGTACGTGCCATCGGGAACAAGTCCGAGCTTGTTGCGCTCAGGCGTGCCTGCCATCGCGGCCGCGAGGATCAAAGACGGGTTCTTTGCCTGGTCGACAGCGATCCGGCCGGCGACGGAGGAGGCTTCATCGAGCAGCGTTTGAATGTCCGCGCCGGCAAGACCCGACGGCACCAGGCCGAAGGCGGTGAGCGCGGAATATCTGCCTCCGACATTAGGGTCGGCGTTGAATACGCGATAGCCGGCCTGCCGGGCGGCGGTGTCCAAGGGGGAGCCGGGGTCGGTGACGACGACTATCCGGTGCACCGGGTCGACGCCGGCGTCCTGGAACGCCTTGACGAACACTCGTAACTGGCTGTCAGTCTCCACCGTGGACCCGGATTTCGACGAGACCACGAGCACGCTCGTGGCGAGTCGGTCGGCGAGCGCAGCCAGTACCTGTCCTGGAGCCGTCGCATCGAGGATGGTCAGTTCCACCCCGCTGGTGCGGGTGATCACTTCCGGAGCGAGCGACGATCCGCCCATCCCAGCGAGCAAGACGTGGTTAACGCCGTCGCGGTGCAATGATTCACGCAGGGACACGATTTGGGGGACCAGTTCCTGGGAAATAGCCGCCGCTTCGGTCCAACCGAGTCGTTTGCCTGCCTCTTCCTCGGCGTCCGGGCCCCAAAGCGTGACGTCACCCGCGGTGATACGGGACGCGACGAGATCGGCGACTAACACTGGTACGAGCCGTCGTACCGCGTCCGCGGCCGCGCCGCTGGTGGCGATGTCGAAGCTCACCTTAGCGCCCCGCCACGCGCGGACTCCAATGCCGCCGTGACTGTGTCCAGCAGTTCGTTCCAGGACACCGTGAATTTCTCGACGCCTTCTTTTTCCAGAAGGGCCGTCACGTCGTCGTATGAGATTCCCTGCTCGGCCAGTGCGTCGAGCACCTCGTTAGCTGCTGCGTAGTATCCGGTGACGGTGTCGCCACGCACGACCGCGTGGTCGAAGGTGGCTTCCATGGTCTTCTGTGGCATCGTGTTGACGACGTCCTTGGCGACCAATTCCACGACATACATCGTGTCCGGGTAGCTCGGGTCTTTCACTCCGGTCGACGCCCACAGCGGACGCTGCTTGTGCGCTCCCGTCGCCAGCAGCAGCTTCGCCCGCTCGCTGGAGAACGCCTGCTCGTACACCTGGTAGGCCAGTCGGGCGTTGGCGATGCCCGCCTTGCCTTTCAACGCAAGCGCCTCCGGCGTGCCGATGGCGGTGAGGCGCTTGTCGACCTCGGTGTCCACCCGCGACACGAAGAAGGATGCGACCGATCGGATGGTGCTCAGGTCGATGCCCGCCGCCTTGGCCTTCTCCAGCCCGGCCAGGTACGCGTTGATGACCTCGCGGTGCCGTTCGAGGCTGAAGATGAGGGTGACGTTGACGCTGACGCCCAGCGCCGTCAACTCGGTGATGGCCTCGAGGCCTTCCTGGGTCGCCGGTACCTTGATCATGACGTTGGGACGGTCGACCTTCGCCCAGAGCAGCTTGCCCTCTTCGATGGTGCCGGCCGTGTCGTGGGCGACGGCCGGTTCGACCTCGATGGATACTCGGCCATCGACCCCCTGGGTGGCATCGTAGACGGGACGGAACGCGTCGCATCCGCTGGCCACGTCGTGAGTGGTGATCTCGATGACCGCCTCCCCGACGCTCACGCCTGACTTTGCAAGCTCCGCGACCTGGGCGTCGTAGTCGGCCCCCTTCGCCACCGCGTTCGCGAAGATGGTGGGGTTGGTCGTGACGCCGACGACGTGCCGCTGCGCGATCAGTTTCTTGAGACCGCCGGAGACGATGCGTTCTCTGGACAGATCATCGAGCCAAACGCTCACTCCCGCTGCTGAGAGTTGCGCGAGTGGGTTGCTAGTGGTGTCGGTCATGGTTCCCTATCTTCCTTCTGCTGCTGACAGTGATTCTTTCGCGGCTGAGACGGCGTGCTCGCTCGTCATTCCGAACTCGCGGAACAGTGTCTTGTAATCGGCGGATGCGCCGAAGTGTTCGATGGACACGCTGCGCCCGGTGACCCCGAGGTAGCGCTGCCAGCTCAGGTCGACACCCGCCTCGATCGACACCCTGGCCGTAACAGCGGACGGGAGCACAGACTCGCGGTATCCCGCATCCTGTTCCTCGAACCATTCCAAACACGGGACGGAAACGACGCGTGCGTTGATCCCTTCGGACTTGAGCTGCTCGCGGGCGGCGAGACCGATTTGAACCTCCGAGCCGGTGGCCAGGAAAATGACATCGGGAGTGCCGCCAGGAGCCTCTGCGAGCACGTACGCGCCGCGAGTCACATGGTCGGCCGAGGCCAGGGTATCGCCGCTGGCCTCACCGTCGCCGCGGTCGAACACGGGCAGGTTCTGCCTACTCAGAGCGATTCCTGCCGGACCTACCCTGCGCTCCAGCATGGTCTTCCACGCCCAGGCGACCTCGTTCGCGTCTGCCGGGCGGACGACGTCCAATCCCGGGATCGCCCTCAGCGCCGCGAGTTGCTCGATCGGCTGATGGGTGGGGCCGTCCTCGCCGAGGGCCACAGAATCGTGGGTCCAGACATAAATGGATGGTGCCTTCATGAGGGCGGCGAGGCGCACTGCGGGGCGCATGTAATCGCTGAAGATGAGGAAGGTGCCGCCGAACGCGCGCGTGTTACCGTGCAGCACGATGCCGTTGATGATCGCGGCCATGGCATGCTCGCGGATGCCAAAGTGCAGCACACGGCCGTAGCGGTCGCCTGCCCATTCGTGAGTCGAGTGCACCTGAGGAACGAAGGATTGCGCGTTGTCGATGGTGGTGTTGTTCGACTCGGCCAAGTCGGCCGAGCCCCCCCACAACTCGGGAATCACCGCGCCGAGAGCGGAAAGCACCTTTCCAGACGCCGAGCGGGTGGACACATCCTTGCCTGCCTCGAACCGCGGCAGCGCTGCCGCCACGCCGTCGGGCAGCGCGCCAGAGGCGATGCGGTCGAACAGTTCGCGCTTGTCGGGATGGGCAGCCGACCATCTCTGGAAGCCTTCCTCCCACCGTGCACGTTGCGCCTTCCCGCGTTCGAGGGCGCCGCGGGTGCGCTCGATCACGTCGGACTCCACCACGAACGACTGCGTCGGATCGAAGCGAAGGACCTCCTTCACGGCGGCCACTTCATCCGCTCCGAGCGCAGAGCCGTGCACTTTTCCGCTGTTCTGTTTGCCAGGTGACGGCCATCCGATGATCGTGCGGAGCACGATGAGCGACGGCTGGTCGGTGACGGCCTTGGCCGCCACGATCGCCGCGTTCAGCTCGTGGAGATCTTCGTGGTACGCGCCGGTTTTCTTCCAGTCGACCACCTGCGTGTGCCAGTGGTATGCCTCGTACCTGGCGCGCACGTCTTCGCTGAACGCGATGTTGGTGTCGCCCTCGATCGAGATCTGGTTGCTGTCGTAGATCACAACCAGGTTGCCCAGCTTCTGGTGGCCGGCGAGCGACGATGCTTCGCTCGTGACCCCTTCCTCCATGTCCCCATCGCTGGCTATCACGTAGATGAAGTGGTCGAACGGGCTCGTGCCCGCGTCGGCGTCCGGGTCGAACAGTCCCCGCTCGTACCGTGCTGCGTAGGCGAATCCGACGGCGGAGGAGAGACCCTGCCCGAGCGGGCCGGTGGTCATCTCGATACCGGCGGTATGGCCGAACTCGGGATGGCCGGGAGTCTTGGAGCCCCAGGTGCGATAAGCCTTCAGATCGTCGAGTTCCAGACCATACCCGCCCAGGTAAAGCTGCACGTACTGGGTCAACGAAGTGTGGCCGCAGGACAGCACGAAACGGTCCCGACCGATCCAGTGCGGGTCGGCCGGATCGGAGACCATGATCTTCTGATAGAGCAGGTATGCGGCTGGCGCGAGGCTCATCGCCGTCCCGGGATGTCCATTCCCGACCTTCTCCACCGCATCCGCAGCGAGCACTCGTGCCGTATCGACGGCCCTGCTGTCGATTGAATCCCAGGAAAGATCTGCCATTGCGATAGCCCTTCTTCTGCGGTGTGACTGCCCTGCGGCCGCCTCGCTGTCAGGTTTCACTCGCTCCAGACTCCATCGGCACTATCGCGGGCAGCCCCGGAAAACCTTCGGGTGCGCCTACCGCGACTGGCGAGCACTTTCAAGTATAGGGAGGCACCGGACGGGTGAACGGCTGGCCGATCACCTAGACTCGTCTGGCGAGGCAATCAACCCGCCCAGTACCCAGTCGGCTCTGAATGGAGTCGATACGAGGAGCAATGAACGTAGCAGTAGAAACCCGTGTCGACACCGGCTGGAGGCGGCGAGTCATTCGCAAGGCGAAAGCCTATGTTGCGTTGACCAAACCACGGATCATCGAACTGCTGCTGGTCACCACCGCGCCGGTCATGATCCTCGCGGCGAACGGCATCCCGAATCTGTGGCTGTTCTTCGCCACCATCATCGGCGGTGCGCTCAGTTCCGGATCCGCTGGTGCATTCAACTGTTACATCGACCGCGACATCGACAGGGTGATGAAGCGCACGAGCCGCCGCCCCTTGGTCACGGGAGAGTTGACCGATCGGGAAGCACTCGTTTTCTCGTGGGTCACCGGCATCGCTTCGGCGCTCTGGTTCGGACTACTGGTGAACTGGCTGGCAGCCGCTCTGTCGAGCCTGGCCATTCTGATCTACGTCGTCGGCTACAGCCTCATCCTCAAGCGCCGCACCCCGCAGAACATAGTCTGGGGCGGGCTGGCCGGCTGTTTCCCGGTGCTGGTGGCCTGGGCTGCCGTCACCGGCACCCTGGACTGGGCGCCGTTCGTCCTGTTCTGGGTGATCTTCCTCTGGACCCCGCCGCACTATTGGCCGCTGTCGATGCGCTACCGCGAGGACTACGCCTCGGTCAATGTGCCCATGCTCGCCGTCGTGCGCGGCCGCACCCAGGTAGGTCTCCAAGTGGTGCTGTTCGCGTGGGCGACCGCCGCGTGCTCGTTGTTGCTCATCCCGGTCGGCTCGATGGGCATCGTGTACACCGTCGTCGCCGTGCTCGCCGGCGGCTGGTTCATCTGGGATGCCCACCGCCTGTACGCGATGGCGATCCGGCATGCGGAGGGCAACCCGATGCGGGTATTCCACACGTCGATCAGTTACCTGACTGCGCTCTTCGTCGCGGTGGGAATCGACCCGCTGCTTCCGTTCTGAATCACGGCGCTGCGAGTCAGCGAGAGCACCAGCGCGACCACAACGATCGTCAGCAGACACGCCAGGATCATGTGCACGCCGACAAGAACGGCTGGCACCGCCAGCCGCACCTGCACGATGCCGACGAGGATCTGCACCAGCTCGATGCCGAGCAACAGCACCCCATATCTGAACGTTCTCGCCAGGCCGCGCGCCCACGCCAGATAGAGCACGACCAACGACACCGCGAGCATCGCGTAGGCCGGATAGCTGTGCAGGTGCTCCAGAACAGCCGGGTCGAGCCCGTTGCGCGGTGCCGTCGCGTCACCGGCGTGCGGGCCGGCTCCGGTCGTGACGATGCCGAGCACGATGGTAAGGGCTGCGGCCGCCGCTGTCGCCAGTGCCAGCCGCCACAGTGCCGTCGGGGCGAACACCCGGTACGGGCCCGGGGCGTCGTAGACGCGGTACAGCAACGCCGTCGACAGCGCAATGAGCACGATCGAGACGACGAAGTGAAGGCCGACAACGTAGGGGTTCAAACCGGTGAGAACGCTCAGCCCGCCGATAACGGCTTCGGCAGGGATGCCCAGGCCGATCGCCAGCGCGAGCCAGAACAGTTCGGGTCGGGAGCGACGCAGCCGCACCACGAGCACGAACGTGACGATGCAGACCAGGGTGAGCACCACGGCCACCATGCGGTTGCCGAACTCGATGACGCCGTGAATACCCATCTCGGGGGTGACCACCAAAGAACCCGGCGTGCACTCGGGGAAGCTAGGGCAGCCGAGGCCGGAGCCGGTGAGCCTCACGGCGGCGCCGGACAGCACGTTGATCAACTGCACAGTCACGGAAATCCAGGCGAAGACGCGAATCGGTCTCGTGACTGTGACCGGCGCACCCGCCGAAGGGCGGTGCAGCGTCATTCCTCGTGGTCCGAGGGCCATGGCGGTCCTTTCCTATCTTTCCTAAGCCGACTGTCGGTAGAATTGAGGCATTGAAGATCGCAGCCCTTGCCAGGGAGTCAACGTCGACGAGGGTTAGCTTGGCCGGAATCCCACGATTCAGTCTAGGCAAGCCCCGTCAAGTGTCCGAGCAAATCCGGTCACCTCAGCAACCCGGGCGCCCACGCAAATACCGCGATTTTCGGTGCCCGTTGCGTGGCTGGGGGAATGATGGTGTGACCACCGCGGTTGGCACCAGTAGGAAATGAGGTAGTACATGTCAGACATCCTGATTGATCGGCCGGAACTCGCAAGTCTCGGAACGTACGAATTCGGATGGTCGGACTCCGATGCTGCAGGAGCATCCGCCGTACGCGGAATATCACCGGAAGTTGTCAGGAACATCTCGGCACTGAAGAACGAGCCGGAATGGATGCTGAAAAAGCGTCTCAAGGGCCTCGAAGTGTTCCGGAGGAAGCCGCTGCCGGCCTGGGGAGCCGACCTCTCCGGTATTGACTTCGACAACATCAAATACTTCGTGCGCTCCACGGCCGGACAGGCCCAGAAGTGGGACGACTTGCCGGACGACATCAAGCGCACGTACGAGAAGCTGGGCATCCCGGAGGCCGAGCGCAAGAATCTCATCGCCGGGGTGACGGCGCAGTACGAATCCGAGGTCGTGTACCGCCAGATCAGGGAGGATCTCTCCTCTCAGGGCGTGATCTTCACCGACACTGACACCGGACTGCGCGAGTACCCCGAATTCTTCGAAGAGTACTTCGGCACGATCATCCCGCCGGGGGACAATAAGTTTGCGGCATTGAACACCGCGGCCTGGTCCGGTGGCTCGTTCGTCTACATCCCCAAGGGCGTACACGTCGACATCCCGCTGCAGGCCTACTTCCGGATCAATACCGAAAACATGGGCCAGTTCGAGCGCACACTGATCATCGCCGACGAGGGCAGCTATGTCAGCTACATCGAAGGATGCACCGCGCCGACCTACAGTTCCGACTCGTTGCACTCCGCCGTGGTGGAGATCGTCGTCAAGAAGAACGCTCGCGTTCGGTACACGACGATTCAGAACTGGTCGAACAACGTCTACAACCTGGTGACCAAGCGCGCCATGGCCCACGAGGGCGCGACCATGGAATGGATCGACGGCAACCTGGGTTCCAAGGTGACGATGAAATACCCGTCGGTCTACCTGGTCGGCGAACACGCCAAGGGCGAGATGCTCTCCGTGGCCTTCGCCGGCCCAGGGCAGCACCAGGATGCTGGCGCGAAGATGGTGCACATGGCGCCGTACACGCAGTCGTCCATCGTGTCCAAGTCCATTGCCAGGGGCGGCGGACGCAGTGGATACCGCGGCGAGGTGCGCATCGCCGCAGGCGCCCACCATTCCGCGAACACGGTGCGTTGCGACGCGCTGCTGGTCGACAAGCAGTCGCGGTCTGACACCTACCCGACGGTGGACATCCGCGAAGACCAGGTGCAGATGGGTCACGAGGCGACGGTCACGAGGGTCAGCGCCGAGCAGTTGTTCTACCTGATGTCGCGAGGGATGCCGGAAGACGAGGCCATGGCCATGATCGTCCGAGGATTCATCGAACCAATTGCGCGCGAACTCCCCATGGAATACGCGCTGGAACTCAACAAGCTCATCGAAATGGGCATGGAAGGATCTGTCGGCTAGATGTCTGCAGTCATTGATACAGATCGATCGTCGACAGTCAAGGGACAATCCGCCGCGGCGGAGGACTACTCCAAGATCCGCTCGAAACAGCACAGCGAGGGCGGCTGGGGACTTGTTCCCATCCAGGCCAGAGCGGGGCGGTTCACCTCGTTCGACGTCAACGACTTCGAGGCGGTGAGCGCCCAGGACATCGAGTGGAAATACACCCCATTGGCGAAGGTGCGCCCGCTGGCCACCGACGCTCTCGACGGGAGCGAGTACGAGTACGTGTCGACGAGTTCCGCAGGGGCGCACGTGGAGTGGGCCGATCGCACCGACCCGCGAATCGGTCTGGCCGGTAAGCCGGAGGAACGGGCCTCGGCCAACGCGTGGAGCAACTTCGAACACGCGCTCATCGTCACGGTAACCGGCGATGACGCGGCGGAGGCTACCATCACGCGTAGCTCGATGGGGACAGCCGCCCGCGCCGCGCACACGGTGGTCATCGCGAAGAAACACAGTCATGGTCTGGTGATCCTGCAAAATAGCGGTGCGGCGAACCTCACCGAGAACGTCGAGTTCGTGATCGAAGACGACGCCAACCTGACGGTCGTCACCGTACAGGAATGGGACAACGGTTCGATCCACCTGGCCAGCCACTTCAGCGAAGTGGGCAGGGGCGCCAAATTCCGCCACGTCGCCGTCACGCTGGGCGGATCGCTTGTGCGCGTCAACCCGACCGCCCACCTGGCCGAGGATGGCGGCGAAGTGGAGCTGTTCGGTGTCTACTACGCCGACTCTTCCCAGCATCTGGAGCACCAGGTCTTCGTCAATCACGACGCCCCGCACACCAAGTCCCGAGTCAGCTACAAGGGCGCACTCCAGGGCGAAGGCGCACGCACGGTGTGGGTCGGTGACGTGCTGATCCGTCCGACCGCCAGTAGCGCGGACAGCTACGAAGAGAACCGCAATCTCCTGCTGACCGACGGTACCAGAGCAGATTCGGTGCCGAACCTGGAGATCGAGACCGGTGACATCCTCGGAGCCGGACACGCCAGTGCCAGTGGACGATTCGACGACGAGCAGTTGTTCTACCTCGAGTCCCGCGGCATCCCAGAAGAAGACGCGCGTCGTCTCGTGGTGCAAGGATTCCTCTTCGGCATCCTGCAGAAGATCGGCAACCCGCAACTTCAGGGCCGGCTTGAGGGCGTCATCGAAGCCGAGCTTCGTTCTATCGTGGTCGCCTGATCCATGGCTGTAAAGGTGTGCTCAGAAGAGGATGTCGAACTCGGCAGTGCGGTGCGCGTCGTGATCGACGATGTACCGATCGCGCTGGTGCGTGACTCGGCGGGTGTCGTTCATGCGATAGGCGACACCTGCACTCACGGCGACATCTCGCTGTCGGAGGGATTCGTGGAAGACGACACGCTCGAGTGCTGGGCGCACGGATCCAAGTTCTCCCTCACCACCGGCGCAGCGCTCACCCTTCCGGCGTACGAGCCGGTTCCCATTTTCACCGTCACCATCGTGGACGGGGACATCTACATCGACCCCACCCCGATTTTCGTCTCCTAGAAAGAACTACGTATGTCAGTACTCGAAATCAAAGACCTGCATGTCAGTGTCGAAACCGAACAGGGCACCAAGAACATCCTTAAGGGCGTCAACCTGAAGGTGGCCGAAGGTGAGACTCACGCGATCATGGGCCCCAACGGGTCAGGAAAGTCGACGCTCGCCTACACGATCGCAGGTCACCCGAAGTATCACGTGGACAGCGGTTCGATCATGCTCGACGGCGTCGAGATGCTGAAGCTGACAGTGGATGCCAGGGCTCGAGCCGGTCTCTTCCTCGCCATGCAGTACCCGGTCGAGATCCCCGGGGTTAGCGTCACGAACTTCCTGCGCACTGCGAAGACCGCGATCGACGGCGAAGCACCCGCCATCCGTGGCTGGATCAAGTCGATGCGCGAGTCCATGAAGAAGCTCCGCATGGACCCGGCGTTCGCCGACCGCAATGTCAATGAGGGATTCTCAGGTGGTGAGAAGAAGCGCAACGAGATCCTCCAACTCGAACTCCTGGGCCCGAAGTTCGCGATCCTCGACGAGACCGATTCAGGCCTCGACGTCGACGCGCTCAAGATCGTGGCAGAGGGGGTCAACCGAGTCAAGGAACACACCGACCTGGGCGTGTTGCTGATCACCCACTACACGCGCATCCTGCGGTACATCCGCCCGGACTTCGTGCACGTGTTCGTGGATGGGCGGGTCGCTGAAGAGGGCGGCCCCGAACTTGCCGACCGGCTGGAAGACGAAGGCTACGACCGCTTCCTCGCCGGTGCGGTGCTCAGCTAGCGATGGCTGTCGCGCTGGCGCCAGCACTCTTCGACCAGGTTGAAGAGGCACTCAAGGACGTGATGGACCCCGAACTCGGAGTCAACATCGTCGATCTCGGGCTGGTGTACGACGTGAACTGGGACGAGGACAACGACGCGCTGGTGATCAGTATGACGTTAACATCGGCAGCGTGCCCGCTCACCGACATGATCGAGGAACAGATCTCCGAGTCACTGGACGGCGTCGTCGACGCGTTCCGAATCAACTGGGTCTGGATGCCGCCGTGGGGGCCCGACAAGATCAACGACGACGGCCGCGACGCAATGCGGGCGTTGGGTTTTTCGATCTAGCGGACCCTCGGCCGTGGCGCGGCTCAACGATCGTACGGCGGTTGGACCGTGTCGCTGGGGAAGTCATGTTCGGCCTGGCGTACGTCGCTTCTGGCCATTTTGCGCCACGCGTAACTGACGATCAGCGCTGCCGCGAACGATTTGGCAACACCTCCTACAACGAACGGGTATAGTCCGGTCGCAGCGGCAGCGGACAGGCTCAGGTGCGCGACCACCGCGTACCAGGGCAACGCAAGGGCAAATACCACGGCAGTCCCGGCCAAGAACGACAGAGTCGCTTTGACCAGAGTGTGGTCCCAGGAGCGCTGTGCCGCCCACCCGGTGAGCGCTGCGGCCAGGACGAACGCGAGAATATACCCGCCGGAAGGTCCCTGGAGCACCGCCATCCCGGACGTCCCGCGCCCGAACACCGGGAGACCAAGCGCACCGAACATCACGTAGAGCATCATCGACAGTGCGCCACGCAGGCAACCGAGGGACGATCCGACCAGGAGCACGGCCAAGGTCTGCGCGGGGATCACGGTCGGCCACGACGGAATCTGAAATTGGGCGACAAGAGCGGTGAAGGCGGCGCCCGCGGCGATGAGCACCAGATCGACAGGCAGTGCCCGCGTCAACATTCGGTCGACGAGGGTGGGATGCCCAATCGCGAGGCTCAGACTCGGCATCAGCACTCCTTGGGGGCCGACACCGGTCCTATCGCAAATATACTAGGACTCTCCCCCCTCCTACCGGTCTTGATCGGACCAAAGACATTGGACTTTGCCTGTGCTCAGCGTGCGCGACCTTGAACTGCGCGTCGGTGCGCGCACCCTCATGGCTGGTGTGACCTTCCGCGTCGACAAGGGCGACAAAATCGGACTGGTCGGGCGCAACGGCGCGGGCAAGACGACGCTTGCAAAAACCCTTGCGGGGGAGCACCCGCCGACCCACGGTGCCATCGACAGGTCGGGAGAGGTCGGCTACCTGCCGCAGGACCCGCGAGCCGGCGACCCCACCAGCCTCGGCCGCACTCGCATCCTCGACGCCCGCGGGCTCGGGCAGATCGTGCTCAGCATGCAGAAGTCACAGCAGGACATGGGCAGCAGCGACCCGTCCGTGAGCTCGAGCGCCATGGACCGTTACGCGAAGCTCGAGGATCGGTTCCTCGCGCTCGGTGGGTATGCCGCCGAAGCGGAAGCCGCGTCGATCGCCAGCAATCTCGGCCTGCCCGACCGCATCCTGGAACAGCAAGTGTCCACGCTGTCCGGGGGCCAGCGCCGCCGGATCGAACTGGCGCGCATCCTCTTCGCCGGCGCCGACACCATGCTGCTGGACGAACCGACGAACCATCTGGACGCCGACTCGGTGGTGTGGTTGCGCGAATACCTCAAGTCCTTCAACGGTGGACTGGTGGTCATCAGCCACGACATCGCCCTAGTCGAAGAAACCGTCAACCGCGTGTTCTACCTCGATGCCAACCGCACCGTCATCGACATCTACAACATGAGCTGGAAGAATTACCTGCGCCAGCGCGAAGCCGACGAGGAACGGCGCAGAAAAGAGCGGTCGAACATCGAGAAAAAGGCGTCAGTGTTGCGGATGCAGGCCGCTAAATTCGGTGCGAAGGCGACCAAAGCCGCCGCGGCTCACCAGATGGTGCGTCGTGCGGACAAGATGATGTCGGGGCTCGACGACGTTCGGGTGGCCGATCGGGTGGCAAAGCTGAGATTCCCCGAGCCTGCTCCGAGCGGACGGACGCCGTTGGCAGCCAGCAATCTGAGCAAGAGCTACGGGTCGTTGGAAATCTTCACCGCTGTCGATCTCGCAATCGACCGCGGATCGAAGGTTGTTGTGCTCGGTCTCAACGGCGCAGGCAAGACGACGCTGCTGCGAATCCTGGCGGGAATAGACGAACCGGACACCGGCGCGATCGAACCGGGGCATGGTCTCAAGATCGGCTATTACGCGCAGGAACACGAGACCATCGACGTCCAGCGCACGGTGTTGCAGAACATGGTGTCGGCCTCGCCGAACCTCACCGAAACCGAAGCGCGTCGGGTGCTGGGATCGTTCCTGTTCACCGGGGACGACTCGCACAAACCTGCCGGAGTGCTCTCCGGCGGGGAGAAGACGAGGCTGGCGCTGGCGATGATCGTCGTGTCCGGTGCCAACGTACTGCTGCTCGACGAGCCGACCAACAACCTGGATCCGGCCTCCCGTGCCGAGATCCTCGACGCGTTGGCGAACTATACGGGCGCCGTGGTGCTGGTCAGCCACGACGAGGGCGCTGTCGAAGCGTTGAACCCGGAGCGGGTGCTGGTGCTGCCCGATGGCCTCGAAGACTACTGGAACCACGACTACGCGGATTTGATCTCACTGGCCTGATTCGGCCAGGTGTGGCGGCTCAGCGCGCGGCATCCAGGATCTCGTCTTCGATGTCGGCGTCGGTCCTTTTCGCCGTGCGTGCCGGCTGCGGCGTCCCCGCGTCGCCGTCCTGGGCGTCCAGGGCGCGCATCCGCAGTTCCTGCCGCACGGCGTAGCCCAGGCCGAAGAACGCGATGAGGGCGAAGATGATCCACTGAATCATGTACGACCAGTGCAACCCCTCGTCCTGGGTCGGCTCCGAAGTGAACACCGGGGTGGGAACACTGGCTGGTGCGGGCGACTGCGTGTCCAACACTCCGTATGCGCCCGTGTAGACATCCCCACCGATCCTCCGCTTCACAACGGGCAACTCGATAGTGGCGACCTGCCGACCGCTGGCGGTCCTCGTGCCCAGGTGCGGTTCGCTGGGCTTCAGCCGGGCGATCACGGTGACCTCGCCCACCGGCGGCGCCGGTACCGAGTCGGGAGCGTCCTGCTTCTCGCCGGTAGGCACCCAGCCGCGATCGACGACGAACACCGTGCCGTCCGCCAAGCGCAGCGGAGTGAGCACTTCGAACCCCGGGCCGGATGCGGTGGGACGGTTCCGCACGAGAAGTTCTTCGTGTGGCAGGTAGGTGCCGGTCACCGTCACGCGCAGCCACTGCTGATCGGCGTCGAAGGCATCCAGGCTGGGCAGTGCCTCGGCCAGCGGCACCGGCGGTGCGTGGAAGTTCGCCTCGATCAACCGGTTCGCGGCGGCGGCCTCGTTGCCCCGGTTCAATTGCCAAGATGAAAGGAACCCGCAGGCGATCGCGAAGGCCACCGCGAAGGCCAGGTACCCAAGCCAACGCCTCGAGAACAGCGACTCCCACCGGGTCATGGTGTCCCTGCGGGGGCATCGGGCACCAGGTCGACCGATTCGGCTAGCGGCGTGACGATCACGGGGAATCCACGGTTGAACAGGTAATCCCGCAAGTAGTCACGATGCTCGTGGCAGGCGAGCCAGATCTTCACGCGTTCCTTCGGATGGATTCTCGGGTTGCGCCAATTCACCTTCCACTGTGCCGCCTGACCGCATCCGGCTCGCGAGCAGGTGGGCGGCAGGTCCTCCTCGTCGCCGAAGCCCATCATGCCGACCGCTCCGCTTCCGGTGGCTCGGGCTCCGCGGCTTCCGAGGGTCCGGGACTCGGCGGAGACACCGGCGCCACGGTGCCCGGCCGCTGCACAATCGAAGGTGCCGACCACGACACATTCGCCAGGACGACGGCGAAGTACGGCAAGAAAATGGCGCCGGCCGCGCACACCACCAGCCACCACCCGCGAGCCCACACGCACAACAACACGCACACGAATCGGATGCCCATGGTGAGCGAGTATCTGATCATGCGCTTGCGCCGGTCGTCGTCTGGCGACCGGGGGAGGGCGGTGATCGATTGCTGTTTAGCCATGAGCTCACCCAAGCCTAAGACTAAGATTGCGGGAGTTTGCCGGGCTCCAATTCCCATTGTGCCCGCCACCGACGAAGGAAGCGAGATCCACCAATGGGCAGCGCCCGAACTGTACTGATCACGGGAGGCAATCGCGGCATCGGGTTCGCGATCGCCGAGGAGTTCCTGACGCTCGGTCACCGCGTCGCGGTCACTGCGCGTTCGGGCCAGGGGCCGGACGGCAGCCTCACCGTGCGCGCCGACGTGACTGACGCCGCGTCGATCGACGCGGCGTTCTCGGCGGTGGAAGCGGAGTACGGTCCGGTCGAGGTGGTGGTCGCGAACGCCGGCATCACCAAAGACACACTGTTGCTGCGGATGAGCGACGACGACTTTCACTCGGTGATCGATACGAACCTGGGTGGCGCGTTCCGCGTGGTCAAGCGCGCCGCGCGGGGCATGATCAAGGCGAAATTCGGCAGGGTCGTGCTGGTGTCCAGCGTGGTCGGGTTGCTCGGTTCGGCTGGCCAAGTCAACTATGCGGCATCCAAAAGCGGACTTATCGGACTGGCCCGTTCGCTCACCCGCGAACTCGGCTCGAGGGGCATCACGGCCAACGTCGTCGCACCCGGCTTCATCGAGACCGATATGACCGCGCAGTTGCCGCAGGAGCAGCAGGCGGAGTACAAAAAGTCAATCCCGGCCGGCCGCTACGGCAGCGCCGCCGAAGTGGCGAAGGTCATCGTCTGGTTGGCCGGCGACGACGCTGGCTACATCTCCGGGGCCATCATCCCGGTGGACGGCGGACTGGGGATGGGGCACTAGCCCCGAAGACCGAGCATCGGAAGCAGCTGCGCAAGGTCCCGGATGTCCATAATCAGATCGGCCTCGTCGCGCACCGGTGCCTTTGCATCGAACGCGACCGAGAGCCCCGCGATCGCCATCATCTTCAGGTCGTTGGCTCCGTCGCCGACTGCGACGGTTTTCGCCAGCGGCACGCCGCAGTCCCGCGCCCAACCGCGAAGCACGCGCGCCTTCGCCTCGGAGTCGATGATCGGGCCGGTGAGGGCGCCGGTGAGTTCCCCCCGCTCGAGGGCCAGACGATTTGCGCACCAGAGATCCAGGCCCAGCTCGTCGGCGAGCGGATCCACCAGTTCGTGGAACCCGCCGGAGACGACTCCGACCTTGCCGCCGGCCGCCTGCACACCCGCCGTCATCTCCCGCACCCCCGGGGTGTAGCGGATCTGCCCGGCCACCGTGTCGAAAACGCTCACCGGCAGACCAGCCAGCGTGGCGACGCGCGCCCGCAGGCTGGCCTCGAAGTCGAGTTCGCCGTTCATCGCACGATAGGTGATTTCCGCCACCCTGTCGTGAGACCCTGCCGCGGCGGCGAGCAGTTCGATGACCTCGTTTTCAATCAGCGTCGAGTCGACGTCGAGCACAACGAGAAAGCGAGTGGTGGGCAGTTGGGCCATCGGTCATTCCTGGGGTCGGAGGTTCAAGCGACGTGAACACCCTTGCC
>JBDSDO010000019.1:0-48587 GCA_039920505.1 Terrimesophilobacter sp.
GGCCAGCCACGCCGACGTGAACGCCCTCGACCTGGCCGGTGCCGAAGCCCTGGACTGGATAGACCTACAGATAGCCGCAGCAGACACACTCAAGCGAGTGCTGCCACCGGAGCCAGGCAACCCGGCACCCTCCGTGCACCGGATTACCTTCTTCACCGAGACCAAGACGGTGTGGCATCCCAAGGGCCTGATCTAGCCCACCCAGCCCACCAGCCCGCGCCCATCCCCTCGGGTCCAGTCCCCGTGTGACCCGTTTTGGTGACCCGTCTCAAGGAAAAACTGTCACAGCGCTGCCTGTACACCGGTGCGGATAGGCACTGGAGACAGAAACTCCGTGAAACGGGATCTGGAGGATGTCCGAGGGTGGTGGATCAAACACCGGAACTGATGACACTGCCTTCGAGAAGCAACTCGTCCCGGATGCAACCGTTTGTCGGCTGATTGAAAACCGTTACTGATAGCTTGTGAAGGTTGCCTCCCTAGCGATTTCCAGGGTGCCAACGCATGATGGAAGACCGAGGAGGTCGCGCATGCCCGAGTCCAAGAACGCCCAGTTCAACCCCACCGGTCCCCACGCATCCAGGTCCGGCGCGTCCGGTTCGGGACGCGCCGAGCGCACGATGGTCTTCCTCGGCGACAGTCTGACCGAAGACGGCCACTGGTCGGAGTGGTTCCCGGATGCCAACGTCCACAACCTGGGTCGAGGTGGGGATACCACTGACGGCGTGCTCGCTAGGCTCGGCGAGGTTGTGGCCGCGGCACCGGACGAGATCCTGCTACTCATCGGCACGAACGATCTCGCCACTCGGCAGACGGTGGAACACCTGGTGCGCAACATCCAGTCGATCATGGTGGATCTGCGCCGCGACCTGCCCGGCGCGCGGATGCTGCTGCAATCGATCCTGCCGCGCGCTCGCGAACTCGCGGACCAGATTCAGACCGCGAACATCCACCTGCGCCAGTTCGCCGCCACGGTGCGGGCACAGTATCTGGACCTGTGGCCCGCGATGGCGCTGGAAGACGGGGAACTGAACCCGGTGTTTTCCGACGACCGCTTGCACCTCAGTGCCGCCGGATACGACGCCTGGCTGGGCGAGCTACGGCCGGCATTGGAGAGGCTGCGCGATGAGCCGCCGATGAGCCGGCCGATTCAGGCCATTCACCTCGACGAAGACACGAACCCGACCTACTTCTGAGCGCTACCGACCGGCCCCGCCGCTGTGCAACGCGGCGCGGAACGCCGCCAGCGCTTCCTCGCTGAAGAGCACGAAGCGCACCAGCGTCAGAGCGCTGGCGCCGTCGTGCAGGTCAGCACGCTCGTGCAGGTCAGCACGCTCGCGCAGGTAGGCGCGCACGGTTTCCACGGCGATCCTAGCGGCATCCTGCATCGGCCAGCCATACACCCCCGCCGAGACGGCGGGGAATGCGATGCTTGCCGCGCCGAGCTCCTCGGCGACCCGCAACGACTCGCGGTACGCGCTGGCGAGACGGTGCGAACGGTCCTCTTGCGCGGACCACACCGGCCCGACGGTGTGGATGACGTGGGTCGCCGGCAGTCGTCCGGCGGTGGTGGCGACGGCGACACCGGTGGGCAAACCGTTGACCAGGGTTGTGCGGCGCAGTTCGCGGCACGCGTCGAGGATGGCGGGGCCGCCGGCACGATGTATGGCGCCGTCGACGCCGCCGCCGCCCAGCAGCGAACTGTTGGCGGCGTTGACAATGGCGTCCACGTGCTGGGTCGTGATGTCTCCGCGCACCGCTTCGATGTCGGTCACTGTCTCATTCTTGCCGCATACTCTGGTAACCATGACCTCGTATCCCACTCCGGCCTTCACCCGCCCAGCCTTGGCTCCCGGCCTGCTGGGCGCGATCGTGCTCCTGGCCGGTCTGGCGTTGTTCGAAAGCGACGCGTACCTGTACATCCGGTTCGGGGTCAGCATCCTGGCGCTGATCTGCTGCGTGTTCGTTTATCAAGCGGGGCAGTGGTGGTGGTGGGTGCTGCTCGTGCCAATCGTCGTGGTGTGGAACCCGGTGTGGCCGCTGGCGTTGCACGGCCAGTGGTGGGTCGCCGCGCAGTTTGTCGCGGCCTTAGGGTTCGTCGTGGTCGGCGTCTTCGTCAAAGTGCCCAACCCCGAAGACCGCAACCAGCGGCGTCGGTGAACTCCGCACTGCTCCTCGAGGTCGCAGACGTCCTCGACGCCGCGCATCTCGCGTTCACACTCGTCCGCGGGAACACGTCCGCTCCCGTGCTTGCCATGGATGCCGTCGATCGCGCGGCAACATTCCGCGCCTTGGCTCGCGCGTTCGCCGACGATCAGGTCTACGCCGACGCGATCTCGGCGTCGGATGCGCCGTCGGCGACAGGCGGCATTCCGGCGCTCGTTTCAACGGTGGCACCGGGCAGTGATCCGTCACCCAGCGCATTTCGCATCTTCCGAGCCGACGACACCTCGCGCGCATTGCCGCCCGCCGAGGTGCAGGTCGAATTCTGGTCAATCGGAGCCGACACGATCACGCTGCCCCGGCCTAACGCGCTCACCCGCGTCACACTCCCGCGACGGGAGGCGGTAGCCACCACAATCGAGCGCTTCGACCGGCGCTGGCCGACCCTGCAGGGCATGTTCTGCGACCTTGCCACCGATGTGTCATTCGACATCGATCTCGTGTTCTCCTGGGTGGGAAACGCCGGTCCCGCCTGGGAGAACGCACGCCTGCGGCGCATGGCGGGGTATCACCTCGGCGAGGGTGACGGATCCGACGCCCGCTATCGTCAACTGGATGAGCTGAAGTACGCTCTGCGCTCGGTGTATCGGTATGCGCCGTGGGTGCACCGCATCTTCATCGCCACCGACTGCGCGAGACCCGATTGGCTGGCGGACGATCCACGGTTCACACTCGTGCGCAGCGACGAATTCTTTGCCGACCCGTCGGTGCTTCCGACCCACAATTCCCACGCTGTCGAGAGTCAACTGCACCGGATTCCCGGTCTGGCAGAACACTTTTTGTATTCCAATGACGACATGTTCTTCGGCCGCCGGGTAGAACCGAGCATGTTCTTCTCGCCTGGCGGAGTGAGCAAGTTCATCCAGTCTCCGAACCGGATCGGCTTGGGAGATGTCTCGCTCTCGCGCAGCGGCTACGAGAACGCCGCCCGCGTCAATCGACGCTTACTACGGCAACGCTTTGGGCGGACAATCGCGCGACACCTCGAGCATGCGCCGACGCCGCTACGCAAATCGGTACTCTTCGACCTCGAGCGGGAGTTCCCGCTGGACTTCGCCCGCACTGCCGCCAGCGCCTTCCGATCGGCCACGGACATCTCGGTGACCAACTCGCTGTACCACTATTTCGCGCTGCTCACGGGCAGGGCGGTCGTCCAGACCGGCGCCCGCGTCAGTTACATTGACACGACGACGGCCCTTGGATTGGCCGACATGGCGGAATTGCTCGAGAGCCGGTGCGTCGACTTCTTCTGCCTCAACGACGGCAGCTCCCTGGAAGTCACGGCTTCCGCTCGCGCCGACGCGCTCACGCGGTTCCTCGAGAGCTATTTTCCCGTCCCGGGCCCCTGGGAAAATCAGGTCAACAGCCTCGACACACAAACGCCCGTTAGTGGCCTAAACTGGTAACGCACCCTACGGATCCACTCATCGTCTCGACCTTGCCCTTGGGCCAAGTTGCTCGAGTCAGGCTTCGTAACATTTCGCACCTTGCGGCTCGGCGTTCGCGCCGCGTCGGGCAGAGCGCATCGGCAGACCGCGGGGAGGCATTCGGAATGAGGGGCACGAGTTCCAAGGAGGAGCATGGCTCGATCGGGCCAAAGTTCGGCGCACGCCGGCAAGGGCACAACTACGCAGCGCAGGCCGTCGCAAAAGCGGTCGTCGCAGCGACACACGCGTCCCGGTGACGACACCGGACTGATCCCGGTGCTTGCGCGCGCGGTCCGGGAAGTCGAAAACGCCGCCGGGCGCGGCAAGGTCGGGCCGAGCAATCGCACCAAGTTCCAGGTGATCGCATTGCTGATGCGTGAGGAACGGGCCCGCGCCAAGACGGATGCCGAACTCACCGACGCCGAACGCACCGAACTGCTCAAACGGCTTGACGGTGTAGCCACTATTCTCGCGAAAACGGCCGCCCGCGACACGTCCCTGATCCAGCTTCTCGCCGAAGAGACCGCCGTCACGGATGCCGCCAGAACGTTGCGTCGGGACATGCTGATCGCCTCTGGTGCTCCGCTGTCGCCCGACGAACTGATCATCACCAAAGAGCCCGTCGCCGTCGCCCATGCCGCGGAGAAGCAGGTCGTTCCGCTGTCGGTGCGCCAGGCGCAGATGGCCAACCCATTCCTTGCGCCCGATTTCAGCGCCGCGCAGCCCAAGCCGAAAATGATCGGGCGACTCGCGAACTGGGAACTGCTCGACCCGCTGTTCCGCGCGTTCGAATACGGAGCCGGTGGGGGAGCCGCGACAATGGAGTTACCCGAGGCGACCTCGCTGAAGTCGCCGGGCAACCTCGACCTCATGCGTCACCAGGCACGGCTACTGGCCGAAGTGAAAAAGGGCCACCGCACCTTCCTGCTTGCCGACGAGCCAGGACTGGGAAAGACCGCGCAGGCACTGCTGGCGGCATCCGTCGCACACGCCTATCCGCTGCTGGTCGTCGTGCCGAATGTGGTCAAGACGAACTGGGCCCGCGAGGTGGAACTGTGGACGCCGAAACGTGCCGCCACTGTTGTGCACGGCGACGGCAAAGACGTCGACGCTTTCAGCGACGTCGTCATTGTCAACTACGAGGTGCTCGACAGACACGTCGGCTGGCTCGGCCGGTTCGGGCTCAAGGGCATGGTCGTCGACGAGGCGCACTTCATCAAGAACCTCAAGTCCGAGAGGTCGAAGCACGTGCTCGCGCTCGGCAAGAGCATCCGGACGGCGCAGCCCAATGCTCTGATGATGGCGCTCACCGGAACGCCGCTGATCAACGACATCGAAGACTTCCGCGCGATCTGGCAGTTCCTGGGCTGGATCGACGGCAAGAAGCCCACGCCGGCGCTCATGGAGAAGCTTGAAGAGACCGGACTCACCCCCGCAGACTTCGGGTTTTTCGCCGAAGCGCGTCGCGCTGTCATCGACATGGGGATCGTGCGCCGCAAGAAGATCGACGTGGCCGCGGACATCCCGGCGCGCCGCGTCGCCGACATGCCGGTCGAGCTCGACGACGACCTGGGCAACAGCATCCGCCAAGCCGAAGCCGCCCTCACCGCACGCCTGCTGGACAAGTACCGGCGAGTGCTGGCCGCCAAACCCGACGGCAACCCCGACGACCTCATGCGCGTGGTGGCGCACGCCGAGCTTGAAGAGTCGAAGGCCGCGAAAACCGGCGAGAACGTGTTCACCATGGTGCGCAAGATCGGCCAGGCGAAGGCGGTGCTCGCCGCCGACTACACCGCCCAGCTGGCGCGGAGCGTCGGCAAAGTCGTTTTCTTTGCCAAGCACATCGACGTGATGGATGCGGCGGAGGAGCACTTCGCCAAGGTCGGCTTGAAGTCGATCTCGATCCGCGGCGACCAGACCTCGGCGTTCCGGCAGAAGCAGATCGACGCGTTCACCGAGGACCCGCAAGTCTCGATTGCCGTCGCCTCGCTCACCGCTGCCGGCGTCGGGCTCAACCTGCAGGCGGCGTCCAACGTCGTGCTGGCTGAGCTCAGTTGGACTTCGGCGGAGCAGACCCAGGCCATCGACCGGGTGCACCGCATCGGGCAGGCCGAACCGGTGACGGCGTGGCGGATCATTGCGGCGCACACGATCGACGCGAAAATCGCGGAACTGATCGACAGCAAGGCTGGCCTGGCGGCACGCGCGTTGGACGGGTCGGACGAGGACATCGTTTCGGCAGCCAGCGTACAGCTTGACGCGTTGGTTTCGCTGCTGCGGGACGCCCTGAGCGACTAGGCGCCTTGACTAGCTCGAGATCAGCGTCAACTGGAGCCGTGAGTCGACGTAGGCCTCCACCGAGTGCGGAAGCCTAGGGTCCATCCGGATGAGACCGCCGGGACGCAGGTCCATTTCCTCACCGTTGCTCGTCACGAGCAGGTGACCGTCGAGCGCCTGCATCAGCAAGGTGAACGGTGCAGCGTGCTGCTTCAAGATATGCCCCGCAGAGAATGCAAGCACGATGACGCGCACATCGGGGGCATTGAGCACCGTGTTGTGGCCGAGGCCCGACTCCGGGATAGGGGCCAGCCTGAACAGGTCATCGAGGTACGTGAGCGGCGGTCCGGAGGCATCCGGCTGGTGTGTTCCGTGAATGTCGGCTGGCGCCGTGTGGGCGTGGGAATCGGAAGTCTGCTGGCTCATACCTCAACGCTAGCCCGGTTAGTGGCAGGCTGGGCAACATGAAGGTATCGATCAAGCGAGTGTATGAAAAACCCGAGTCTGTGGATGGATTCCGCGTGCTCGTCGACCGGTTGTGGCCTCGCGGCGTGAGCAAGGAGCACGCCGAGGTGGATGAATGGCTGAAGGACGTCGGGCCGAGCGCCGAGTTGCGCAAGTGGTTCGGCCACGTGCCGGAACGGTTCGGCGAGTTCGCACAACGATACCGAGCGGAACTGGAGGCCAGCGACGCGTTTCGTTCCCTCAAGGACATTGTCGCCGACCATAAACACGTCACTCTGGTTTACAGCGCCAAAGATGAGGAGCACAACCAAGCAGTGGTGCTCCGCGATGTGCTCCAGGGCGCCTGAGAGCGCTACCTCCTCGGCACAGTGAAAGAACGGCACAGTGGAGCATAATGGGCCAATGATTTCTGCCGAATACGCACGCGCGCTTCGAAGCGCGGGCGTCGCGTGGACCCCGTCACCGGGAGACGCATTCCGCATCGACAGCCCCGAGTTCGACGGCGATACCTTCACCGTGAGTGACATGACGATCGAGCCGCACGAGTTCGACACCGGCACGATTCTCGGGTTCAACGGCACCACCGAATGGGCGCTGGACTCCGTCGCGCTCGAGGACGCCTTGTGGCTCCCGCGTGAAGACCAGTTGCGCGAGTTGCTCGGCACCGCGTTCCGGTCCCTGAAGCGTGTCGACGGAGGCTATCGCACCGACGCGGCGATCAACGAATCTCTTGCGCACTTTTACGACAGCGACCCGGCGGGTGCGTACGCTCAAGCGTTGCTCGCACTGGTCGCCACCGCCCGGCTGACCCCGACACCGGCCGAATAGCTCGCGCGGCGCTAGCCGGTACCGCAGAGCCGGCGCACGGCCTGCAACGGAATCGGGAGCCAATCGGGCCGATTGCGGGCCTCGTACCGGGCCTCGTACAAGGCCTTGTCGAGTTCGAAGGCAGCCAGCAGCGCGGCCGTGTCGCGCGGGTCGCGCCCCGATGCATCCGCGTAGCCGTCCAGGAACGATTCGCGCGCCGCCTCGACCCACGCGGTGACCGCGTCATCGGCTCCGGGGCCCTCGGAGCGGGCCACGCTGCCCGCAACATAGGACAGCGAACGCATCATGCCGGCGACATCGCGCAGCGGGGCATCCGGATGTCCGCGTTCGTCCATGGGGCGCAGCGGTTCGCCCTCGAAGTCGATGAGCATCCAGCCTCGACCCGGCGCCCACAGCACCTGGCCGAGGTGGTAGTCGCCGTGGATGCGTTGTAAAAGCGGCCACTGCGCGGTGCCGGCCGCGGTAAGTGCAGCCTCCACAGCGTCCGCGTAATCGCCGAGGGACGGCACGTCGTAGCGGGCGATGCGGTAGCGTTCGCGCATGCCGTCGATCATCGCGGCAATCGACTCGGCGGTCGCGGGCACGGTGGGGAACGCCCGCGCGAGGTCAGAGTGCACTTCCGCTGTCGCCGCGCCGAGGGAGCGGGCCCGCTCGGTGAAGTCGTCGCCAGCCGCCACCGCACGCAGTGCCACCCGCCAGGCATCCTCGACTCCGGGAAGGAACTCTTGCGCGAACGCGACGTGTCCCCGGGTGGGGCGGCCACTGCGGGGATCGTTCCACTCTCCGGTCAGATATCCAAGCGGTTTCGGCACGCGCGTGCTGCCCACCCCGGCCAGCGCACACTGCACCGCGACATCCGGGTTCTCGCCAGGGTGCAGCACCCGGAAGATCTTGCAGATCACAGGAATGCCGCCGGTCTCTGCGGCATCGACGATGATCGAGGTGTTCGACTGCTCGCCGGAGAGCACTCTGGAGCCGCCGAAATTCGTATGGACCAGTGTGGTGAGCGCGGTGCCTGTCAGCGCGCGATCGCTGCCGCCTGAGTTCGCGTCGCCCACCGCCAGCGCCAGCACCGCGTCGGCAAAGGCGCCATCGTGCGGCCCGTCGTAATACAGTGTCGCGCCGTCGGTGCCGATGAGCTCGGTGCCGATGAGTGCAGCGCCGCCGCCGAACAGCGGTTCTGTGCGGCTCGTGACCGGAATCTGAAACAGCACCGGCCGCTCGCCGGCGGTGTCCGCCAGCAGGTGGATCCGGATACCGACGCCCGCTTCTTCCGACGGAAGTTCCCACTGCGCGACGTCCGAAAACACCGGTGTGCGGCCCTTGTTGGTGTACCAGCGCTGCCGCGGAACCCACTCACGCAACAGCTCTAAAAGTCGCGAGCTGATCATCGTGCCAGGCTACGCCAGCGCCTCGGATGCCGCTCAGCGGGTAGCGGCGAGCAGCAGGATGCGGAAGACATCCGCACCCACCAAGAGGGAGATGGCGACCACCGCGGGAATCGTCGACAGCAGGATGTACACCCACATGGGTGCGGAACCGTGTCCGCCCTGCTCGCGGACGCACAGGGTGCGCGCGATGAGATACGCCAGCGGCGACAGCAGCAGCCACCAGGGCGTGGCGGCTTTGCGGTGACCAAGGGTCAAGAGCCGGCGCTTGTCGTGTGAGGCGAGCACCGCTGTCCACAGGAAGAAGACGAATGCGACGGCGACCTGTATGAAGCGGCCGAAATCTTCCAGGACGAGGATGAGAACCAGCACCGCGGCCAGCTGGATGGCCGGCATGACGGCGATCATCCAGACCGCGGCGGTGCCAGATGCTCGCGGACCTTCCGGCTGCCGAAACTGCACCGGAGTGTTCACCGCCATCGGAATGTACGCGTGAGCTGTCTGCGGAGTGTCAACGACTGCCTGGCTCGTCGACGCTTCTTGACTCGTCGACCCTTCTTGACGCGCCGCCGCTTCTTGGCGCTCGGACGCATTCTTGTGTTCCGGTGTGACGTGCTGGGTCCAGCTGGAACTGTTCCACCAACGCCGCTGCGGTAGTCCCATGGGATCCGGATACCAGCCCGCGGGAATATTGGCGACGCTCACATCCGCCATGACTTGTTTGCCCCCGATTGCATTGCCTGGTCATCACCCAACGATGACCACGAGTCCAGCTTAGGGAGACCCGTCGGGGTGAAGAATCCCCAGAACAGGGGTACAAATCCGCGTCCGGTGACCCCCCCCGGACGGGAGTGGCCCGAAATGGGGGGCGCGAGGGCCGGCGGCGTCAGATACCTTTTGGATATGCGCTAGCTGGGGGGCTAGGGGCAACGGTGGCAGTAAGGCCGAGTCGGATCGTGGGGGCGATCAAAGTTCATCACTCGGCCTTCTGCCCACCGTTGCCAGCAGATCCGGGCGCCATATCTCGGCGCCGCTGATTGGCGCCGCCGCGCTAGAGGGCGGGTACCTCTTCACCCGCGATCGGTGGCCTGGGTGCAGAGCCGTCACCGAATGGCCGTCCGCCGAGCGCTTCCCGGCCATGCGCGGTGAGCCACACTCGCGCATCCGGACCCTTGGGCACAACTCCCGTCGGATTGATGTCGGTGTGCACGAGGTAGTAGTGCTTCTTGATCTGACCGAAGTCGATGGTGTCGCCGAATCCGGGGGTCTGGAACAGGTCCCGTGCGTAGCCCCACAGGGCCGGCATTTCGGTCAACTTGTTACGGTTGCACTTGAAGTGGCCGTGGTACACCGCGTCGAAGCGTGCCAGCGTGGTGAACAGGTGGATGTCCGCTTCGGTGATCGTGTCGCCCACAAGGTAGCGCTGGCGGCTCAGCCGCTCCTCCAGCCAGTCGAGGCGGGAGAAAAGCCTGTCGTAGGCCTTTTCGTAAGCCGCTTGTGATCCGGCGAAGCCCGCCCGGTAGACACCGTTGTTGACATCGCGGAACACAACATCGTCGACCTCATCGATCTCGGCTCGCAGCTTGTCCGGGTACAGGTCTGGCGCGCCGTCTCGGTGAAACTGCGTCCACTCGGTCTCGAAGTCCAACGTGATCTGCGGATAGTTGTTGGTGACGACCTTGCCGGTCGGAATGTCCACGATCGCCGGCACGGTGATCCCGCGCGGGTAATCCGGGAATCGAGCGAAGTAGGCCTGCTGCAGTCGCTCGATGCCGAGCACGGGATCGACGCCATCCTGGTCGAGGTCAAAGCTCCAGCTGCGCGCGTCATGGGTGGGCCCCGGCATCCCGAGCGAGATGGCACCCTCGAGGCCGAGCAGGCGGCGCACGATGGCTGTGCGGTTGGCCCACGGGCAGGCGCGGGCAGCTACCAGCCGGTAGCGACGGGCCTCCAGCGGCCAGCCGTCACGGCCGTCCCTGGTGATCCGGTCCTCGATGTAATTCGTGTCCCGGTCGAACTCCTTACCCGGTTCCACATAGGTGCCTTGGGTCGTCGTCGTCGTACCTGTGCCCGTCGTGGCCTGTGCCTCGCTCATGGCCTCAGCCTACGTCGCGGCCCCGTTTCAAGGAGTTTCAGTCTCGAGGGGGTCTGGACGCCTGTGGACAGCACCCGGGAGGATAGAAACTCCGTGAAATGGGCTAGAAAGCGCCCGGTGGGGTGGACAGGGCTTGGCGGGAGTTACGCGGCCAGGCGCGCCGTGACCTCGGCAAGTGACGGGTTGGTGGCACTGGAACCGTCGGGGAACAGCACCGTCGGCACGGTCTGGTTACCGCCGTTGATGGCAGCGACCAGTTCGGCCGTGCCCGGCGTGAATTCGATGTTGACCTCGGTGTAACCGACCCCGGCCCGGTCCAGTTGTGATTTCAGGCGCGAGCAGTATCCGCACCAGGTGGTCGAGAACATCGTGATCGTGCCAGCTTCGGGAATGTAATCCATAGCCCGAAGTTTAGGACGCGTTACTGTGAGCGGCGAGGTCGCCCTCCCCGGCGCTCGCCGAGGTTGCGTGCGCATCCGGTTCGTCGGTGCCGCGCCACACGGATATCCAGTGCATGAGGTGGTACACCACGATAGCCGCGACGGTGCCCAGGATGATGCCGCTGAAACTGAGCGCCCCGGTGGTGAGAGTGAAGTTCGCGATGCCCATGATGAGCGCGACCGCCGCAGTGAACTGATTCTTCGGCTTGGCGAAATCGACGTGGTTTTCCACCCAGATCCGAACTCCGATGATCCCGATCAGCCCGTACAGCGCCGTGGTGACGCCGCCGAGCACGCCGGCCGGCACTGTGAAGATGATCGCGCCGATCTTGGGGGAGAGCCCGAGCAAAATGGCGGTGATTCCGGCGACCCAGTACGCGGCGGTCGAGAAAACCCGGGTGGCGGCCATCACGCCGATGTTCTCGCCGTAGGTTGTCGTCGGCGACCCGCCGCTGAATCCGGAGATCACCGTCGCCAGACCGTCAGCGAACAATGCCCGGCCGGTCAGTGGATCGAGATTGCGCTCTGTGAGCTGGCCGACACCCTTGATGTGGCCGACATTCTCGGCAATCAATGCCAGCACCACGGGCAGGAACATCAGGTAGAGCGGCAGATACTGCAGGTCGAAGCTTGGCGCGAGAAACGGCGGGAAGCCGATCCACGGCGCAGCCGCCACGGGTGCAAAGTCCACTTCACCGGCGATCACCGCAGCCAGATACCCGATCCCCACCCCGAGAAAGATCGAGAGCCTGCCGAGGAAACCACGGAAGATGACCGCGCACACGATGACCGCGATGAGTGTGATGAGGGCGACCAGTGGAGACTTGTCGAAGTTGTCCTTTGCAGCCGGGGCGAGGTTGAACCCGATCAGGGCCACAATCGCGCCGCTGACCACGGGCGGCATGAGCGCGTCGATCCACCGTGTGCCGCCGAGGTGCACCAGGATGCCGACGATCGCGAGCAGCGCGCCGACGATCACCATTCCGGCGAGGGCAACCGATTTGCCGCCCGCGGCACTGGCGGCCGTGATCGGCGCGATGAAGGCGAACGAGGAACCGAGGTAGCTGGGCAGCCGGTTAGCGGTGATGACCAGGAACAGCAGGGTGCCGATGCCGGAGAACAGCAGCGTCGTACTGGGCGGGAACCCGGTGATCAGAGGCACCAGGAACGTTGCGCCGAACATGGCTACCACGTGTTGACCGCCGAAGCCGATGGTGCGCCACCAGGTAAGCCGTTCCTCCGGTAGCACAATCGCGTTTGCCGCAACATCCCGGCCGTCTCCGTGCAGCTTCCAAGGCAACGCCATTTTGTTCTCCTTCAGGTGTCAAGTCGAGATTAGTGGCTGAGAGCACCCGCGCGTGCCGCCGCGGTTCGTGCGACCGGCGATGGTCTTGGGTACGGGTGCAGTTAATGCCAGCATGAAGGCATGACGGAGGACATGCGGCACGACCCAGTGGAAGACGGCGCGCTGGAGGCGACCGACGCTGAGCGGATCGCCGGCATCGTCGAACAGGTCCGTGCCGATCTCGTCCTCGGCATGCAATTCGACGCCGAGGGATTGCTGCGCCGACGGCTGGACGACGCCGCGGTCGTCGTTTCCGATGACCAATTCGTCGCGCTCCTCGCTCAAGTCAACGAGTAGCTACCGACGCACTCCTCGTCGGCACCGTCGTTGCCCTCCCGTTCGTAGTTCAGATCGGGAAATGCTACCTGGCGCAATTCTGCGTCGCTCATGCTGTGCTCCTTGACCAAAGGCTGGCGAAAAGAAAACTGTGCTGTGCCGACGACGGCAGGCCGACCCGTGGGTATCCTCAAGGGGGTTGACAGCGCGTGTCGACGCGAGGGCGGGTGGCGTGCGCGGCCTGGCGTCGCTGTCGGTGGCGAGTGTCGTCGCGAATCTCATCGGGAAGCGGGTGTTCGGCGGTGACCGTCCGCCTGCCACTTCTCGTCTTCCCCCTGTGGCACATTCAATCATTTCGCAATCACCGTGCTCGTCGTGAACACGGCATCCGTACACATTGTGCCCGGCGCCTGCGGGTGTATGCGCCGCACTAGCGGGTGCGTCAGATTTCGTTACGCCGGCGTCGGCGCGGCAAACCACGGTGGGTGCACCGCCACCCTGGGCTTGAAATCCCACGGCTCGAGGATCGCCCGCACACGATCGCGCGCCTTGTCGTTAGCGACTGAGACCAGTGAGAAAGCCGCCAGCGGCACCGTGCCCTTGACCAGGAATTCGGCGTGGAGAGCAGTGTCGCCGTCCCGATCTGCCAACAGTCTTCGCAGCATCCGCTCGTAGTCGTCTGTCGACGCTTGTGCGGATGTCGAGAAATGCGAGCGCGGATCCGCGGCGTCTCGATCGGACACCACGATATCGGCAGTGGCCGTGTGGTTCAGAAGGCCCACCACCTTGCCCACTGTGCTGACGAGAATTACGAATTCGGATGCGGGCAAGGCGCCCACAGAGGCGGAGAGCCTCGGGTCTGTTGCGCCGGCCCGGATTGTTTCCCACAGCCGCGCGTCAGGCGAAAGGTAAAACGGCACGTAGTCCGCCACCGTCGCAGCTCCCGCGACCACTGTGGTGCGTCGGAGGTTCCGGTTGCCTTCGGACGACATGTCCAACGTCGGCGCTGTCCCCCCGTCGCTCCCGTCGGCGAACAACCCGCCGGAACGCAGGATGCCTTCGAGGTTGCTCACGTGGGTGACGTGGTGAATGCGTTGTTCAGCCACGCTCGCCGGCCGCTTCGACGCGCCTGCCGTACGGCGGCTGCCGGGAGGCGTCCGTTTAGTGACTGTGCGAGTTACGGTGCGTGCGGCAGGATCCGGCTTGGGCAGAACCTTGGGGCTGCACAAGTCGCAGCGGCTGAGCTCAAGTCCGTGGATGCATTCGGTCACAACTGAAATTTTACCCGGCGCCACACCGCGCGGGACGACGACAGTACTGCGACCCGTTTGCGGCTACGACTCCTAGGGTGGTGGGATGATCGATCAGCCCTCGACGGCCCCGCCCGCGCGTCGCGGAGCGATTGCCAGCTTCTTCGGTGGTGTTGTCTGCCTGGTCCGTGGATTCCGTCTGTGGGGCACGTCGCCCCGGCTCATGGTTCTCGGCGCAGTGCCGGCGATCATCGTCGGCGCCTGCTACACGATCGCGATTGTCATACTGATCGTCAACCTCGCCACCGTTGCCGGGTGGATCACGCCGTTCGCCGACGGGTTCGTACCGCCGTGGCGGGACGCGGTCAGGGTCGCCGCCGGCGTCGCCGTGCTGCTCGCGTGCCTGCTGGTGGCTGTCTTCACCTTCGTCGCGCTCACTCTGGCGGTGGGCGATCCGTTCTACGAGAAGATCTGGCGTGACGTCGAGCTGCGCTCGGGCCAGGCGCCGACCGAGTCGAACGAGCCGGCCCTCCGGCAGCTGCTGCGTGGCATCGGCAACGGTCTGCGACTACTCGCCATCACCGTGCTGCTGGGGGTCCTGCTGTTCGTCGGCGGCTTCATCCCGGTGGTGGGCCAAAGTGTCGTGCCGGTGCTCGGCGTTGGCGTCGGCGGCTGGATCCTCGCGTTGGAGTTGACCGGCTTCGCGTTCGACGCGCGAGGTCTTACCGTGCGCCAAAGGCGGCGGATGCTTCGAGGCAACCGGGCTGGCGCCTTGGGCTTCGGCGTTTCCACCTACCTGCTGTTCCTGGTGCCGTTCGCGGCGGTGGTCACCATGCCCGCCGCTGTCGCCGGCGCCACGATGCTCGCCAGGGACGTGCTCGCCGAAAGTGTGGCCACAGCGCCGCGCCGGCCTTGAACAGAGACGTCGAGTGGTCCTAGTCTTGCGCCTGTGACCCCGGATGAACTGCGGGAACGATGCCCGGTGCCCCGACGGCGCGGCTAGCATGTCCGCACCTTTACGGCGTCGCCAGCTCGTCGCCGATGTGGCCGACAGGCTCAGCGTGGCCGGATGCGTCTTCGCCGGGGACGAGGCGCGGTTGCTGATCGGCGCGGCATCCTCGCCGGCCGAACTGGAACGCATGGTCGGCTCGCGCGTTGCCGGGATTCCACTGGAACACCTTCTCGGTTGGGCCGAGTTTTGCGGGCTGCACATCCGCGTCGATCCCGGAGTGTTCGTTCCACGTCGACGTACGCAGTTCCTGGCACACCAGGCCATCGCCCTCGCGCGCCGCGGTGCCACGGTGGTGGAGTTGTGCTGCGGCTCCGGTGCGGTAGCCACGGTGATCGGCGCGGCTCGCCCGGGCATCCGGCTGTACGCGGCGGACATCGATCCGGCTGCAGTGCGCTGCGCGAGGGTCAACCTGGCGGGTTCCGCGGCCGGCGTGTTCGAGGGGGACCTTTTCGACCCGTTGCCCGCGAGCTTGCGTGGCCGGGTCGACCTGCTTCTGGCCAACGCCCCCTACGTGCCCACCGACGCGATCGGGACGATGCCGCTTGAGGCGCGCACCCACGAACCGGCCGTGGCGCTCGACGGCGGCATCGACGGTCTTGAGGTGCAACGCAGGATCGCTGGGGATGCCGCCTCCTGGCTGAGGCCAGGCGGCCACCTTCTCATGGAGACCGGCGGCCGGCAGGCGCCGCGCAGTCGTGAAATTCTTCTTGGCCACGGGTTGAGTGTTCGCGTGCTGCACTCAAAAAAGCTCGACGCGACCGTCGTGGTGGGCACCCGATCGACTATCGGATAATACGGATGAAGTAGGGATCACCGAAGTGAGGGTCGGCGAAGTAGGAGCTCGCGTAAAACGGGTCGGCGAGGAACAGATCGGATGCGCGCGGCGTGGCTCGGCGTGGTATCCAGACCGGGCGGTGGGCCTCGTGGTCGGCAGCGCTCGGTGTGGTTTGCTGCGGTGGAGCCTGCTTAGGGGCTGCCGCCCGGAACCCGACTGGTGGGTGGTCGCGGTCGTATGCCGTGCGTGAAGTGGGATCCCGGAGGATCCGGTACGCGGCCAGCAGCGCCCGCAGTTGTGCGTCGGCCTGCGGTTCCGCGCCAGACGCGTGCGACGGATCTCGGGTGTCCGGGTGGTAGCTGCGCACCAGGGCCCGGAAGGCGCTGCGGACCTCCGCCTGGGAAGCTCCCCGGGGAACTCCCAGAACCGAGTACGGATCACGCGGAACGGGCACTGGCATGGCGACCTACGTCGACTCTAGGTTTTAGCACGGCGTGTGACAAGGGTTACCGCGGCGCTCACTACCTCAGCGAGTGAGCATGCCGACGCGCTCCGGGTGCCTGTCGAACCAGTCGCTGACGTACCAGCACATCGGCACGACGTGGAAGTCGGTGTTGACTTCCACCTCGTTCACCGCGAATTCGACGACCTCGCCGGCGAGGCCCTTTCCGCGGTGCGCCGGCGGGGTGTATGTGCGGTGGAACGAAATCGACGTGCCGTCGATGGTGTAGTCGACGACACTCGCCAGCTCCCCGTCGATCCGAAGCGCATACCGGTTGTCTTCCGGCTCATGGACGAATTCCTTGGCCATGATTCAACGGTACTCTCGGTCGGCGCGGATCTTCCTCCCGGAGGCGACAGTCGTCGCGTCGTTGCGGGCGCCGTTGGAGCAGGGCAGCGGATACGCGTGGTATTCCCAGGACCCGGGGACTCAACTGGAGGCATCCGTCGCCAGCGTTCTCGCTTGGCTGGATACGCTCAGCTTCACCCCGGCGGGAGTCGGTCTCATGGGTTCGCCCAGGGTTCGCCGCCCACTGAGCAGGCACGGGGGGTTGCACCGTGGCTTAGAGCGGGTATAAGTGGGAAGCCAACGGAAGGATGACGCCATGAGCGCTCAACGATACCGTCGGCGCGGTACCGCGGCCGACACGGACTCCGCAGCAGTGCCGGTGGAAGCCCAGAATTCACTTCGTGAAGATGTCCTCGAGCGCGAACAACGAAACTTCGGGGGCATCAAGGTTGGCTCGGCCTTCTTCGGCTGGGTCGCCGCCATGGGAATCGCGGTGCTGCTCACCGCCCTGGTCGCTGCTACCGGAGCGGCCATCGGCCAGGGAACATCCGGCAACCTTGAGGAGACGGTGAGCGGCAACGCGACCGCCATCGGGTTGTGGGGCGCGGTCGCGCTCGCGGTGATCATGTTCATCGCCTACTACTGCGGAGGATACGTCGCAGGCCGGATGGCCAGGTTCAACGGCGCGTTGCAGGGGCTCACCGTCTGGCTGTGGGCCGTGGTCATCGCGATTGTCGTGGCCATTCTCACCGCCATCGCCGGCTCGCAATACAACATTCTGGGCAATGTCAATGGATTCCCGCGGATCCCGATGAGCGCAACCGACCTCACCACCGCCGGCATCGTCACGGCCGTCGTGATCGCCCTGGTGAGCCTCGGCGGGGCCGTCCTCGGCGGTATCGCCGGGATGCGCTACCACCGTCACGTCGACCGGGCCGGGCTCGGCCGCTAGTCCCGTCCGCACCGTGCAGACGGGGTCAGAGGATCGAGCGCAGAGGATCGAGCGCAGAGGATCGCGCAACAGACGAGGAGTAATGATGATCACCACCACCAATTTCGGCGCCCTGATGGGTGCACCCGTGCTCGGCCCCGACGATGAGAAAATCGGCACCGTCGGCCAAGTGTTCGTCAACCCCATGAGCGGGCGGCCCAACTGGATGACAGTGCACACCGGATGGTTCGGCATGTCGCAATCGTTCGTGCCGCTGGACACCGCGGAGTGGGACCACGAGCGAGTGCACATCAACTACGGTAAGGACTTCATCAAGGATGCCCCGCGGATCGACACGAACGGCGTCCTCGGGCAGGACGAGGAGGACGAACTGTACCTGTACTACGGGATGTCGCACGAGGAGGACGGCGATCGTGATTCCAGTGTCGGCAGCGACGACCCGTCCGGCGGAAGCCCCTCCGCGCACGTGGACACCGCAGACAGCCACACCGGCACCGGCCACGTCGGCGCCCATGCGGCAGACGTCGAACCAGACTCAGACGCTGACACGGCCACGGACCCAGCCGAGCACATCGCGTCTGGCGGGCAACCGAGTCGGCGGATGCGGCGGTTCGTGGTCACAGAGGTGTATGTCGAGGATGACGGGTCGGAGGCGCCGGTCGGCTCCGACGGGGTCGAGCGGACAAACAGCGACCGGCCGGGAGACCGCTGAGGTCATCGACGTAGGTCGAATCCGACGCTGCCTGTCGGGGCCAGTTCGGTGACCTCGACAGCGTCGACGGTGGCCCACTGCGGACCCGACTCAAGCCAGGCCAGCAGTTGCGACACGCGGTCAGCCGACCCCTCGACCTCCACTTCCACAGTGCCATCTGCACGATTGCGGGCGAAACCGGCCAGTGACAGCCCGCGTGCCTGCGATCTCGTGCCCGCGCGGAATCCGACGCCCTGCACGTGGCCGCGCACGACGGCGCGTCGTCGGATGACTTGCATCGTCACACGCTACCCGCAACGGATCAGGAGTCCGCCTCGAAGATGGTGTGCACCGCAGTGTCGCATACCGTCGCTTGGCACCGCCTAGCACACCCGCTGTGACAGCGCTGCCTCGATGCTCTGCACGACCTCTGGGGCATCGGGCTGAATGGCGCTGCGGAACCGGTGCACCTCGCCGGAGCGGGCGACGAGGAACTTCTCGAAGTTCCACCTGACCTTGCCCGCCGTGCCGGTCGCATCCGGCACCCGCGTAAGTTGCGCGTACAGCGGATGCTGCGACCTGCCGTTCACGTGAGTTTTCTCGAACAGTGGGAAGTCCACCCCGTAGGTGGTGGTGCAAAACTGTGTGATCGACTCGGCGCAGCCGGGTTCCTGCATCATGAACTGGTTGCACGGGAAGCCGAGCACGCTGAAACCGCGGCCGCCATAGGTTTTCTGTAACTGCTCCAGCGCGGCATACTGCGGTGTGTGGCCGCACTTTGAGGCGACGTTCACGACGAGCACCACGTTGTCCGCATACTCTGCGAACGTGGTGCGGCGGCCGTCGATGGTGGTGAGAGGAATGTCGACGAGAGACATCTTTTGCAGGGCCATACTTCGCAGTGTAGGTCGGCGGTGATCGTGCGGACTGTCGGTGGCTCGGGTTAGCCTCAAGTAACACCGGTACAACGACCGAGGTGGCAGGGGGAAGCGTGTTTCTGCTGAAGGGCGCCGTGGTGTACAGCGCGAGTGACTTGAGCGTCGCTGCGACTTGCGAGTGGGCGCTTATGCGGAAACTGGACGCCAAGCTCGGCCGCATCGAGGTCATGGTGGAACCGGAAGACGACATGCTCGCGCGCACCGCCATGCTCGGCGACGTGCATGAACACCGGCTGCTCGAACACCTGCGCGTCAGTCGCCACGTCGTAGAATTCGAGCGACCTTCATTGGGCACTAGGCCGCTGCACTCGGTGACAGAGGCGGCGGCCGCCTCCGAACGGGCGCTGAACGACGGTGCTGACGTGTTGTTCCAACCCACCTTCTTCGACGGGCGGATGATCGGATTCGCCGACTTCATCATGAGGATGCCGAATGGCCGCTACGAGGTGTACGACGCGAAACTGGCCCGCCACGCCAAGATCACCGCCCTGCTTCAGGTCGCGGCCTACAGCGAGCAGTTGCAACGCCTGGGTATCCCCATCGGCGACGACGTGCACCTGCTGCTAGGCGACGGCAGCACGAGCACGCACCGGCTGCGCGACATCCTGCCGGTGTACCGAAAACGCCGCATCCGACTGCAGCACCTCATCGACGACCGACTTGCGGACCCGGAGCCGACTCAGTGGGGCGACCCGCGGTACGCCGCCTGCGGGCGATGCTCCGCCTGCGCGGAACAGATCGAGTTGCACCGCGACGTGCTGCTCGTCGCGGGGATGCGCCTCACGCAGCGCGCCAAGCTCACCGGCGCCGGCGTGACGACGATCGACGAATTGGCGCTGGCTCGTGGACCGGTCGAGGGCATGACCGACACCAGCCTCGCCACGCTGCGCGCCCAAGCGGCCCTGCAGTTGCGCGGGCCGTTGAACTTCGAGGTATTCAACCCCACCGCCCTGACCGCACTGCCGGCACCCGACGACGGCGACATCTTCTTCGACTTCGAAGGCGACCCGCTGTTCCAGTCCGGCAACGTCTGGGGCCTGGACTACCTGTTCGGGCTCGTAGAACCGGACGACACGTTCCGGGCGTTCTGGGCACACAGTCTTGCCGAGGAGGCCGTCGCCCTCACCGAATTCCTCGAATATGTGTCCACCAGGCGGGCGCAGCATCCTGGCATGCACATCTACCACTACGCGTCTTACGAGCGCACGCACCTGCTCACCATCGCCGCCCGCCACGGCGTGGGGGAAGAGGCCGTCGACGATCTGCTGCGCAACAACGTGCTCGTCGACCTCTACCCGATCGTGCGTCGGGGGGTGCGCGTCGGCAACCACAGCTACTCCCTCAAGAAACTCGAACCGCTCTACATGGGCGACGACGAACGAGAGGGAGTGGCCAACGCCGCTGACTCGATCACCGAGTACGTGCGCTCCCGCGAGTTGCTGGAGGCAGGACAGGCGGATGAGGCGGCCGCTGTGCTCGACGATATCGCGCGCTACAACGCCTACGACTGCCGCTCGACGCTGCGACTACGGGACTGGCTGCTGAATCGGGCGCAGGAGGTGGCGGTGGAGGTGGCCGTCCGCAGCGAACTCGTGCTCGATGTGCCGATCCGCGAACCCGACCCGGTGTATCTGCAATTGAGCGCATTGCTGCCGCCGGCCGGCACCGTGGACCGCACGAGCGATGACACGGCGCTCGCTCTCGCCGCCGCCGCCATCGACTTCCACCGGCGCGAGCAGAAGACGTTCTGGTGGGACCATTTCCGCCGCCTCACCGCCCCGGTCTGGGAGTGGGCCGACCAACGTGACGTGGCTCTCATCACCGATGCGCAGGTGCTGACTGCCTGGCACCGGGACGGCAAGCAGAGGTTGCTGCGTCGCGTGCTGCAAGTGAGCGGGATGCTCGGCCCCGGCAGTTCGGTCGGTGTGGGGGCGGCGCCGTTCCTGCTCTACGACGTGCCCTACCCGCCAATCGCGCGCAGCACGCAGCCGGGCGCCCGCACCGCTCACAACAAGGTCACCGTGCTCGAGGTGATCGACGAGAACGCGTTCGTGCTGGAGGAGCGGCTTGAGGCCGACGCGCCGGAACACGATGAGTTGCCGATGGCGTTCACCCCGGCGACGCCGCCGCCGCCGGGAACTCAGGTTGACGCGATTTCGCAGTGGGGCCGTAGCGTTCTGGACGCCTACCCGCGGATGTTGCAGGACCCCGCCCTCGACATCCTGCGCCGGCGGCCGCCGAACGGACCATTGGCGGCGGGGGAGTCGGCGATCGAGGCGATCCGCGACAGCCTGCTCACCCTGAATCGCAGCTATCTGGCGGTGCAGGGACCGCCGGGAACCGGTAAGACCTACACCGGCTCCAGGGTGATCGCCGAATTGGTTGCCCGACACGGCTGGAAGATCGGTGTGGTGGCCCAGTCGCACGCCGCCGTGGAAAACATGCTAGCCGCGGTGCTGGATGCTGGACTGGATGCTTCCCGCGTCGGCAAGAAGCCGAAGCAGGGCGACGAGGGCCGTGCTGTGCCCTGGACGTCGTTGAGGGCTCAGGAAATTTCCGCTTTCACGCGCGCGGACGGGTTCGTGCTCGGCGGCACGGCGTGGGACTTCAGCAACCCGGATCGGGTGCCACGCGACAGTCTCGACCTGCTCGTCATCGACGAAGCCGGCCAGTTCTCGCTTGCGAGCACCATCGCGTCAGCCGTCGCCGCGCAGCGGCTGCTGCTGCTGGGTGACCCGCAACAACTTCCTCAGGTGAGCCAGGGCACGCATCCCGAACCCGTCGACGACTCCGCCCTCGGCTGGCTCAGCGAGGGGCACAGTGTGCTGCCCAGCGAGTTGGGATTCTTCCTGGCGCGCAGCTGGCGCATGCATCCGCGGCTCTGCGCGGCGGTGTCTCAATTGGCCTACGAGGGCAAGCTCGCCTCGGCGGCCGGGCCGCGGCTGCTGGAATCGGCCGCGCCGGGATTGCATCCGATTCCGGTGCCGCACGAGTTCAATTCGACCTCGTCTCTCGAGGAAGCCGACCGTGTGGTGGAGATCGCCAGGTCGCTGCTCGGCCGTGCCTGGACTAGCGACGGCGTGACGCATCCGCTGCGGCAGGAGGATGTGATCGTGGTGGCGCCGTACAACGCCCAAGTGGAGTTGATCCGGCAGAAGATGCGTGTGGCCGGGATGCCGCTGGTGCCGGTCGGCACGGTGGACAAGTTCCAGGGACAGGAGGCGGCGGTGTCGATTATCTCGCTGGCAGCGTCCTCGGCGGCGGAGGTACCGCGTGGCGTGGAGTTCCTGCTACTGCCGAACCGGCTCAATGTCGCGATCTCCAGGGCGCAGTGGGCGGCGTATCTGCTCTACTCGCCTGCGCTCACCGAGTACCTGCCGACGAACGTCACCGCGCTCGCGCACCTGAGTGCGTTCATCTCCCTCGTGGAGCCCACCCCGCTGCGGTGAAGCAGCCCGCTACGCCGGACGGTCCTCGTCGAGCGGTGCGTCATCGGAGTCCTCGACCTCGATCCGCTCCTCTGGGTCCAGCGTTGGCGGCGGCGATGGCTCCGTCTCGTCCGAGAGGTCGACCTCTCGCTCGTCCTCGGGATTGGGTTCGAAGTCGCTGTCCATGCACAGAGCATACGTCCGGGCGACGGACACGGGGAGGGGTTAACCGCGCTGGATCGGGATGCTGGCCGTGTCCTCATACCGGCGCTCGCGACGCGGTATGAACGCCGCCAACACCACGCCGGCCAGGGACACCGCCGCACCGAGGATGAATATCAGCTGGAACGCGTGCGCGGTCGGAATCTCCACCCCAGCCGTGACTGTCACGTTGGTCGAGAGGATGATGCCGATCAGCGTCGCGGACACCGTCGATCCGAGCGTGCGCATCACCGAGTTCAAACCGTTCGCGGCACCGGTCTCGGTCGGCGGCACCGAATGCATGATGAGCGTTGGCATCGCGGCATACGCGAACCCGACGCCCACGCCGAGAATGACGGAGATCAGTGCAACGTGCCACACCTCGTCCATGAGCAGCAGCGAGAGTGCGAACGCGACGGCGATGGTGGCGCCCCCGACGATCAAACTGGTGCGCGGTCCTCGCGCCGTCGAGAGTCTGGCGGCGACGGGGGACACCAGGAACATGACGATGCCGTTCGGCATCAAGACCAGGCTCGCGACAATGAGCGTGGTACCGAGTCCGACGCCCGTGGTGGTGGGCGACTCGAGCAGCACCGGGAGGGCGCCGGCCGTGATGAAGAAGGCGAACCCGACGGAAACCGACGCGAGGTTGGTGAACAGCACCGGCCGGCGTGCGGTCACCCTCAAATCGATGAGCGGGTCCTTCGTGTGCACTTCGAAGAAGCCCCACCCGACCAGCACCACCGTCCCGCCGATCAGCAGGGACAGCGTGGCCGGGCTGGTCCAGCCCCACTCGCCGCCTTTCGACACGGGCAGCAGGATGCTCACCAACCCGATCGCGAAGAGCACCGCGCCGGGGAAGTCGAACCGTCCCGCGGTCCGCAGAGTGCTCACCGGAATGACGGTGAGCACGAGCACGAATGCGACAATCCCAAGCAGTGTGGACAGCCAGAAGAGATAATGCCAATCGAAGTTCTGGGCAATGAACGCCGCGACAGGCAAGCCCACCGCGCCCCCCACACCGAGGGTGGCGCTCACCAGAGCGACGGCCGATGCCAGTCGCTTCGGGTGGACTACGTCGCGCAGGATGCTGATCCCCAGCGCGATGACGCCGAGCCCGACCCCCTGCAGGGTGCGGCCGATGATCATCGGAACCAGCGTGACGGACAGCGCCGAGACGATCGAGCCGAACACCATGATCATCAGCAGAGCGAGTGCGGCGCGGCGCTTGCCGAACATGTCGCCGAGCCGGCCACTGATCGGCGTGGAAATCGCCGCGGCCAGCAGGGTGGAGGTGAGCACCCACTGCGCGTCGGCGATGTTCGTGTCGAGCAGTTCCGGCAGCAGCGGGATGACCGGGGTCACCAGCGTCTGCATGAACGCGGCGATCAGGCCACTGGCCGAAAGTGTAGCGATCATCGCGCCGTCGCTGGCACGCCTGGTCAAGCGCCGGCGTTCTTTGTCGCTGAGCCATTCGCCCGAGTCCGCGGTCGTCATTGTCCATACTCTAACTGGCGAGCCGGTACGGATAGGCTTTCTCCGGTGGGTCTCATGCTCGCCGAGCGAACGAAAGGTCGACGCGTGGTGCGATCGTGAATCGACGCGGAATTGCCATGATGTCGATGGCCCACGTCGTGGATGATCTGTACCAGGGCATCGTTCCCGCTCTCCTGCCGTTTTTCTTGATCGAGCGGCAGTACAGTTACGCCGCCGTCGCAGGCCTGACTCTCGCCGCAACCGTGCTGTCCTCCGTGGTGCAGCCCTTGTTCGGCTGGTGGTCCGACCGTAAACCGCGCCGCTGGTTGATCCCTACCGGAATGGCAACAGCCGCACTCGGCGTCGGGTTCGCCGGTGTGTTCCCCAGCTACGCCGCTACCTGGTTTGTCATCGCCCTGTCTGGGCTCGGCGTCGCCGCATTCCACCCGTCCGCCGCCTCCGCAGCCCGCCGAGCCGCCGGAAACAGCAACAAGGGGATGAGCATTTTCGCCCTCGGCGGCAATGTCGGTTTCGCGCTCGGCTCGCTGATAGCCACCCCGGTGCTGCTCGCGTTCGGCCTCGGCGGCACGATGTTGCTGGTGATCCCGGCGTTCGTCATGGCGCTGATCCTGGCGCGACATCTGGGCACAGTGTTGGACGGGCCGGTCGGTAACCGTCGCACGGTGACAATGCCGTCCGGCACCGACAACTGGCCGGAATTCCTCAAACTCACCTCCGTCGTCCTGGTGCGCTCGATCGTATTCTTCGGGCTGACCTCGTTTTTGGCGCTGTACTTCATCCATGATCTCGGAACCTCCGAGACCATCGGCGGCATCGCTCTGACAGCCTTTCTCGCGGCCGGTGCCGGGGGCACGCTGCTCGGCGGGTGGATCGCCGACCGATACGGCCCCATGGTGAGCATCCGGGGAGGCTTCCTCTTCGCCATCCCTGCGATGATCGGCTTGGTCGTCGCGTCGGACTGGCGAGTGGCCATGGTGTTCGTCGTACTCAGCGGTCTCGGTGTGTTTGTGCCGTTCAGCGTCTTCGTCATTCTCGGCCAGGACTATCTGCCGAACCGGATCGGCACGGCTAGCGGTGTCACAGTCGGGCTCGCGGTAACGGTCGGCGGGCTGTTCAACCCCGTGCTCGGCGCTCTGGCCGACGCCACGAGCCTGCACTTCACCTTCGTCGTGCTCATTGCCCTTCCCGTGCTCGCGCTGATCCTTTCGCTCTTCTTGCACGCCCCGGCACGCCCCGACCACGACCAGAGTGCAGCCGAACCGGCATCCCTTTGACCGCGGGCCTTCGCGCCGTTCGCGTCAGCCCTCGAGGAAGGGAACGCCCCAGTTCTCGATGTGCCAGTCGATCCAGCCGTTGAGCCGTTGCAGACTCACCGTGACCGGATAATGGGTGCCTAAGCCCTCAATGAGGGTGCAGGTGAATTCATCGCCGAGACGGCTGGGGAGAGCACCTGGGCAGCGGACCGTGAGGTGTGTGCCCAGAGCCGATGCGTCGGAGGCAATCGACTGCTCGGCCTGGGCACGGAACATGTCAGGAAGCGCCGAGACGACCAGTCCCGGAACCGCGACGATCGACCCCATCTGCAGCGCCGCCAACAGTGTCCACGTGATCAGCGGGGTGAAACCGCGACCCGATTCTCTCGTGGTGCGCACCGCGCGCGCGAACAAGTACACCGGGGTGCCCAGCAGTGCCAACGCCCACAGCGCCGGCCGATGGTAGCCGGCACTTTGGAGCGCCCATCTGTCGCACAGAGCGAGCACCAGCACGATCGGATATGGCAGAAGCCAGATCGCCGCGAGCAGCCCGGTGCTGCCGCCCCAGCCGAATCCCGCCGCAACGAGAAGGCTCAGTGCCAACTGGGCGAGCGGGAGCAGCGCAATAATCCATACCGGGCCGGTGCTGATCAACGACGGCGTCGGAGGCGCTGGGATCGGTTCCGCTGCGGCCGCGGCCACTTCCACGGCAGCAGGGAAGTCGGGCGCCGGCATCCGGGCCGGTGAAGCACCCCGGCGTTGCCTCGCGGGAAAGCCTGCCGCAAACGCGGTGGCTGAGTCGGCCGGGAACGAGGCGAACGCCAGGTCGGGCTCTGGCTCCGGACCCCAATCGAAGAACCTCGAGAAATCGTCCGCGGTCGAAACATCGGAGGAACTGGCCTCGAAGGCCGCCGGATCGTCAGGGGCGTCACAAGTCGGTGCCGCCGGTGTGGCGGATTCGCGGTCGGTCGACCTGGATTTGGGTGCTTCCAGCTGCAACAGTGTGTGGATTGTCGGGCGCCACCGGTCCATCCCGGCAGATTTTTCCGCCTCGCGTTCCCGTTTGCGTCGCTCGCGCTGACTGCGACGAGTGGGCATTTCGTCGTCCGCCCAGGCGAACCGGCGTTCCGCCGTCTCACGCATCACCATCGGCTGACGGGCCTCGGCGACGTCCTCCGTCCACCCGATGCTGTCCCACCAGCGCAATTGTGGCAACCCCATGGGATCCGGATACCATCCGGCTGGGGCACGCCCGAAGTCCGTGTCAATCACGACATGATCCCCCCGAAACATGGCTAGTGCTCAATAGCTTCGGGCTAAGACAGAGTCTAGGGCGACCCACTTGGTCACCGGAATGCGCAGGCTCCCCCCAGTGTGGGGGGGCTATGGCTAGGCGGATGCCGAGAGGGTGGTTGACTGGCGGCATGCCGACCACCGTGTTCACCATCGGGCACTCGACCCATCCGCTGGCCGAACTGGTCGAGATGCTCGCTGCACACGGCGTCACGACCCTGGCCGATGTGCGCACCATCGCCAAGTCCGGGCACAATCCGCAGTACATGTCGGACGCGCTGGTGGACAGCATGCCAGATAACGGCATCCGTTATCTAAGGCTTGAGGAGCTGGGTGGCCTGCGCCACACCACCAAGGAGACGGTCAACGGCGGCTGGCGCAACGCGTCGTTCCGCGGGTATGCCGACTATATGCAGACACCGGAATTCGCCGCCGGGATCGACCACTTGCTGGAGTTCGCACGCGTGCAGAGCACCGCCATCATGTGCGCCGAGGCGGTGCCGTGGCGCTGCCACCGGTCGCTGATCGGGGACGCCCTGCTGGTGCGAGGTGTCGAGGTGCTCGACATCATGAGCGCGAATTCGGCCAAGCCGCACACGATGACCACATTCGCGCACGTCGAGGGCACGCAGATCACCTATCCGCCGGAGCCGGAAACACCGGATGCGCAGCCCACCGTTCCGGGCTTTCAGGCCTGAGCTGGCGGCACCGATTCTACGACTTCGCGGTGGCAATCGCAGAGTTGACCGAGGTGGATGCTGGTGTCAGACTCGTGAGCAGTGGACGCACCCCTCATGGTCACGCTTGTCATCGCGCTGGCACTCTTCTTCGACTTCACCAACGGCTTTCATGACACAGCCAACGCGATGGCTACACCCATTGCGACCGGCGCGCTGAAACCGAAGGTCGCGGTCTCGATCGCCGCTGTGCTGAACCTGGTCGGGGCGTTCCTCAGCACCGAGGTCGCCAGAACGATCTCCGGCGGGCTCATTCGGGAGGGCAACGGCGGCATCCAGATCACCCCGCAAATGATCTTCGCCGGACTGATCGGCGCCATCGTGTGGAATCTGGCCACCTGGTTGTTCGGGCTGCCGTCCAGTTCCTCTCACGCCCTGTTCGGCGGCCTCATCGGTGCAGTCATCGTCGGCGCAGGATTCGGGGCGATCAACCCGACGGTGCTGGTCGACAAGATCGTGCTGCCCGCCCTGCTCGCGCCGTTGATCGCCTGCGCGGTGGCGTTCCTGGCGACGAAACTGGCGCTGGCGATCACGAGCGGCCCGAACGCGCAGCAGAACCGCGCCCGCTTCCGGTACGGGCAGACGTTCACGTCGTCACTGGTCTCGCTCGCTCACGGCACGAACGACGCGCAGAAGACGATGGGGATCGTCACACTCACCCTCATTGCCGCCGGTTTCCAGGCATCCGGCAGCGGACCGGAGTTCTGGGTCATCGCGGTGTGCGCGCTCGCGATCGCGCTGGGTACTTACGTGGGCGGCTGGCGCATCATCCGCACCCTGGGCACCGGGATCACGCAGATCACGCCGGCGCAGGGCTTCGCGGCCGAAGCTGCCACCTCCGCCGCCATTCTCGCCAGCTCGCACCTCGGGTTCGCGCTGTCGACGACGCAGGTCGCCAGCGGGTCGGTTATCGGCGCTGGCCTCGGTCGGAACCGCAGCTCCGTGCGGTGGCGGGTCGCCGGCCGGATCGCGATGGCCTGGCTGATCACCCTTCCCACCGCCGCGGCCGTCGCCGCCGTGGCGGAACTCGTGGCACGGCTCGGATTCTGGGGAGTCGCCGCTGACGTGTGTGCGGTGACCGGAGTCAGCATCGCCATGGTCGCGCGGTCCCGCCGGCACCGGGTGGATGCGGCAAGTGTCGCGCCCACCGCACGCGAGGTGGCGACGCCGGTGCGGGATACCGCATCCATCGGCACGTCACCGCATCGCGCACCGCGGCCGCAGAGCCCGGTGCGGGGGACTGTCCACACCCGATGATCGATTGGGCTGCGTTCGCGTTGGTCGCGGTGGTGTCACTGGTCGGTGCCACCCTGCTGGTCGGTTTTGCGTCCCTCGGAATCCGGATGCTCGGCGGTGAGAGCCCGCACAGTTTCGGCGTGCGTGCCGGCGCCATCGCGTCCTTCGCGGTGTGCGTCGTCGGTGTCGCCTTCGGGGTGTACCTGCTGGTCCCTGTCTTCAACTGACTGCCTCAGCAATCCGGGCATCCTGGCGCCAGATAGAGTTGTCATTATCGACTGTCGAAGGAGATTTTACGATGTCTGAAACGCCACAAGCGTTGTCCCAACCGGCCACCAGAACCGAGAGCGACTCGGTCGGGTCCATGCAAATTCCGATTGACGCATATTGGGGGATCCACACCGCCAGAGCGTTGGAGAACTTCCCGATCACGAGGCGACCGATCTCGGTGTATCCGGATCTGATCCGCGCCCTCGCCAGGGTGAAGCAAGCCGCCGCTCGCGCGAACAAGGAACTCGGGGTTCTCGACGCCGCTAAGGCCGACATGATCGACCGGGTGTGTGAAGAGATCGTCGGCGGCGCGCTGCACGACCAGTTCTGCGTCGGGGTGATCCAGGGCGGTGCGGGTACCTCCACGAATATGAACACCAACGAGGTGATCGCCAACCGAGCCCTCGAGCTGCTCGGGCACAAGTTCGGCGACTACGAGCACTTCCGCCCCATCGACGTGGTGAACCGCAGCCAGAGCACGAACGACGTCTATCCGACGGCGATCAAGCTCGCCATGGTGTTCGGCATCAAACGGCTGCTCGCTGAGCACCAGCTGCTCACCAAGTCGTTCGCGGCCAAGGGAGTCGAGTTCGCCAATATCCTCAAGGTCGGCCGTACCCAGCTGCAGGATGCTGTGCCGATGACGCTCGGGCAGGAGTTCGGCGGGTTCTCCCACACCCTGGCGGAGGACTACGACCGCCTCAGTGAGACGATCCCGTGGCTCAACGAGATCAACATGGGTGCCACCGCGATCGGCACCGGAATCACCGCGGACCCGCGGTACGCGGAAGCGGTACGCCGCCACCTGGTCGAGCTCACCGGCGTGGACATGATCACCGCCCCCGACCTCATCGAAGCCACCTCGGATGCCGGGATCTTCATGACCGTCAGCGGCACGCTGAAGCGCGCCGCAGTCAAGCTGTCGAAGATCTGCAACGACCTGCGGCTGCTGTCCTCCGGTCCGCAAGCCGGCATTGGCGAGATCAATTTGCCAGTGCGTCAAGCGGGTTCCTCGATCATGCCTGGGAAGGTCAATCCGGTCATTCCCGAGGTCGTCAACCAGGTCGCCTTCAGCGTGATCGGGGCGGATGCGACGGTGACCGCCGCCGCCGAGGCCGGCCAACTGCAGCTCAACGCCTTCGAACCGGTGATCGTGCACAGCATCCTGCAGTCCATCGCGTGGATGACCAATGCGTGCTACACGCTGCGCATCCACTGCATCGACGGCATCACGGCGAACACGTCCAAACTCGCGGCACAGGTTGAGTCGTCGGTCGGCGTGGTCACGGCGCTCACCCCGTTCATCGGCTACGCTGCATCCGCGCAGCTCGCACACACGGCGCTGACCAGTCACGAGTCGATCGCGGACCTCGTGATCAACGCCGGCCTGATGAGCGCCGAGGAAGTCGCCAGGGTGCTGTCACCGAGCCGACTCAGCGGACTGGTGCCGACCACGTCCGCCATCACCGTGGTGAAGGAAGCAGCGGTGAAAGATCCCATCCCCGAGGGTGCGCACTAGCGGCGAGACCCCTTTGGCGGCGCGGCGAGTCGACGCGCCGCCGGTGTCTAGCTGCGATCCGAGTCGTCGCGGGACGTCTCGTCGCCCTGGCCGACTTTCTCCAGCACCGTGTCGACTGCCTCGATGATGCGCTCCCGCAGCGACGCCGCACCCTCGGCCACCTTCTGGCCGGCCACCTTGGCGGTGTCAGCTGCGGCCGCCGTGGCGTCCGTCACCCTGGCCTGGACCACCGGGGCGGCGTCTTTCACGAACTCCTGGGCATCCGAGACGACCTTGTGCACCCGGGGATCTTCCCACGCCCGCGTCGCCTTCGCCTTGAGCTCCTCGTACCTGTGACGTCCCGCCTTCGCACCGAGCACGTAACCCGTTGCCAATCCGGCGAGGAAGAGCATCTTGAGCCGCATTCTGCATTCCTTTCGTTGGTCCTCATCGCAGGGTACGAGCGGATGCTGAGAAGCAGCACCGGATAGCGCAGCCGGGTACCGCGACTGGAACTGCAGTACGCCGCAGAGAATTTGCGCACGCTGAAGGTGCGGCATCCGAGTTTCATCGCGCCGGAGTCGGTGGAGCTTCTGCGCCGCCACGGCCCTGGACGACTGGGCAGACACGGTCCGCGGCTGGAGCGACGGGAAGGGCACCCTTGACGGTGTCGGTAGGGACGTCTTCGGGTACTTCGGAGTCAGTCGGGCAGCAGTCGCGCGGCACGCCACAGATGCATCCCCGCGTAGCTGCGCCACGGCGCCCAGCGCCGTGCATAGTCGGCGATGCCGCGGGGCGTGCCGGGCAGACCCAGCCGGACGGCGCCCTGCAGCAGCACCAGGTCCGTGTCCAGCAGCACATCGGGGGCAGACAGCACGCGCAGCGCCACGTAGCCGGCGGTCCACGGCCCGATGCCGCGCACACGACTGAGGGTGTCGATCAGCTCGTCGGGTGACATCGTCTCGTTCACCGTCAGTGTCCCGGATGCGAGTGCTTCTGCGACGCGGAGGATCGTGGCGATGCGGCTGGCCGGCCCGCGCAGCACGTCCTGTCCGTGTGCGGCGATCTGGGCGGCAGTGGGAAAGAGGCGGCTGTCGCCACACAGCTGCCGAACCAGGTTCCCGGTGACGGTGCGGGCGGCGGCGATCGAAATCTGCTGTCCGATGAGGGTGCGGAACAGGGCTTCTTGGGGCTCCAGGCTGCCCGGCAGCCGGACGCCGGGGGAGGCGATGATCATCGGGGCAAGCACCGGGTCTGCGGCAAGGTGCGAGTCGATCTCGCCGGAGTCGGTGTCGAGGTCAAGCAACCGGCGGATACGGCGCAACAGCGGCGCGAGCGCTGATTGGTCCTCCAGCGTGGTGGTGCACAGCACCGTGGTCGGGCCCTGCAGCCTCAGTTCGATGTCGGTCGTGGCGGTATCGGCCGTGCCGTCCGGCACGCGCACGCGGCGGCGGTAACGGGTGTCGTCGCCGTCGTCGATCCCCGGGGCACCGTGGCCGGCCAGATAGCGAAACACTGCGGCACCGTCGAACGGCGGCGTCGTCGTCAGCAGTGTCCTCGTCCCCACCCCTTCATTCTGCTGCACCCTGTTGCCTCTGTTGCCTCTGCTGCCGTGAAACGGGCTTCGCGCGGGGGCGGAATATGCTGGCGATATGACCGAAACAGCGCTGAAGGCACTGCGGGAGGCGCTCGGCGACACCGTGTCGACCGACCCCGACGCCCTCGATCGGATGCGCCGCGACAAGTCAGGACACGTCTCGGCATCCCGCCCGCTCGCCCTGGTCACCGCGCGCAGCGTCGCGGACGTGCAGGCGACCCTGCGCGTCGCCACCCGGTTCGGCATCCCGGTCGTACCCAGGGGAGCGGGCACCGGGTTGGCCGGCGGAGCCATAGCCGACGACGGCGAGATCGTGCTGTCCACCCTGGCGATGAATCGCATCCTCGAAATCTCGCCTGCCGATCAACTCGCGGTCGTCGAACCCGGAATTCTCAACGGCGATCTCGACGCGGTCCTGGCCGAACAGGGGTTGTGGTTCGCCCCGGATCCGGCGAGCAAGGCCATTTCCAGCGTCGGCGGCAACATCGCCACCAACGCTGGCGGCCTGCTCTGCGCCAAATATGGAGTCACCCGGGAGGCGGTGCTCGGGCTCAAGGTCGTGCTCGCGAACGGCGACCTGCTCACCCTCGGGCACCGCACCGTCAAGGGCGTCACCGGGCTCGACCTCACCGCGCTGATGATCGGCTCGGAGGGCACCCTCGGCGTCATCGTCGAAGCCACTCTGCGGCTACGCCCCGCCGTGACCGGCCCGGTGCGGACCATCGGCGCGTATTTCCCCGACGTGCGCACTGCCGCTTCGGCCTCCGCCGCCATCACCGCAGCCCACCTTCAACCCGCCGCGATGGAACTGATGGATGGCGCCTCCCTGCGTGCCATCGGCGCCTACCTGGACCTGGAGCTGGCACAGCGCGGCGAATCGTACCTGCTCGTGCAGTTCGACGGCGTCGGCAGCGACAGCGAAGCGGATGCCGCCCTCGGCATCATCCACTCGCTCGGCGGCGACGCAGAACTCACCGCAGACCCGGTCGAAGGGGAGCGGCTGCTGGCCATCCGCCGCGCCTGCCACCCCGCTCTGACCGCCATGGGGACCACCCTGATTGAGGATGTGGCGGTGCCCCGCAGTGCCCTGCCCGACATGTTCGAGGCGATCCGCGGTATCGAACAACGACGACGCATCAGCATCCCCACCGTCGCGCACGCTGGAGACGGAAACCTGCACCCCAACTTCGTCTTCGATGGCGAGACTGTGCCGGAGGCGATCTGGGACGCTGCCGACGAGGTGTTCACCGCCGCTCTGGCCCTCGGCGGCACCCTGACCGGGGAGCACGGCGTCGGCATCCTCAAACGCCGCTGGCTGCGTCGGGAACTCGGCGACGAGCAGTTCGAGCTGCAACGCCGCATCCGTTCCGCGTTCGATCCGCAAGGCATCCTCAACCCCGGGAAGGTGTTCTGAGTCGCGACGGGGGGTTTATCGAGCCGCTGGTAGATTTCGATGGTGAACATGAACATCTCGTGGATTGTGGCGGCCGCGCTCGTCAACCTGTGGCTGATCGCGCTGTTGTTCCAGCTGTCCGACCTCGGCGCCAACTGGCTCACCGCCCTGAACGCCCGCGATATCCCCGGCCGGGGCGGGCGCACGCACCCTGGTGCTGTGGTCTGGATGCCGCCGGTGGCGTCCCTCATCGCAGTGGCGGTGATGCTCGGCGCCGACAGCGCCGGCCGACTCCTGTTCAACGGTCACCCGTGGTCGGGAGTGATCATCCTGCTCGGCCTCGCCGTCGTGATCGCCGCCGTCGCCCTCGGCGCCCTGGTCATTTTGCGCCAGCGCACAGTGCCGTCCTATGCGCTGCTGCGACAGAAGCTGCGCCAGCTCCGCGGGTCGAAACTGAGCAAGGACGAGGTCATCGACCTGCACCGGGAACTCGTGCTCATCGACACGCTGCACCACCGCGGCTCATCCGCGCCGAGTGCCGATGGTGTCATCGCCGCCACCGCCCGTGCGAACCGATGGCGATTGTCGCCGGCCGTTCTCGGTGCACTGGCGTTCATCGCAGTGGCCATTGCGGCGATCGGATCCGAGTATTGGCCACTGGGGGTGGTGGCGATGCTGCTTCCCGTCGCTAGTTTCCTCCTCGGCCGCTCGTCCGCCCGCGCCCTTCGCACCGCCCAGTCGGCGTGGGACGAGGTGTACCAAAAACAGCGCTCCGAGGCAGCCGCTGAGCTTGACGAACTCGAACGCCGCGCCAGCCGCGGCGTGCCCGGGCTCAGTGACAGGGTTTCGCGCGCTCTGCGCATCCTGCGCGAACAACAGGGCTGACTGTCGGAGGCGAGCGCCCAGCGCGACTCGCATAGACTTGAATGCCTGATTTTGACGGAAGGGGGCTGCCTGCGTGACCACCAGTGAACTCGAGCGGGAACGCGCCTACGTCCGCACCCTGTACGCGCGGCTCGACGAGTTGCAGCGGGAGGCGCGCGAGCAGCTCGAGGTGGTGCGGCGGCAGGATGTTGGCGGCAACCACCAGAGCCGCTCGGAACGCGATGCATTTGCCCGCATGTACGAGGACAGGATCGTGCAGTTGCGCGATGTCGATGAGCGCCTCGCCTTCGGCCGTCTGGAACTGGCCGGATACGACGAGCCGGAGTACCGCTACATCGGCAGGGTGGGCCTGCGCGACGCGGAACAACTCCCGCTGCTGGTGGACTGGCGGGCCCCGCAGGCCAGCGCGTTCTACCAGGCGACGGCGAAAACCCCGTTGGGCACCCGGGCCCGGCGCCACCTGCTGTCCAAGGGCCGTCACATCCTCCGAATCGAGGACGAGGTGTTCGACGCCGACCTGCTCGAGGACGACCGGATGGCGCTGCAGGGCGAAGGCGCCCTGCTCGCCGCCCTCACCACCCGCCGCACCGGGCACATGCACGACATCGTCGCTACCATCCAGGCCGAGCAGGATCGGATAATCCGGTCCGACCCGGAGGGTGTACTCGTGGTGCAGGGCGGCCCAGGGACCGGCAAGACGGCCGTCGCTCTGCACCGCGCGGCCTACCTGTTGTACTCGCACCGGGACCGCCTGAAGTCCTCCGGTGTTCTCATCGTCGGTCCGTCCCGCTCGTTCATGCACTACATCGAAGCGGTGCTGCCGTCGCTCGGCGAATCGGGCGTGGTGCTCTCCAGCGTCGGCCAGCTCTATCCAGGGGTGGATGCTGCCGGTGAGGACGAGCCGGAGACCGCCGCGCTGAAAGGCTCTGCCGGCATGGCGGGCCTCATCGCCCGCGCCGTGCGGTCCAGGCAACGGGTGCCGGCGTCACCGCAGCAGCTCCAGGTGAACGGCGACAGGATCACTTTGGAGCCGGGGGTGGTCGCCAGGGCGATCGCCAGAGCCCGGGAGCGGGGCAAGCCGCACAACGTGGCGCGGGTGACCTTCGTCAAGACCGTGCTCGCCGAACTCACCCGCACGTGGGCGCAGCAGCTGAAAGCCCAAGGCAACACCGTCGACGAGTCGGACTTCGCGATGCTGCGCGAGGACCTGCGCACCGCCAACGACGTGCGCGTGGCGCTCAACACCGCCTGGATGCCGCTGACCCCCCCAAAACTTGTACAAGACCTTTTCGCACGGGCACACTGGCTTGCCGAACTCACTCCGGGCTGGAGCGAGGAGAAACGTGCCCTGCTGCACCGGAACCGAACAGCGCCGTTCACCGTCTCCGACGTGCCGCTGCTCGACGAAGCAGCCGAACTGCTCGGCGAATTCGACGACCTCAGCGCCGCCCGCGGACGCGAGGCCAGAGCACAGCGGCGCCGCGACATCGAAAACGCCGAGCGGGCCATCGAGAACATGGGCGTCGAGGGCATCGTCACCGCCAGGGCGCTCGCGGCTGGCTTCGCCGAGGTCGCCGACCGCGGCACCACCGCCGAGCGGGCCGCGGCCGATCGCACGTGGGCGTACGGGCACATCGTGGTGGACGAGGCGCAGGAACTGTCTGCGATGCAGTGGCGGTTGCTGTCCCGGCGCTGCCCGCGCCGCTCGTTCACCATTGTCGGCGACATCGCCCAAGCCGCATCCGTCTCGGCCGCCGCGACCTGGGAAGACGCGCTCGCGCCTCTGCTCGGGAAGCAACTCGGGGTAGCCAGTGGCACCGGGTGGCGACTGGAGATTCTCACCGTCAACTACCGCACACCGAGTCAGATCGCCACGGCCGCGGATGCGATGGCCGTCGCGCACGGATTGCCGGTCACCCAGGCGACGTCGGTGCGGGAGAGCGCCTGGCCGATCGGTCTCGTGCGGGTCGACCCGCAGCATCCGGTTGGCGCGCTGCACAAGGCAGTGTTGGACGCGGTACGCGCGGACCGAGGGGTGGATGCGACGGGAACCCTCGCCGTCATCGCCCAGCAGCACGAGGTGTCCCGACTCGTCGACACGCTGTCGGCGGACCCGGTACTGGACGTCGGCCTCGGTGCTGAGGGACTGACCCGCCCGATCGTTGTGCTCAGCCCCCAGGACGCCAAAGGGCTCGAGTTCGACGCCGTCGTCATCGTGGACCCCGCCGGCATTGTCGAGGCGAGCGTCCGCGGCGCAGCTGCCCTGTACGTTGCGATGACCCGCCCGACTCAGCGGCTCACCCTCGTCGCGCTCGGGGAACTCCCGGCGGGTCTCGGCGTCTGACCAACCGAGCCGACTAACCGAGCAGGGTCGACAGCGACCCGAACGCGTTCGCGCCGAAAATGACCAGCGCGATCACCGCGACGACAACGGCCGCCGCCGGCATCCCGCGCCGCAGTCTCTGCCCGGCGGGTGCGACCATATCGCCGCCGGAGCGAGGGTCCGAATACCGCGCGCTTTGACGCAGCGTCTTGGCCCCCACGGTGTCGACGATGCGGAACAGGCGCCGCAGCGTGCCCGGATCGGTCATATCGAACCGGGCAGCCGAGTAGACGAACATCCAATCGTCGACGATCTCCACGTCGAAGTGCCGGCTCTCGTCGATAAGCAGGGCGAGCAGGTCCGGAGTGAACACGTACAACGCGTCGCGCTCATAGCCCGTCGGGCAATAGAGCCTGAAATACCTGTCAAAGTCACCCTCGAGGGACAGCACCTGCGCCCTGTCGAAACTGATCGGCAGCGTCGTGGTGCCGAACAAGCCGTTGTTCGCCCTCGCATCCAGCACCATGTGGTGCAGAGCCTGGTCGAGCTTCAGCGCCAGGAACCCCCACTGGTGGGTGGTGCGATCGTCACCCGAGCCGGTGCTGTAGCGGTAATTGCCGAGATCGAGGTAGCGGCCGGAGGTCGTCGCGAGGTGATCGGTGGCCAGGCGGCCCTGGCCGAGCCCGAAAATTGCTCCGGGATAAGACGGAACACCCGACGGCAGAAAGGTCAGACCGTTGGCCCGGGCAAAGCGATCCAGTCGGGTCCAGCGCGACCATTTGCCCTGGGGCGGCAGCACCGCGCGTACGAGTACGACCACGATGGCGATGACAACCACCAGCGACAGCAGCGGCACGAGGGATACCGAAGGGAACGTGTCGCCGAGCCGGACACCGACCCGCAGGAACACCGTGACCACCGCCAGCAGGAACAATCCGGCAGAGACGGCCATCAGTACCGCCGATGATGCCGACCGAAGCTGTGGTTTGGCGGCCGCCGTGAAACGGCGCACCTCGGCTCGGCTGAGCGGCGCGGTCAGGGAATCGTAGTCGAACGCACTGAAGTTGACAGGCCCGCTGTGTGTGCCGGAGTCCTCTTGAGTACCGGATGTAACTGTCATGATTGCGCAATCCTATGGCCAGAGGTGCCATTCTGGAGGGGTGTCCATTCCCGAGCCGGTACTGACCGACAGTCTCCTCGAACGCATCCATTCCCGCGCGGCCGGATACGACCGCGACAATTCCTTCTTTACAGAAGATCTTGATGAACTCGCCGCCGCAGGGTACCTGAAGGCGCTCGTGCCGACGCAGTTTGGCGGCGGCGGCCTGAGCTTGCGTGAACTCACCAGGCAGCAGTCCCGGCTGGCCGCCGCAGCGCCCGCTACGGCGCTCGCGGTGAACATGCACCTGATCTGGACCGTGATTGCCAAGACACTGCACGACCGCGGCGACGGCTCACTGGACTTCCTGCTCGCCGAGGCGGCCGCCGGGGAGGTTTTCGCCTTCGCGATCAGTGAAGCGGGAAATGATCTCGTGCTGTTCGGCAGCACCACCCGAGCGCATCCGATGCCGGACGGCGGATACGAGTTCACCGGCACCAAGATCTTCACCAGCCTGTCGCCCGCGTGGACCAGGCTCGGGCTTTTCGGCCTGGACAGCGAGTCGGCGGATGCGCCGAAACTCGTCCACGCGGTTGTGGCGCGGGACGCGCCGGGCATCGACATCCTGGACGACTGGAACACGATGGGCATGCGGGCGAGCCAGAGTAACAGCACCCGGCTGACCGCGGCGCGGGCGGAGCCCGGCCGGGTTTTCCGTCGGCTGCCGCCAGGTCCGAACGCCGACCCGCTCATCTTCGCGATTTTCGCCAACTTTGAAATTCTGCTGTCCGCGGTCTACACCGGCATCGGGCAACGCGCCCTCGAGCTGGCTGTGGCGGCCGCGACGAAACGCACCTCGACCAAGCGCGGCGGCACCCCGAAGTCGGAGGATCCGGACACCCGCTGGAAGATCGCCGATGCCGCGATCGCCCTCGACGGGATCGTCCCCCAGATCGACGCGCTGGCCCGGGAAGTCGACGAGCGGACTGATCGCGGCGACCAATGGTTCCGCGCGCTGGTGGGTTTGAAGATCAGAGCGACCGAAACCGCGCAGTTCGTCGTCAACCAGGCCATCCGGGTGTCCGGCGGGGCCACCTACTCCACCGGTAACGAACTCGGGCGACTGTACCGCGATGTATTAGCCGGCGGATTTCATCCGAGCAACGAGGACTCGGCTCACTCGACGGTCGCGACGGCGCTCCTGGGTCCCCTCCCGTAGCACCGGTAGCCGCCCCCACACAGACTCATCGCCCGGTGCGGCACTTGGTGCGGCTCTTCCGGGCGATGAGTTGTTCTATCCCCAGCCTGCAGTAGCCGGCTGGCAATTGCAAGCGATTTCTGCAATCACAGCGGATACCGCAGAATCGCCGCTAGCGCCGCCCCGCTCGGGATGTCCTCCGTGCGCACGGCGAGGACGCGTCCACCGCCCCGGATGACGCGCGACGCGATCTCGTTGATGACGCAGTACGTGCCGGGCCCCTCACTGTCGGCGAAGGTCACCGTTCCGTTCGTCTCGTCGAGCGTGCCGAACTGCTGGGTGGCCATGTCGATCAGCAGGGAGTCGACGGCGCCGAACGTCGCCGCGCGGGCAGCGGTCGCGACATCCGTCGTCGCCCGGCTCTGGTTTTCCCGCTGCTCGAAGGTGTGGCGCCAGTCGTCCACGTCGGCGCGATATACGGCGTCGAACACCGGGCGTGCCTTCTCAGCTGCCGCGTTATCAGTGAGCGGTTCGGCGCCGCCCGGAATCGCGGTCTCCGTCAGCCTCGGATAGCTGTTGACCGAACGGTAGATTGACGCCATCGGCTCGGTGGCCGCCAGCACCAGCGGCAGCCCGCTGCCGCGCAGATAGTCACGCACCACGCTGTTGACCTTCCTCGCGAACTGCCTCTGGGCGCTGGCGTCGCCCAGAGAGCCGCGTGGTCTCTCCCGTGGGAATCTGTCGCCTAACGGCTGGGTGAGGAACCCCTCGATCGTGTTGGGCAAGTCGCTCAGTGGCACCGTGGATGCCGGAATGTTGGGGGACACCTCCACCAGTCGCACGCCGCCTTCGGAGAGCACGAGCACGTATCCGGCGTTCGGGAAGGTCACCGAGCGCAGCAACTGGGTGATCTGGAAGCGGTCGGACACCGAGCAGCGCAGTTCCAGCCGGTTCGGTAGCCGATAGTGCCGGATGCTGTGCGGGGTCGCGAACACCGCCAAACCGTGCGCCTGGAAGCGCCAGAACTCCGCATCGTCCACGAGGGAGTGCCCCAGGTCGTCCACAGCGGCGATGTCCGCCGCATCCGCGTCCCGCCGCTCGAGTTCCTGAACTGCGGAACGGATCAAGGACTTCAATTCAATTCGTGAACCCTGCGCTTTCGTGCTCACCGGAGTCGTCGGCAGATACAGCGAAACAGACACCGGATACCGCTGTTCGGCGAGGGAGAGGAGATCGGATGCGGTAGGAATGTCGACGTACAACACGAGTGCAGCCTCCTTGATGTTCGGTGTTCCGCCGACAGTACCAACGATGGCTGAAGATGCGCAGAACGAACCCATCAGCGGGAGTTCCTGGTGTCGGTGCCTACCGGGGGCGGGTCCACCAGAATTCGAGTTGAATGTTGTCCGGGTCGCGGAACACCAAAGCGGAGCCCGACCCGGAGGGGCTGTCCTGCACCGGGGAATGCTCCACGCTCAACTCGGCCAGCCACTGTTGCCACGCGTCGAGATCGGCACGTTCCGGAACCGAGAAACCGATGTGGTCCAGCCCGGGGCTGTGCTCGTCGAACCGGTCTGCGCCCTGCACCTGATGCTGGTTCAGGCCGATGATCAATCCGGTGTCCTCGTGGCGCAACACGATCATGATGCGGTTGTCCAGGTCCGACCGTCGGAGCCGTTTCAGGCCCAGCACATCGCAGTACCAAGCGGCACTTTTCTCCACGTCCGAGACGGACAGATCGATGTGGGATACGGCGGCGAATTCAGGCATGGTGCTCCTTGGCTGTACCCCACTTTAGTCGACGGCCGAGGGGCCAAGCGCTAGGGTTCATACGGGGCTTGGCAGAAGGGTGAGGGCGGATGACGCTGGCGGCTCGCTTTGATCGATTCGGTCCGGCATCCGTCCTCACTGTCGCTACGGTGGAACGGTCGCATCCGGGACCCGGCGAGGTCACGGTGCGGGTCACCGCGGTGGGCCTGAATCCGGTGGACTACAAGATGCGCGAGGGCACCTCGCGCCACAGCGTGATGCTGCCTTCTGGCCTCGGACGCGAACTGGCCGGGACCGTCGACGAACTGGGCGACGGGGTCACCACGCTCCAGGTTGGTGACGAGGTATTCGGCACGGTGCACATCGGCACCCTCGCCGACTGCGTGGTCGTGCCCGCCGGCAACCTGGCGCGCAAACCGGCCGAACTGGATTGGATCGTCGCGGGATGCCTCGCCCTGGCCGGTCAGACCGCCTACGACTCCTTCGCCTCACAGTCGGTGACGCCTGCGGATACCGTGCTGGTCAGCGCCGCCGCCGGCGGGGTCGGCAGCATCGTCGCACAACTGGGCATTCGCGCGGGTGCCACCGTGATCGGGACCGCAGGACGCTCGAATCAGGCGTACCTCGCCTCCCTCGGCGTGATTCCTGTGCTGTACGGTCCGGGACTCGCCGATCGGGTGAGAGCGGCAGCACCGACGGTGGTGACGGTGGTGTTCGACCACCACGGTGCCGAAACGATCGAGGCGGCGCTGGAGCTGGGCGTGAACCGCTCCAGGATCAACACGATCGCGACCGACCCCGAACCTTTCGGAATTCGGCGGGTTGGTCGCGGGGCACCCAGCATCCGCACTCTCGACAGGCTGGCCGAGCTGGTCGTGCGCGGCGAACTGGCCATCGCCATCGACTCGACCTACCCGCTGTCCGAGGTGGTCGCGGCGTTCGAACATTTGGAGCGCGGGCACCTGCGTGGCAAAGTTGTGGTTGTTTTGTGACTGATCGTCACCTCGTTTTGGGGGTCGAGGCCACTCGCAATGCGCCATTATCGTTGGTGGGAGGGGTTCGACCGCTGGGGGGCGGCAAAAAACATATGACGACGAAAAGCCCGAAGGGCACGGTAGATCGCGCGCCGACATCGGCCGTCGCCAGCGAGCCGACGCTGCGCTGCCGCAGCGCCGGATTTGCCCTCGTGCACGAGTGCCTGCGGCTGCAGGATGCCGCGCGCCCACGCTCGATCATCAAATGCTTCTTCGGGGCAGACCCTATCGTTCCGCGCGCCCGCGCCGCGTATCGCGGTGCGTTGGGCGAGGTCGCGGTCGCCGCGACACTCACCGAAAGAGGCGCCGGCTGGTTCGTCGTGCACGAGGTGCCGATCGGCGTGGTCGGCGCGCCAGTACACCATGTGCTGATCGGGCCTCCCGGAGTCTTCACGATCTGTCTGCACAACCACACCGGACGCGAGGTCTGGGTGCGCAGCCAGGGGTTTACAGCGGGGCTCGAGATTCACTCGCACATCTGCGAGGCGGAGGCGGCTGCCGACCGCGCGTCCACCCTCCTGTCGGACGCGGTCGGTTTCGCCGTCAACGCAATCCCCTGCATTGTTGTGCTCGACTCCCGCACCATGACGATTGCCAAACCGCCACGGCGGGTAGTGGTGCTGACTCCGCGGCAGTTGCCCGGCTGGTTGGCGCAGTTGCCGCCCGTCCTGTCCCCGCACGAAGGCGCGCTGCTCGGCATGTACGCCGAGGAACGATCTACGTGGAATGAGGAACCCTGCGAGCCGGAGGATGTGCGCGCGTACGTGCATCGGTTCCGCCAGCTCCAAGAAGCGGTAAGCACGGCGAGGCGTCGCCGTGTGCTCTGGACCACGGGCGGCATCGTCATCGCCTGGTGCGCGTTCATCGCCAGTCTCGGTGGCGCCGCCGTCGGCCTGGTGAGCCTGCTCCTGCCACAGTAGGTTTCGGGTCAGCCCGACGCGCCCTGCACCCGTTCCACGAGCTCCCGCCACCGGCCGACGACCTGCTGCTCCGGCAGGGTGACCTTGCGTCGGGCACAGCTGATCCGGTATACGTAACGATCCGGGGCCGCGGGTGCCTGCTGCGCTTCATGCCAGGGCAACTCCCGCACCAGCATCAGCCAGGATTCGGGGTCGTCTTGGTCGTCGACAATCACTTCCCATTGCCGCGGCGTGCCCAGGATGCCGCCGCTGCGCACCACAGTGATCTTCATCGGGTCACGCCTACCGCCTTCCAGCCCGCCGCCACCGCACGCTCCTCGGGCGAGCCGACGCCGAATCTGGCGGATGCGGCATCCGTGGTCGCCGCCGCGAAGCGCGTGAAGTCGCAGTCCACCGGCACCGCGCCGCCGGTGAGGGTGTCGTACCAGACCTGCCCGGCTTTCTTCCAGGCGCTGCCGCCCAGCCCAATCGCGGCGAGAGCGAACGCCCGGTTCGGGATGCCTGAATTGAGATGAACCCCGCCGTTGTCGTCCTCGGTGTCGATGTAGTGCTTCATGTCGGCGGGTTGGGGGTCCTTGCCCAGCACGTCGTCGTCGTACGCGGTGCCCGGGTTTTTCATCGACCGGAGCGCTGTGCCCTGCACCTGGTCGGTGAACAGGCCCGCCCCGATCAGCCAACTCGCCTCTGCCGCAGTTTGTCCCAGGCTGTACTGCTCCACCAGCGCGCCGAACACGTCCGAGACCGACTCGTTGAGTGCTCCGGATTGACCTTCGTAGGTGAGGTTCGCCGAGTATTGGGTGACACCGTGCGTCAGCTCGTGTCCGATGACCGTCAGCGAGGAGGTGAATCCGCGGAACACGGTGCCGTCGCCGTCGCCGAAGACCATCTGGTCGCCGTTCCAAAAGGCGTTGTCGTAATCGCGGCCATAGTGCACGCTGGCGAGCAGCGGCAGGTTCTTATCGTCGATGGATGCCCGGGAGTACGCATAGCGGTACAGCGAGTGGGTGAAGCCGAGGCCGTCGTAGGCTTCGCTGACCGAGGTGTCTCTTCCCGCATCCTGGCCTTCGGTGCGCACGGTCTTACCCGGTAGGGTCTGGATGCCTCCGGCGTCGAAGACTGTGCGGTGCGGGCCTTCCAGTTTTCGGGTGGCAGGGTGAATGCGCGGGACTCGCTGCCGAACGGACGGCGGGGCGGGCTTGGCGCGGCGCGCGCTGAGTAATGGGGCGTCATGGGCAAGCGCTGCTCGAGCTGCGGCGGCCGCGCGTTCCAGGCCGCGGTCTTCGATCGCAGCAATCCGAGCCAGCAGATACGGCGGCACAATCGAACACCTCATGCTCTGATCGTGCCACCAGCCGGCGACATTGGGCGGAATTCCGGGAAACCTATCTCATCGGGTGGCAGCCACCGACTCCGTCGCGCGCTCCACCGCTGCCAGCGACTGCGCGACATCCACGTCGTCAGTCGACCAGTTGCTCACCGAGACCCGCAGCACGTCCCGGCCCTGCCAGCGTGATCCTGACATCCAGGTCACCCCGTCCTCCAACAAGGCCTTGGTGACCTGCTTGGTCCGTTCGTCGTCACCGAAGCTGACGCAGACCTGCGTGAACACGACATCGTTGAGCACTTCCACGCCGGGCAGCATCGCCAATCCCTCGGCAAGTGACCGGGCGTGCGCGGCGAGCCGTTCCACCAGCGCGATCGTGCCGGAGGTGCCTAGTGAGCGCAACGCCGCCCACACCGGAACACCGCGGGCGCGCCGCGACAGTTCCGGCACCTTCTCGTGCGGCTCGCCCGGTCCTTGGTCATCGGCCATCAAATAACTTGTCCGTGTGCCGAAGGTGGCGCGCATCACCTCGGAGTTGGCCACGATCGCGATACCGCAGTCGTAGGGAACATTGAGCGTCTTGTGGGCATCTGTGGTCCACGAATCGCACGTGTCGAGTCCGGTCAACCGCTGCCGGTACACCGGGCTGACGGCGGCCCACAACCCGAACGCACCGTCCACGTGCACCCACGCGTCGTGCCGGTGGGCGATGGTGGTCGCGTCACCGATCGGGTCGAAGGCTCCTGAGTGCAGGTTGCCGGCCTGCAGGCAGACGATCGCTGGGCCGTGTGCGGCAGCCATCGCCTCGGCCAGCGCGCTTGCGCGTAATCGCCCCTGGCTGTCGGAGGCGACGACGATGGGCGCGCCGAGTCCGAGATAGCGCAGGGTGAGGTCGATGACAGCATGCCGTTCCTCGCCGACGAACACGTTGATGTGCGGGGCACCGGTCAACCCCAGCCGGTCCAGGTCCCAGCCGGCCCTGCCCAACACGTATTGCCGGCCGGCGGCGAGGCCGACAAAGTTGGACATCGTCGCGCCGGTAGTGAAGCCCACGTCGCTGCCCAAGGGCAACCCCAGCAGTTGCAGCAGCCATCCTGCCGCCGCTTCTTCTGCCGCGGCGGCGGCCGGCGTGGCCAGGCGCATGCCGGCGTTCTGGTCCCAGGCGCTGACCAGCCAGTCGGCGGCCAGCGCGGCGGGCAGGGTGCCGCCGATCACCCAGCCGAAGAACCTGCCGGAGGGCATGGACATCAGCCCGGGCTCGGCAATCTCGGCCAGTTCGTCGATCACTGTTGCCGGGTCGGTCGGCTGTTCCGGCAGCGGCGCGGCGAAGCGGGCTAGGAGCGTCTGGGCGGTTGCGCGCGGACCCACGGGACGCGACGGCACCGAGGCGAGCCAGTGCATCGCGTGCTCTCGTGCCCGTTCCAGGGCCGCTGCATAGGCTTCCGGTCCCGCGGACATGCCGCAACACTAGTCCGGTCGACGCGGTGAGCATAGGTCTTAGGCAACGATGCACGCCACCCCTGGCGGATTCGACGATCGCGATCTATTATCGTGTCCGCCACAGCCTCGAATCAGACACATCAGCGTTTTTCCGGAGGTTTCATCATGTATAAGCTCAAACTCCTCACAGCGGCAACGGCAGCAGCCGTGCTGCTTCTTCCCCTCATGCCGGCCACTGCCGCAAGCAGCGACCAGTTGGTAAACACGGGAAGTTCCGCGTCACCGTTCTCACAGAACAAACAGAACGAGCCCGGGCTTGCTGTCGACCCGGCGCATCCCACGATTCTCGCGGCCGGCTCCAACGACGAGATCGACCTCGAAGCCTGCAGCGCCGGCAATCCGGCCACCTGTCCCTTCACCCAGGGAGTCGGCGTCTCCGGCATCTACTTCTCGATGGACTCAGGGCATACCTGGACACAGCCCACCTATAGCGGCTGGACTGCCCGGGATTGCCTCGGCCCGGCCGCGTGCACTGCACACGTGGGGCCGATCGGCACCCTGCCCGGCTACTTCGAGAGCGGGCTCGTCTCCAACGGTGATCCGGAGCTCGTTTTCGGGCCACGCAGAGGCGCTGACGGCACGTTCTCTTGGGCCGCGGGTTCCCGGCTGTACTACAGCAATATCGCCACCAACTTCGCGACGACTCGCACCGATCAGGCCTTCAAAGGCTCCGGCGCGATCGCCGTTTCCCGCACCGACGACGTGGCGGCGGCGGCAAACGGCGACTCGAGCGCCTGGATGCCGCCGGTCATCGTGAGCAAACAGAGCAGTGCGACCTTCAGCGACAAGGAGCAGATCTGGGCCGACAACGCGGCGAGCAGTCCGTACTTCGGCAACGTGTACGTGTGCAACGTCAGTTTCCGCAGCAACGGTGTAGGCGGGGCTCCGGAACCGGTGATGCTGCATAGGTCAGCCGATGGCGGAGACACGTGGACCACAAGACAGCTTTCGGCCGCGGTCAACAATGCGCAGATCAATGGGCGTCAGGGTTGCGCCGTGCGCACGGACAGTCAGGGTCGCGTGTACGTCGTGTGGACAGGATCGGACACCCACGGCAACGCGGTGTTCTTCCAGGCGACCTCGGACAACGGCGGCGCCAACTTCACCAGGCCTCGTGCAGTGATGGGCATCGGCGGAATCGGCCAGCTGGACCCGGTCACCGGGCGCTTCACCATTGACGGTGTTGCCGGATCGCGCACTGACGTGTTCCCGAGCATCGACATCGCCAATGGTGCCCCGACGGGCATCGGGGCGCCGAACACGGTGGTGCTCGGCTGGTCTGATGACAGCGCGGGAACGAACCTGGAACACGCCTACGTGAGCTATTCGGTGAACCGTGGCAACAGTTACACCGCCAAGCAGGCGGTGTCCCCCGGCGGAGACCGCGCCAACCAGCCGGCCGTCGCCATCGCGCCGAACGGATCGATCGTGTATGTGACGTACAACGCGTGGCACCAGCCGTGGCAGTCCACGACCGCGAACCCGCGGCCGATGGAAGGAGTGGTCCTGGCCGGTCCGGCCCTGGGAGCGCTCGCCGAGCGGCATCGCGGTGCCCCCAGTGACGCCCGAGCGTCGAGCGCCAACTCGCTGTCCGCCGAGTTCCTCGGTGACTACAACTACGCTGTCGCCACCGACAGCTACGGAGTGGCGGTATGGAACGATGTGCGTGACGCGACCGATTGCCCGGCGGTGGACGCCTACCGGCAGGCGCTGGCGGACGGTGTGGCCACGTCGGCCCCAGTGCCATGCCAGTCGCCGATGACGACATTCGGCAACTCAAATATCTACAGTTTCACCACAGCGCCGTAGCGACGCGCCTCGAGGTCGACCCGCTCGGGCGTCGCAGGGCATTCCGCTGCTGATGCTAAACTCGGGGGGTTGCCGTGAAGCGGCCGCGGATAAAGAGAGCTCGAGCATTCGGTTGCGGGCACCGCGCAACAAGAAGAGAGGGGATCGAATCTATGGCTTTAGAAGCAGACGTCAAGAAAGCGATCATCGAAGAGTACGCAACCCACCCAGGCGATACCGGATCCCCGGAGGTTCAGGTCGCGATGCTGACGCGTCGCATCAAAGATCTGACCGAGCACCTGAAAGAGCATAAGCATGACCACCACTCACGTCGTGGTCTGCTGCTGCTGGTCGGGCAGCGTCGTCGGCTGCTGGGATACCTGCAGGACATCGACATCGAGCGTTACCGTTCGCTGATCGAGCGCCTCGGCCTACGCCGCTGACACTCGAGACATCGCGCACTTGGGTGGGCCGTTCCCGTATACGGGGACGGCCCACTTTTCATGTGCGCCGGCCGCCTGCAGGAGGATGACGTGAAGAAGAACACGAAGATCCTCATTCTCGTGGTCGCTGCGCTGATTCTGGCCGCGGTCTTCGCCTCCACGATCATCGGCGTGCTGGTGGGTTTTCTCGGGGTGATCATCAAGTTCGCTCTCGTGCTGATCGTCGCCGTCGTGGTTCTGATCGGTGCGCGCAGTTGGATCGCCAAGTCGCGCCGTCGTCCCTGATCGCGGATGCTACAAGTGCGGAGGCTGCGGGGCACTGGGGGAGTGCTCCGCCACCGCCGCATCCTCCAGATCATCACCGTGTGCTATCTCGGCGTCGTCGGGTGGATCACGCTCGGCCCACAACCGCTCGATGAGCGCGGTGTGGGCATCCTGCGCGGCGTGCTCCGCGTGCTGGCGCGCTCGGACCTCACCCGCTGGATCACCTACGACGTGGTGGAGTTCACGGCCAACATCGCCATGTTCGTGCCGGTGGGACTGTTATTCCTGCTGTTGGCCGGCCGGCGGCACTGGTGGCTCGCGCTCGCGGGCGGCGTGGCGTTGACCTGCGCGATCGAGTTCACCCAGCTTTTTCTCCCCGGCCGGTTCTCTGACGTGCGCGACATCCTCGCCAATTCACTCGGCGCGCTGCTCGGCGTGATCGTCGGCCTGATGCTCCGGCTGGC